>NZ_CP030352.1:37500-337500 GCF_000876675.2 Novosphingobium sp. P6W
TGCTGGTGCTGGCTCTGGCGGGCCTTGGCGCGCTGACGTTCTTCGTCCGCTTCGTCACGGGCGAGGATTCCCCTTATTACTCTGCGCCGGTGGAGCGGGGGAACCTCATCCCGCTGGTCTCTGAGCGCGGACAGGTGCGCGGATCGGGCGAAGTGACCGTAACTGCGCTCATGCCGGGCCGTGTCACATGGGTTTCGGGCAAGAGCGACGGCGAAGTCGAAAAGGGTGAAGTGCTGGCAAAGCTCGACGCTGGCGAAATGGCGAGCGCCGTGGAGATCGACCGTTCGCGCGTGGCGGCGGCGCAGGCCATGCTCGATGCCGCGCAGGTTTCTGCCCAGGATACCGGATCGCGCCTCGCCCGCTTCGAAAGCGTATGGAAGCGTTCGGGCGGCCGAGCGCCTGCGCTGAACGAGATCGAGCGCGCCCGCGCCGAAGCGCGCCGGGCCGATCTGGGCGTTGCCGCAGCCCGTGCAGAGGCCAAGGCCGCGAAGCTTCAGCTCAAGGAACACCAGCAGCTTGAGGCTGGCGCCGAAGTGCGCGCGCCGATTTCGGGGATCCTGGCCATGCGCCATGTCCAGCCGGGCCAGACGGTGGGCGAACACCAGCCGCTGTTCACGATCGCTGCCGGCCTTGCCCCGCTGACCACCGAAGTGCCGCTGTCCAACCAGCAGGCCAACCCGATCAAGGCCGGCACGCTGGCCCAGGTGCGCCTCGACGCGATGCCCGACACGCCGCAGTCGGCCACCCTCACCCTTCTGCGGGTCAGCCCGCCGCCGCAGACCGCGCCGCCGCGCGCGGTCTTCACGATCGAGCGGCCCGACCCCAAGGTCCGCCCCGGCATGGCCGCGACGGTGGAAATCCAGCTGCCAGAGCGCCGCAATGTCCTGCTCGTGCCTGACGCCGCGCTCGTTTTCGAGCCGGCCGTGGGCCAGAAGCGCAGGCGCGCGCGGATCTACGTTCTGGAGCGCGGCGATCCCCGGCGAGTCTATGTCACGGTCGGCGGTAGCGACGGCAAGCGCACCGAAGTCTTCGCAAATGACCTCGAACCGGGCGACCGGGCGATCATCGGTTGGCGGGACGCGGCGAACGGTGCGGAGCGGACAGGCAGCTGAAAGGTCGCCCGTGCCATAACCGGCCCGGTGCCATGCCGCGCCGTGCAACAATCGGGCCGCTCGTGCGTATCGGCATCACGGCAGTTTGAGCATTTTCAAATCGGGTGGGATCACTTGATGACCCGGAGAATGCGCAGAACAGAAGATAGCTGGGGCATGATCGGATCACGGCCCAGCGGCAACAAGAGGTATCCATTCTGATAAACGACGCGCAGATGTCGCGCCGCATGGCTGTCAGGCTTTTCGCGGCGCTTGCAGCAACGGGCGCCGCCGCCGGCGCCTTGCCCGCCGGCTTGAATGCCGCAGTGGGCGGCGCAGCGGCGGGCGGGCGCATGGGTCCTCCTGCGGCGTTTTCGTGGGACAGCCTTGTCGCTCAGGCCCGCGCCCTTGCCCGCAAGCCTTACGCCGAAACCCCGGATTCGCCCCGCGCCGCCGCCGACTACGACGCAGCGGTAAAGCTGACCTACGGTGACGCCAAGACCGTTGCAGGCAATGTTCGCCTGTTCCCGGCCGTGCGCGGCACCGCGCCCAAGCCGGTGCGTATCGCCCTGCTCGAAAACGGGCAGGCGCGCGAGATCGTCGATACCGCCGGGCTGTTCGTCACCAGCGAGAATACCGACCCGGTCGGTTTCCGGGTAATGGATGCCACCGGCCGCAGCGACTGGCTGGCCTGGCAGGGCGCCAGCTACTTCCGGTCCTCGGGATCGCGCGATCAATACGGCCTTTCCGCCCGCGCCATCGCCATCGACACCGGATTGCCCACTGGCGAGGAATTCCCAGCCTTCACCCATTTCTGGATCGAGCAGACCGGCCCGGACAGCGTGCGCGTCTATGCCCTGCTCGATGGCCCCAGCCTTGCGGGTGCCTATTCCTTCGACTGCCGCAACGGCAAGGACAGCGCCGTGCAGGATGTCACCGCCGCGCTGTTCCTGCGCAAGGCGGTCAAGCAGCTGGGCCTTGCCGCCGCGTCCAGCATGTTCTGGTACGACCAGTCGAACCGCGCCGCCCGCCCGGACTGGCGCCCTGAAATCCACGATTCGGACGGCCTGGCGATCTGGGCCGGCAATGGCGAGCGCGTGTGGCGTCCGCTGGAAAATCCCTCGGTCGCCAAACTGCATTCGATGCAGGCGAAATCGCCCAAGGGCTTTGGCCTGCTCCAGCGCGATCAGGCTTTCGACCATTACCAGGACGACGGCGTCTTCTACGACCGCCGGCCCTCGCTCTGGGTGGAACCAAAGGGCGATTGGGGCGCGGGCGCGGTGTGCCTTTACGAAATGCCCACCAGCAGCGAGACGATGGACAACATCGCCATGTTCTGGCGCAGCGACAAGCCCGCCAGGGCCGGTGAACGGCGCGACTTCGCCTATCGCCTGACGTGGTCCTCCAACGACCCGACCGCCGACCGCGCCTCGCGCTGCGTCGACATGTTCGAAGGACCGGGCGGCATTCCCGGCGCCCCGCCGATGGCCGGCGTGCGCAAGTTCGTCTTCGATTTCGCAGGCCCTTCGCTTGCCGGGCTGACGCGTGAAAGCGGCGTTACCGCCGAAACCGACCTTCCCAAGGGAGCAATCGTCTCTGCCGTCGCTTATCCCGTGGCCCGTTCCGATGCGCTTTGGCGCGTCATGATCGACGTGAGGACCACAGCCGTGACCCAGCCCGCTTTCCGCCTTTACCTCAAACGCGGCGATACCGCGCTTAGCGAAACCGTGATAAAGTCGCTGGAAACCGGAGCCGTATCGTGAGCGTGACCGTTCTGCCCGCGCCGCCCATGCTTCCTGCCGAAGCGCCGCTGGTGATGCCGGTGCAGAACCTCTACGGCAATCCTCCCGGAGCGATCGAAGTGCTGACCAGCCCCCACGGGATGCTGGTCAAGCGGATGCTGCTGATCGCGCTGACCGCGGTGATCGGGCTGGCCGCGTCGAGCACGGTGCGCATGGAACTGTCGCGCGACGGGCTCGACTGGGTCGAAATGCTGCTGCTGGTGTTCTTCGTGCCGCTGTTCTGCTGGATCGCCTTCGGCTTCGTCACTTCGACCATCGGCTTTCTCAAGCTCATCACCGGCGAGCATCCGGGCTTCACCGCATTGCCCAGCCCGGCGTCCAGCCTGCGCCACCGCACCGCCGTGCTGATGCCGGTCTACAACGAGAGCGTCGAGGAAGTCTTCGCCCGCGCCCGCGCCATGGCCAGTTCCATCGCCGCATCGGGCGGCGCGCCGTGGATCGACTTCTTCATCCTCAGCGATTCCAACCCCTTCCACGGCAAGCGCGAGGAAGCCGCCTGGCGCGAACTTGCGGCCGAAGCGCCGATCAAGGTCTATTACCGCCGCCGCGAGCAGAATACCGCCCGCAAGCCCGGCAACATCGCGGAATGGGTCCGCCGCTTCGGCGCGTCCTACGAATGCATGCTGATCCTCGACGCGGATTCGATGATGAGCGGCGACACCATCGTCGGCATGGCCTCGATCATGGAGGAACGCCCTTCGATCGGCCTGCTGCAGACGGTGCCGATGATCACCAATGCGCGCACCCTGTTCCAGCGCTGGATGCAGTTCGCCAGCGAGGCTTACGGGCCTATCGCCAGCGCCGGACTGCTGTGGTGGTCGGGCGCGGAATCCAACTTCTGGGGTCACAATGCGATCGTGCGCACCCGCGCCTTCGCCGATTCCTGCGGTCTGCCCGAACTGCCCGGCAAGGCCCCGTTCGGCGGCCACATCCTGAGCCACGACATGCTGGAATCGGCGCTGCTGCGGCGGCGTGGCTGGGCGGTGCACATGGTGATGATCGGCGGCAGCTACGAGGAATTCCCGCCCACCATCGTCGACATGGCGATCCGCGACCGGCGCTGGATGCAGGGCAACCTGCAGCACCTGCAACTGCTGGGCGCCTCCGGCCTGCACTGGACCAGCCGCCTGCACCTGCTGATCGGCGCCTCCGCCTATCTCACCTCGCCGGGCTGGCTGCTGCTGATCCTGGCGATGATCGGCCAGGTCGCCAGCCGCGACACCGGCGGGTTCGTCACCCTTGCCCCGCCCAGCGTGCTGGCGCTGACGGTGGTGCTCCTGTTCGGCCCCAAGCTGATGGGCACGATCTGGATGCTGGCCAACAAGGAGCGCCGCCGCAGCTTCGGCGGCGCCGGCGCGGTCCTGCGCACCGTGCCGCTGGAGATCGTGATGGGCATGCTGCTCGCCCCGATCACCATGGTCACCCAGACTAAGGCGCTGCTTGGCCTTCTGCTCGGCATATCGGCAGGCTGGAACACCCAGGCCCGCGACGCCCGCCGCATCACCGTGCGCGAAATCCTGCCCGATCTTCGCGAGCATCTGCTGCTGGGCGCGGCGCTGGCCGCCACGGCATGGCTTGATCCGGTGACCGCGCTGTGGCTCTCGCCGATCATCCTGGGCCTTGTCGCCTCGCCATGGCTGATCAGCGTGACGTCAAGCGAAGCGCTCGGCAGCCGCGCGCACTCTGCCAGGTTCTTCCGCGTTCCCGAACCCGGCATCGCCGAAATCCCCAGCGCGCCGAAGTCCGATGTTTCCCTCACCGCCGGTCAGGTGGTGGAGGCTTAGGCCTAAGCTGTAAACAACCTCTGCGCCGCATCGGGCGCAGAGGGGAAGTACATGTGCATGTAGCTCGCTGTAAGGGAGCCTGCCCGGTACAGCGCCTCGCCCTGCCGTCCATCGGGAGTGCGAGCACGAGCGACCGGCTCCAGCGCCGTTTCCAGCCGCGAATAATGGAAGGTGTGGCCGCGCAGGGTGCCCCCTTCAAGGTCCACCTGCTGCATCCCCAGCGCCGTGAAACGCGGCTGCATCGCCGCCTCGCCCGGCAGCAGGCCGAGAAGTTCGCCGCGCCGCCCCTGCCCGTCGATCAGCGCCGTGCAGGTATAAAGCATCCCCCCGCACTCGGCGAGAATCGGCTTGCCCGCGCCGTGATGCGCCCGGATCGCGGCCAGCATCGCATGATTTGCAGCCAGCGTTTCCAGATGAAGCTCGGGATACCCCCCCGGCAGCCACAGCGCATCACACGCGGGCAAGGCGCCGTCCCGCAAGGGTGAAAAGAACGAGAGCCGCGCGCCGGAACGCTCCAGCCACTCCAGATTGGCCCGGTAGATGAAGGCGAAAGCCTCGTCCCGCGCAATGGCGATACGCTTGCCCGCAAGCCCCGTTCCAGGCTGCGGCGCGCCGGAGGGAGCGGCGAACTCGACCGGCGGCGGCAAGTGTAGCGCGGCTTCGGGCAGCAACGCGGCGGCGCGGTCCAGCCGGGCGTCCAGGTCCGCCACCTCACCTGCCTGCACCAGCCCGAGATGGCGTTCCGGCAGCGACACCGCGCCCTCGCGCGGCAGTGCGCCCAGCCATCTCACGCCCGCCGGCACACTGGCTTCCAGCAACTGCGCATGGCGCGCGCTGCCGACCCGGTTGGCGATCACCGCGTGCAGGTCCAGCCCGGGACGATACGTGGCCAGCCCATGGACCAGCGCCCCGAACGTCTGCGCCATCGACGATCCGTCCACCACCGCCAGCACCGGCAGGCCAAAGCGCTGGGCCAGATCGGCGGCGCTGGGATCGCCGTCGTACAGCCCCATCACCCCCTCCACCAGGATCAGGTCCGCCTCCTGCGCCGCTTCATGCAGCAGCGCGCGGCACTGCGCCTCGCCGCACATGAACAGGTCAAGCTGATGGACCGGCGCTCCGCTGGCGACTTCGTGGACCATCGGATCGAGGAAATCCGGTCCGCACTTGAACACCCGCACCCGCCGCCCGGCCGCTCGGTGGCGGCGGGCCAGCGCCGCCGTCACCAGCGTCTTGCCCTGCCCGGAAGCGGGCGCGGCGATCAGCAGTGCCGGGCACCGTGCGGGACTGTCGTGTGTCATGCTTTCGCACCTATGGCGCCGGGCCAGCCCGCGCAAGCATAGGCCAACTCCGGGCCCACTTGCGCGCCGGACCGGGCCGGGATAATCCGGCCCCGCGTCAGGTTCCCCGCAAGGGGATCAAAAGGGAACCCGGGTGAAACCCCCGGGGCTGCCCCTGCAACTGTAAGCGGCGAGCCATCCGGCCACTACGCCATTGGGACCGAAAAGTCCTGAGAAGGCGGCCGGAACGGCGCCGACCCGCGAGCCAGGAGACCTGCCTGTCGCCGTCGTTCTTCGACCGGACAGGGTGTGCCGGCCGAACGAGGGGGCAATTCCTCGCCGAGCGACAGCTTGAGACCTCGCAGCCTTCGGGCCGCCGGGGTCGATGTCGTCTGCGTGAAGGAAATGCGTTTGAATTTAAGTTTCGCCGCCACTGCAACGGGCCTCGTGCTGGCGCTGGCCGCCTCTCCCGCCCTAGCCGAAGACGCCGGGACGGACGAGGGCATCGTCGTCACCGCCCTGCGCACCCCTGTTGCCGCAGACCGCGTTTCGGCCACCGTCACCGTGCTGGACGAACCCGCCATCGTCGCCCTCCAGCCGGTAGCCCTGACCGACGCGCTGCTGCGCACCCCGGGCATCAGCGCGTCGCGCAACGGCGGCTACGGCACCACCACATCCCTGCGCATCCGCGGCGCCGATGCCGGGCAAAGCGTCATGGTGATCGACGGGATGCGCTTGTCAGACCCGTCCTCCACCGCAGGCGGCTACGGCTTTTCCAACCTCCTGCTGGACGACATCGACCGCATCGAGATCCTGCGCGGGCCGCAGTCCATCCTGTGGGGCAGCGATGCCATCGGCGGCGTGGTCAACGTGCGCACCCGCCGCTCGGCCGCGCCGCTGGAAGGAAGTGTCGCCGTAGAGGCCGGCACGCACGATACCGTCTCCGCCCGCGCGGGCATCGGCGGCACATCGCAGGCGGTGGACTGGCGCCTGTCCGCCTCGCGCTTCACCACGGACGGCATCTCGGCCCGCTCCAACGGCACCGAGGATGACGGTTACACCCGCACCGGCGCCAGCGGCACGGTGACGGTGCGCCTGGCGCCGGGTATCAGCCTGGACCTGCATGGCTACTGGTCGAAATCGAACAACGACTTCGACGGCACCTCGGGCGATACCCCCGCCTATGGCCTGACCGAAGAATGGTCGGGCTATGCCGGGCTGAACTTCGCGCTGCTCGGCGGGAAGTTGGTGAACCGCATCGCCGTGCTCCAGTCCGAAACCGACCGCGAGAACTACGACCCGGCGCGCTCCATCCGCCCGCTCACCTTCGACGCGCACGGCCGCGTGCGCCGGTTCGAGTATCAGGGCACGTACACGGTATCGGACGCGCTCCAGGCGGTATTCGGCGCCGAGCGCGAGGAACAGCGGATGACCACCGCATCGCCCGCGAACAGCGCCGCCCCCTATGTCCTGACGCCTACCAGCGTGGATACCAACAGCGTCTACGGCGAACTGCGCCTCAGCCCCGTCACCGGCCTCACCCTGAACGGCGGCGCGCGCTATTCCGACCAGTCCCGCTTCGGCGGCAACACGGTGGTGAGCGCGGGCGCGGTCTATAGCCCCAACGAAGGTGCCACCGTGCTGCGCGCCAGTTATTCGCAAGGCTACAAGGCGCCCTCGCTCTACCAGATGTTCAGCATCTACGGCGCCGCCGACCTTGCGCCCGAGAAGGCGAAAGGCTGGGAAGTGGGGGCCGAGCAGAATTTCGCGGAGACGCTGCGCCTGTCCGCCACCTGGTTCCAGCGCGACACCGACAACCTGATCGACTTCGCCTATTGCCCGGTCGGCGCCGCCCAGCCCGACATCTGCTATATTCCCGGCACCGCGACGACCCGCTTCGGCTATTACGCCAACGTCAAGGCTGCCAGGGCGCGCGGCCTGGAACTGTCGGCGCAGGGCACGCTGGGCGTGCTGTTCGCCAGTGGCAACTATAGCTGGATCGAGGCGGAAGACCGCACCGGGGACAGCAGCACCTATGGCCGCCAGCTCCAGCGCGTACCCCGCCACCTCGCCAATGCGGAGGCCGGCTTCGACCTGCCGCTAGGCCTGCGCGCCAGCGTGGCCGCGCGCTATTCGGGCGAAAGTTTCAACGCCGCCACCGGCACCGCAAAGCTGGACGACTACTGGCTGATCGACCTGCGCGCTCAGTGGGAAATCCGGCAGGGCCTGATCGTGCAGGGCCGCGTGGAAAATCTGACCGACAAGAACTACGAGACGGCCGCCGGCTATGCCGCGCTGGGGCGCACCGTCACCTTCGGCATAAGGAGCCGCTTCTGATGCTTGAACCCGTAGCCCCCGGCCCTTCGGTCGTCGTGTGCAATACCTGCCGCCTTGGCGCCGACGAGCGCGAGGACGGCGAAGGCCGGCGCGGCGGCGCGCTGCTCGAACAGGCGCTGCGCGATGTGCAGGCGGCAGATCCGAAATTGCAGGGCGTGGCGGTACAGGGAATGCCCTGCCTGTTCGCCTGCACCCGCCACTGCACCGTCCACATCCGCGCACCCGGCAAGGTGGGCTACGTATTGGGCGATTTCGCGCCGGATGAGGACGCCGCCCGCGCCATCCTGGAATATGCGGCGGCACACGCCGCCAGCGAGGAAGGCCGCGTGCCGTTCCGCGAATGGCCGCAGGGCGTGAAAGGCCACTTCATCACCCGCACCCCGCCCGAAGGGTTCGTCTGCACATGATCCGCTTCGCTGATCCCGCCGCCTTCGCCGCCGCGCTGGCCACTTTGCCCAAGGCCGATGGCGCCAGCCGCGATGCCGCCGCCGATCGCCAGTCCCGCCTCACCAAACCGGCGGGCGCGCTGGGGCGGCTTGAGGATATCGCCGTGTTCATGGCCGGCTGGCAAGGGTGCGAACGCCCCCGCGTGGACACCGTGCAAGCGGTCGTCTTCGCCGGTAACCACGGCGTCGCGGCGCAGGGCGTCAGCGCCTATCCGCCCGAAGTGACGGTGCAGATGGTCGCCAATTTCAAGACCGGCGGCGCGGCGATCAATGCCCTGACGAAAGCCTGCGCAGCCGATCTTTCGATCGTCGCCCTCGACCTGGACCGCCCCACCGGCGACATCACGCGGGCCCCCGCCATGAGCGTGGAGGAATGCCTCGATGCCCTGAACCGGGGCGCGGACTCGTTGCGCGAAGGCACGCAGCTGCTGCTGGTGGGCGAGATGGGCATCGGCAACACCACGCCCGCTGCCGCCCTGTGCGCGCAGGCGCTGGGCGGCGAGGTGCGGGACTGGATCGGGCGCGGCACCGGGCTGGACGATGCCGGCCTCGCCCGCAAGGCCGCCGCCGTGGAGGCTGCGCTGGCGCTCCATGGACCGGACTGCACCACTGCCTTCGAAACCCTGCGCCGCCTTGGCGGGCGCGAGATCGCGGCGATGGCAGGCGCCATCCTTGCCGCCCGGCTGCGGCGGGTTCCGGTGCTGCTGGACGGCTTCATCGCCTCCGCCGCGATCGCTCCGCTGGCGCGCGATAACCCTGATCTGACGCAGCACTGCCTTGCCGCGCACTACTCCGCCGAAGCGGGGCACACCCGGTTGCTGGCCGCGCTGAAGCTCGAACCCCTGCTGAACCTCGGCCTGCGCTTGGGCGAAGGCACCGGCGCTGCGCTGGCCGTGCCCATCGTGCGCGCGGCTCTGGCGGCACACAGCGAGATGGCCACATTCCAGGAAGCCGCCGTGGCGGGCGGGCAGTAAGCGGGCACTGCGCCATCCCATCATGACCGAAATCCTCGTCCACCTCATGCGCCACGGCATCCCGGTCCAGCCGAACCTGCTGCTCGGCCAGCGCGACGATGCCCCCCTCCCCAGCGGAACCGCCAAGTGCGTGGCGGCGGCAGAGGGGCTGGCGTTCGAGCGGGTGATCTCCTCCGACCTTTCGCGCGCCCACATCCCGGCCGCCCGGATCGCCGCTGCGCGCGGCGCTTCGCATACCGTGGATGCCCGCTGGCGCGAACTCGACTTCGGCGCATGGACCGGCCTCGCCCCCACGCAGGTGGACCCCGCCGCTCACGCCCGCTTCTGGGAAGACCCTGAGGCGAACGCCCCGCCCGAAGGCGAACGCTGGTCCCAGCTCAGCGCCCGCGTCGGCGCGGCGCTGGCCGGGATCGATGCCTCCACCCTCATCCTGACCCACGGCGGCGCGATGCGCGCGGCGCTGGCGGCATTGTTCCACATGGAACATCGCCACGTCTGGTCCTTCGACCTGCCCTATTCCTGCGTCCTTACCTTGCGCGTGTGGCCGGGTGAGGCTGTGCCGATCGCGCAGATCGTGGGCCTGACCACATGAAGGGCCTGATCCTCGCCCTCCAGTTCCTGACCCGGCTGCCGCTGCCGCAAGTGCAGGCGGACAGACAGGATTTCGCCCGCGCCATGCGCTGGTTCCCGGTCGCTGGACTGGCGGTGGCCGCCGCCGTGGCCGGGCCGTGGTGGCTGCTGCATTCGCGCGGCCCGTGGCTGGCGGCATTGGCAGGCCTCACCGGCTGGATCGCGATCACCGGCGCCCTGCACCTCGACGGGCTGGGCGACGTGGCCGACGGCGCAGGCGCAGCGCACGGCGGACGGACGCGGCTTTCCGCCGTGATGGCCGACCCGCACGTCGGCAGCTTCGCAGTGGTGGTGATCGTATTGCAGCTCATGGCCAAGCTGGTCCTGCTTAACGCCTTGCCCGTATCAAAAGTCGCCGCGCTGATCGCCGTCCCGGTGCTGGCGCGCATCGCCCCCATCGCCTGGACCCTGTTCCTGCCGCCCCTTCACGAAGGGCTCGGCACTGCCTTTCGCAGCGGCGTGGGACGGCTCCATCTTCTGTTCTGGAGCCTTGTCGCAATCGCCGCCGCCCTGCTGCTGGACCCGGCGCTGCTGGCCCTGTTCATTGCCATTCCGCTGTGGGGCTGGTGGCTGCAAACGCGCCTTGGCGGCATTTCGGGCGACGGGCACGGCGCCGGGATCGAACTGCTGGAAACCGCGATGCTTGCCGCACTGGTGCTGATGCCATGACCCAGCCATTCCTCCACCACGGCGGCCGCCTTGGCGAGGCGGCGCGCACGTTCGGCGGCGCGCCCACCGATTGGCTAGACCTCTCTACCGGCCTTAACCCCGTCCCGTGGCACCCAGGCAAAACCCCCAGCTGCGACTGGACGGCCCTGCCCGATCCCGATGCCCTCGCCGCCCTGGAACATGAGGCCGCGCGCCATTTCGGCGCCGATCCGGCGCGGGTCTGCGCCGTGCCGGGAAGCGAGACGGCGCTGCGCCTGCTGGCCTTGCTGCTAAACCTCCCCGGACGCGCCCTGACCCCCGCCTACCGCACTCATGCCGAGGCGTTCACCCCTTCGCGCCCCATCGCGTTCGCCGAAGTACCGCAGCGCCCCGAAGTCGTCGTCCTTGCCAATCCCAACAATCCCGACGGCCTGCTGCGCGCCCCCGCCGCGATCCGCAGCTGGCACGAATCCATCGCCGCCACCGGAGGCTGGCTGATCGTCGACGAAGCCTTTGCCGACTGTCAGCCCGAAATCAGCGTCGCGCCGGACGTCCAGCCGGGGGCAAGGCTGGTCGTCCTGCGCTCGTTCGGCAAGTTCTTCGGGCTTGCCGCGCTGCGCCTCGGCTTCGTGATCGCCCCGCCCTCGCTCGCCGCGCGGCTACGCAGTGTGCTGGGCAGCTGGCCGCTCCACGCCGCTGCTCTGACCATCGGCCGCGCCGCCTACGCCGATCATGAATGGAGCGCCCGCACCCGCGCCGAACTGCCGCGCCGCGCCGCTGCGCTCAATGCCGTGCTGCAAAGGCACGGCTTCAGCCCGCAAGGCGCCTGCCCGCTGTTCCGCTATCTGACCGGGTGCGATGCCGAAGGGCTGTTCACTCGTCTTGCGCAGGCGCAAATCCTCACCCGCCCCTTCGCCCAGTACCCCGATACGCTGCGCCTTGGCGTGCCCGCCGATGTGCGCGCGCTGGCCCGGCTGGACCGGGCGCTGGCCCATGGCTGAACCCATCGCCGCCGCCGCGCTGGCGATCGAGGCGGCGCTGGGCTGGCCGAACAGGCTCCATGCCCTGACCGGGCACCCGGTGGGCCTCTTCGCAAAGATCATTCAAAGCTGCGACCGGGCCTTCAACCGCCCGCACTGGACGGACCGGCGCCGACGGATTGCCGGACTTGCCACCACCCTGCTGCTGATCGCGCTGACTTTCGCCTCGGCCGCCCTTGCCGAAGCGGCGGTACGCAGCCTGGCCGGCGCATGGGCGTGGCCGATCCTCGCCCTGCTCGCCTGGCCTGCGGTGGCCGCGCGCAGCCTCGACGATCACGTGCGCCCCATCCTTGCCGCCCTCGAAGCGGATGACCTGCCAGCGGCCCGCCGCGCCGTGGGCATGATCGTCGGGCGCGATACCACTAAGTTGGACGAACCCGGCGTCACCCGCGCTGCAATCGAGAGCCTTGCCGAAAGTTTCTGCGACGGCGTTGCGGCGCCGTTGTTCTGGCTCGTCGTGCTTGGCCTGCCCGGTGCATGGGCGCTTAAAGCGATCAACACCGCCGACAGCATGATTGGCCACCGCGAAGAACCATACCGCGCCTATGGCTGGGCCGCCGCACGGATCGACGACGCCGCGATGCTGATTCCCGCACGCCTTTCCGGACTGCTGCTGTGCCTGGCCGGAGGCGGCTGGCGGACTATGGCCCGCGATCATGCCCGCCACGCCTCGCCCAATGCCGGTTGGCCGGAAAGCGCGATGGCCGGCGCGCTCGGCGTCCGGCTGGCCGGGCCGATCGCCTACGACGGCGTGCTTGCCGACAAGCCGTGGATCGGGAAGGACGGGCGCGAAGCCATCCCGCAGGACCTTGCCCGCGCCCTTTTGATCTACCGGCGCGCCTGCGTCATACTGGGAGCATTCGCCTTGATCGTGACGGCAGGAGCAGCACTATGGCGGGCCTGATGCTGCAGGGGACCGGCTCGGACGTCGGCAAGTCGGTGCTGGTTGCGGGGCTGTGCCGCGCGGCGGCCAACCGGGGCCTTAAGGTGCTGCCCTTCAAGCCGCAAAACATGTCGAACAACGCCGCCGTCACCCCCGATGGCGGCGAGATCGGCCGCGCGCAGGCGCTGCAGGCGCTGGCCGCCCGCGCCCCGTTGCATGTCGACATGAACCCGGTGCTGCTGAAACCGCAGGCAGACCGCACTTCGCAGCTCATCGTGCTTGGGCAGGTACGCGGCACGCTGGGCGCCGCCAATTTCCGCGAGGCGCGCCGCCCGCTGCTGCCCGAAGTGCTGGCCAGCTACCGCCGGCTGGAGGCCCGCTGCGACCTCGTGCTCGTCGAAGGCGCAGGCTCACCCGCCGAGATCAACCTGCGCGCCGGAGACATCGCCAACATGGGCTTCGCGCGCGAGGCGAACGTGCCGGTAGTCTTGGCAGGCGATATCGACCGAGGCGGGGTGATCGCCGCCGTGGTCGGCACCCGCGCCGTGATCGACCCCGAGGACGCAGCCATGATCCGCGGGTTCCTCATCAACAAGTTCCGGGGCGATCCGGCCCTGTTCGCAGACGGCTACACCGCGATCGAGCGGCTTTCCGGCTGGCGCGGTTTCGGGGTGCTGCCCTGGGTGCCCGCCGTTGCCCAGCTGCCCAGTGAAGATGCCGTGGTGCTGGAACGCGGCCTTGGCGCCGCGCCCGGAAAACTGCTGATCGCCTGCCCGATCCTGCCGCGCATCGCCAATTTCGACGATCTCGACCCGCTGCGCCAGGAAAGCGGTGTGGAGGTGGCGATGATCCCGCCCGGCAGCCCGATCCCGCAAAGCGCCGCGCTGATCGTCCTGCCCGGCTCAAAGGCGACCATCGCCGACCTTGCCTTCCTGCGCGCGCAGGGGTGGGACATCGACGTTCTCGCCCACCATCGGCGCGGCGGCGCGGTGCTGGGGATCTGCGGCGGCTACCAGATGCTGGGCACCGCCGTGGCCGACCCCCAGGGCATCGAGGGACCGCCGGGCGAAGTCGCCGGCCTTGGTCTGCTGGATGTCGCCACCGTGCTGGGAAACCGCAAGGCGCTGGCAGAGGTCGAAGGCACCGCGCTGGGTGCGCGGTTCAAGGGCTATGAAATGCACATGGGCGTGACCGGCGGCCCTGACGCGCTGCGCGCTTTCGCCAGCCTCGATGGCGGCGGGTCGAGCGCCCGCAGCGACGGCGCGATCAGCCGCGACGGGCTGGTTCTGGGCACATATTGCCACGGCCTGCTGGCCCGCCCGGACCTGCGCGCCGCCCTGCTCGCCCGAATCGGCGCGCAGTCGGACGGTTTCGACAACGACGCCCGCGTCGATGCCGCGCTCGATGCGCTGGCAGCGGCCATGGAGGAACATCTGGATATCGACGACCTGCTTGCACTGGCGGGCGTGCGGACATGAGCGGCGCCCTGTTCGTGCTGGGCGGCGCGCGCTCGGGCAAGAGCCGCTATGCGCAAGGCCGCGTGGAATCGCATCCGGGCACCCTCGCCTATATCGCCACCGCGCAGGCCTTCGACGCCGAGATGGAACATCGCATCGCCCGCCACCAGGACGACCGGGACGCCCGCTGGACCACGCTGGAGGAGCCGCTGGACCTTGCCGGCGCCATCGACCGCGCCGCGCAGCAAGCAGACGCGGTGCTGGTGGACTGCCTGACGCTGTGGCTTACCAACCTGATACTGGCGGACATGCCGCTGGACGAACCCGTCGCCGCGCTGGGCAAGGCGATGGACCGCTGCCCGTGCCCGCTGGTGCTGGTATCGAACGAGGTGGGGATGAGCATCGTGCCCGAAAACGCACTTGCCCGCCGGTTCCGCGACGAAGCGGGGCGCCTGAACCAGACGGTCGCGGCCTGGGCGGATGAAGTTCAGTTCATCGCGGCGGGCCTGCCGTTGAAACTCAAATAGAGCGCGATCTTCGCCGATCACGCCGATTTTTTGGGGGGGAAATGGTGCACCCGACTGGATTCGAACCAGTGGCCTACGCCTTCGGAGGGCGTCACTCTATCCAGCTGAGCTACGGGTGCAACGAAAGGCCGGTTAGCAGAGGGTAACGGGCGTTTCCAGCGACAAATTCGACATGTCGTTCAACGGACGTGGAGAGCGCTTGTAAGTTCCCGGTATGTTCCTATGATGCAGCATGGCCGAAGCCGATTCTCTTTCACTGCCCCATGCGGCCTCTCCCATCGCCGCGGAAGTTGCGCGCGGGATTTCCCGCCTGTTCGCCCGCAACGACATCTGGTGCCTGCCCGAAATGCCGCTGCGCTGCGGGCGCCGCGCCGATCTCATGGGGATCGATGCGAAGGGCCACGTCATTATTGTCGAGATCAAGGTGTCCCGCGCGGATCTGCTGGGCGACGGCAAGTGGACCGACTATCTCGACTATTGCGACCGTTTCTACTGGGGGCTTTCTCCGGCGCTGGACCGTGCGCCGCTGGAAACCGGGGTGTTCCTGCCCGAACGGTGTGGGGTTATCGTCGCCGATGGTTACGATGCGGAAATACTGCGCCCTGCCCCGCTCCACCAGCTTGCCGCCGCCCGCCGCAAGGTGGAAACGGAGCGGCTTGCCCGCGCGGCGATGCGGCGGCTGGTGACGCTGGCCGATCCGCATACGTTGAAGTGGGGGGCCGAGGAATAGCCGCCCGGCTCGCCAAGCGTAATTTTCTTGCGCTTCGCTGCAACGCACACTATGTGGCACCTCAGCAATCGGCGCGCGGGAGATTCCCGCCGCAATCCGCGAGCAGCGTGAGGTCCTAGCGCAAGGCGCAACGACCGGCCCGGACGAACGATTGCCACCAATTAGCTTCCTTCCTCACGCAGGGTCGCACGTAACGACACCTTGCCGTGCGCGCGCCCTCTTCCGTAAGCCCAGGCCTTTTCAAGGCACATCGGTCTTTCGTGAAAACAGCGCGTCCCCGTGCTGTTTTGAAAGTGACTAGATGTCCTATTTCTCCGAACTTGGTCTTGCCGAGCCGATCCTCCGCGCGCTCGCAGTCAAGGGCTATACCGATCCCTCACCCATCCAGCGCAAGGCCATTCCTTCGCTCCTCGAAGGCCGCGACCTGCTTGGCATCGCGCAGACCGGAACCGGCAAGACCGCCGCGTTCTCGCTGCCTTCGCTGCACCGCCTCGCCAACAACCCCAAGCCGCGCCAGAACGCCGGCTGCCGCATGCTGGTGCTGTCCCCGACGCGCGAACTGGCAGCGCAGATCGCCGACAACATGAAGGGTTACGCCAAGTTCCTGGATCTTTCGATCCAGTGCATCTTCGGCGGCGTTCCCGTGGGCAAGCAGGCCCGCGCCCTTGAGCGTGGCTGCGACATCCTCGTCGCCACCCCGGGCCGCCTGCTCGACCTGATCGACCAGCGCGCGCTGACGCTGAAGCACGTTGAAATCTTCGTGCTCGACGAAGCCGACCAGATGATGGACCTTGGTTTCATCGTCCCGCTCAAGCGCGTCGCCAACATGCTGCCCGCCGGCCGCCAGAGCCTGTTCTTCTCGGCCACCATGCCGCAGGCGATCGCAGACCTGGGCCGCCAGTTCATCAACAACCCGGTCAAGGTCGAAGTCGCTCCGCAGTCGACCACGGCAGAGCGCGTCGAACAGTACGCGGTCATGATCAACCAGGCCGAAAAGCAGGCGCTGCTGACCCTGTCGCTGCGCGCCGGCCTTGCCGATGACGCTGCCGATAACGCCACCCACGGCGCCATCGACCGCGCACTGGTGTTCAGCCGCACCAAGCACGGCGCCGACCGCATCGTGCGCCACCTTGTCGCCGCCGGCATTCCCGCCGCCGCGATCCACGGCAACAAGAGCCAAGCCCAGCGCACCGCCGCGCTCGGCGGCTTCCGCCAGGGCGCCATCCGCGTTCTGGTCGCCACCGACATCGCCGCACGCGGCATCGACGTCTCGGGCGTCAGCCACGTCTACAACTACGAAATCCCGAACGTGGCCGAACAGTACGTCCACCGCATCGGCCGCACCGCGCGCGCCGGCGCCACCGGCGTTGCGATCAGCTACGTCGCCGCCGACGAGAAGCCCTACATCCGCGACATCGAGCGCCTGACCCGCGTCAAGCTGGACCTGCTGCCGCTGCCGGAAGACTTCCAGAACCAGGCCGCTCGCCTGCCTGCTCCTGCACGCGTGGCCCCGGCCGCACCGCAGGGCGGCGGACGCGGCCAGGGCGGTGGGCGTGGCGGCCAGGGCGGCAAGAGCGGCGGCAGCCGCCAGCCGCGCCGCGATGGCGCCGCCGGTGAAGAGGGCGGCGAGCGCAAGCGCAGCTTCCGTCCGCGCGGTCCCAAGGGTCTGGGCGCGCATAAGGGTGCCGTTCGCCGCACCACGGGCTGAGGCGCATAAGGTATCGGGGTCTGCCTGGACCCCGATACCGTCAGCCTTTCGCGCGAATAAGCGCCGCTGCAAGCACGGCGTCGATAGTCAGGGGGTCTGGGGCAATGGCCCCGGGCCTTCCCTTTTTCACTTCCCCTCCCTTCCCTAACGGCCTAGTCCGCGCCCATGGCGCCTGACGCTTCCCTCCTTGCGGTGCTGGTCTCCGCCCTCGCCATGACGGCGATCGTGGGGCTGCGTTATCTCCTGACCTCTGGCCTTTTCGCGTGGATCACCGCGCGCGTGCGCCCCGGCCACTATGCCGGGCTGGACCTCCAGATCCGCAGCGAGATCAAGTGGTCGCTCCTTTCCGCCGCCATTTACGGCATCCCTGCGGGCGTCGTCGCCTGGGGCTGGCAGCAGCATGGCTGGACGCGGATCTACACCGATGTCCATGCCTTTTCGCTCTGGTGGCTGCCCGGTTCGGTGCTCGCCTTCCTGCTGCTGCATGACACCTGGTTCTACTGGACGCACCGCTGGATGCACCGCCCGCGTGTGTTCCGGCTTGCCCATGCCGTCCACCACGCCAGCCGCCCGCCGACCGCATGGGCGGCGATGAGCTTCCATCCGCTGGAAGCGCTGACCGGCGCCGTCGTCGTCCCTGCTCTGGTGTTCATCGTGCCGATCCATGTCGGCGCGCTGGGCGCCGTCCTGACGATCATGACGGTGATGGGCATCACCAATCACATGGGCTGGGAGATGTTTCCCAGGGCCCTGGTGCAATCGCGCCTCGGCGGCTGGCTGATAACCGCCAGCCATCACCACCGGCACCACGAAAGCTACCGATGCAATTACGGCCTCTACTTCCGTCACTGGGATCGTCTGTGCGGCACCGACAGGGGGCTTTCCTCGCCCTGATCGCAGGCATGATGCTGACGGCGGCAGCGCCCGGACAAGCGACGGTTTCGGTGACGGTTACGGATCTGCGCTCCGCCAAGGGCAAAGTGCTGGCCTGCCTCACCACGCGGGAAGATGCCTTTCCCGACTGCGAGAAAGACCCCCTTGCCCGCAAGCTGACAGTGCCTGCCGCCACCGAGGTTCACCTCGATTTCGGCCCGGTTCCGGCCGGGCGCTACGCCGTTTCGCTGATCCATGACGAGAACGGCAACGGCAAGCTGGACACCCGCCTGATGATCCCGCGCGAAGGGTACGGCTTCTCGAACGATGCGCCCGTCCGCATGGGTCCGCCAAAGTTCGAGCGCGCCGCCTTCACGGTGGAGGGCGAGCTTGTTCGCCTGGCGATACGGATGCGATATCTTCTGTAGACAGGCTTGCCCCCTGCCTTCGCGCGCCTTACGCCGTTGAGGTGGCACGGGACGAGGATGCGATAGAGCACGCCGTCGAAAAGACGGTCGAAGCGGCGACGGCCGGACTGGTTCCGCCGCCCCGCACCGGTACGTTCTCGCCGTTCCGCTACCCGGTATTCCGCGCGATCTGGATCGCCAACCTGTTTTCCAACCTGGGCGGAACCCTGCAAGGGGTGGGCGCGGCGTGGCTGATGACCGAGCTGACCCCCTCGCACCAGCTGGTCGCGCTGGTGCAGGCATCGGCGACCGTGCCGATCATGCTGTTCGGTGTCTTCGCGGGCGCCATCGCCGACAATTACGACCGTAGGCTGGTGATGCTGACCGCGCAGGTGGGCATGCTGGTGGTGTCTGCCGCGCTGGCCGGCCTTGCCTATGCCCACATGCTGACGCCCACCCTGCTGCTGGCCTTCACGCTGAGCGTGGGCATCGGCACCGCGCTCAATTCGCCCGCATGGCAGGCTTCGGTGCGCCAGCAGGTTGAGCGCCGCGAGATTCCGCAGGCGATCGCGCTCAATTCGATCTCGTTCAACATCGCGCGGTCGATCGGCCCGGCGCTGGGCGGCGTGCTGATTTCGATCTGGGACGTGTCATTTGCCTTTGCGATCAACGCGGTCAGCTACATCGGCCTGATCGGCGTGCTGCTGTGGTGGAAGCCCCGGCCCCGTCCGGTCGAGCCGGGTCAGCCCCCGAAACGCGCCATCCTGCCCGCCGTCGCGGTGGGCATCCGTTTCTGTGCCGGCAACGGTCCCCTGCGCCGCCTGCTGATTCGCGGCTTCGCGCTGGGTTTCAGCCTGGCCGCCTACCAGTCGCTGCTGCCGGCCGTGATCAGCGGGACCATCCACGGCAGCGAGCTGGACTTCGGGCTGATGCTGGGCCTGTTCGGCATCGGCTCGATCATGGCCGCGCCGTTCACCGGGCCTCTGCGCAAGAAGCTGGGCCTCGAAGGCATCCTGACGCTGGGCACGGGCATGTCCGTCTTCGCGCTCTCGCTGGTCGCAGAGGCGCATGACATCCTTTATGCCCTGCCCGCCGCCTTCGTGGCCGGGATGGCCTGGGTGCTGATCCTGACCACGCTCAACGTGGCGGTGCAGATGCGTTCTCCCGATGCGATCCTGGGTCGGTGCCTGTCGATCTACCAGGCGGCGACGTTCGGCGGCATGGCGATCGGAGCATGGGTATGGGGCGCGGTTGCGGATTGGCAGAGCCTGTCGTTCGCGCTGCATGCCGCCTCGGTGTTCCTTGCCGTTTCCTTCTTCGGCCTGCGCCTTGTCGCACCGCTGCCGCGGCTCGGTGAAGGCGTGATCAAGCAGACCTGAAAATCGCGGCATTCCCGGCGGCGCAACTTAAAGGTTAATTCACCATGTTGCGCCAGAACGAGGCTCCAGCAGAGACGAGTCGGGATTGCGACATGGATACAGTGCACGGCCAGTTTCCCGGCCAGGATGAACCGGATGCCGGCGCCGCCATCGCGGAAACCACCGTTTCCGGCGCGCGGGCGCCGATTGTCGCCAATGACGAGCGGCGCATGCAGGTGCGCGCCTACAACTTCTGGGCGGGCCTGCTGGGCACCCGGACGTTCCCCGACATCGCCGCCCTGAAGCCGGAAAGCCTGCCCGACTTCGGCCCGCGCAGCGTCCTGCTCGACTTCACCGCAAGCAGCGACTTCGAAAATCCGGCGATCGCCTATCTGGGGGCGCTGCTGGCGGAGGAATGCGGCGCTGACGGCCCGGTCCCCACTCTGGCGCAGGTTCCCAGCCGCTCGCTGCTATCGCGCATCACCGATCATTACATGCAGATCATCGCCAACGAGGCGCCGATCGGATTCGAGGCGGAATTCGTCAACCACGCGGACGTGACGATCCTCTATCGCGGCATCCTGCTGCCGTTCTCGCAGGACGGCAGCAGGATCGACTTCATCTACGGCGTCATCAACTGGAAGGAACGCGCCGCCCAGCTTGACGTCGATCCCCCGGTGCGCAACCAGCCGCGCGACCCTCGCCCCGCCATGCTGCGCGGGTTCGAGCCGCTGCCCGAGTGGGCGGACGGCCCTGCCGGGCTTGACCCGATCGACATGCGCTATCCGGCGATAGAAGACTATTCGCCGATGGAACTGCCGCGCCCCGGCTTTGCCATGGAAGACGAACCTTCCGCATTCACCGAGGACAGCCTGGGCTGCGTGGAAGACCGGGGCCTTGCCGACTGGCTGGCCTCCGCACGCGAACTGGCGCTGCTTGCCCGGGGCAGTGAGGAACGCTCGCACCAGTCGCTCTACGATGCGATCGGGCGCGCCTACGACTTTGCGCTGGCCGCTGCCGACGCGCCGGAAGATTTCGCCGAACTGGTCGAGGATGCCGGGCTCAAGGCGCAGCAGCGCGCGCCGCTGATCCCGCTGGTCAAGCTGGTCTTCGGCGCCGATTACGACAAGACCCGCCTCACCGAATTCGCCGCCGTCATCGCCCACGGCCGCCGCATCGGCTTGGCCCGCGGCACCTTCGCCGACCACCTCGGCGCCGTCCCCGGCGGCCTCAAGGCGCTGGTGCGCGAAGAACGCCGCCTGCGCCGCGAGGAAGACGGCGACAGCAAGCCCCCCGCCAATGCCCGCGAACGTCTGGTAAAGGGCCTGCGCGCGCTGGAGGCCAGGCCGATGGCAACGCTCACCGCCGAGGGTGAGGAGTTCACCGTGCTGGTCGCCCGCCGGCTTGAAAGCGGCGAAGTGGTTCTGGTGGGCGAAGTCAGCGGCGATGAAGCCCTGCTCCAGCGCGCGGCAAAGCACCTGCTGGGATAGACCCGGCAGGCACAGCGCCTGCCGGCCAACTGCGGGAACCTCCCCCAACCTCCGCTCGTCCTGAGCCTCCAGCACCCGCCGTTCGTCCTGAGCCTCCCCTAACCTCCCCTCGTCCTGAGCCTGTCGAAGGGCGCTGGCGCTATGCTGCGGTCCTTCGACAGGCTCAGGACGAGCGGAGATCGCGGTTCTCCGGCGAAGAACCGAAGGAACCACAACCCGCGTCCATCGCTTCCCCTTCATCGCGATCGGTCCTAGACAAGGCCGTCCCGCCAGCGTCTTCAGCGCCGGTTAAGCCCGTCCGGTCCCCAAGAGGAACGATGCCCAAGCTGCGAATTCCCGCATTGATCCTCGCGATTCCCGCGCTGCTCGGCCTGTCCGCCGTTCCCGCAAGCGCGCAATCGATCCTGCGCGACGCCGAAACCGAAGCCCTGCTGCACGACATGGCCGCGCCGCTGGTGAAAGCATCGGGGCTGGGGGTGAACAATGTCGACATCGTGCTGGTCAACGACGGATCGGTGAACGCCTTCGTCGCGGGCGGGCAGGCGGTCTACGTCAATTCCGGCCTGATCGACGAGGCCGATACCGCCGCCGAAGTGCAGGGCGTGATCGCCCACGAACTCGGCCACGTCACCGGCGGCCATGCCGTGCTGAACATGGGCGGTAAAAGCGCGACCAATATCTCCCTGCTGTCGCTGCTGCTGGGCGCGGCTGCTGCCGCTGCGGGCGGCGGAGAGGCGGCGATGGGCGTCATCATGGCTGGCCAGTCGGCGGCCATGGGCAAGTATCTGGCCTATAACCGCTCACAGGAAGCCTCTGCCGATGCCGCCGGCGCGCAGTACCTGTCCACGGCGGGGATCAGCGGGCGCGGCTCGGTGGAATTCTTCAAGAAGCTGCAGAGCATGGAGTTCCGCTACGGCTACCGCCCCAAGGACGGCGACGAATTCTATTCCAGCCACCCCCTTACCGGCGACCGCATCGCCACGCTTCAGGACACTTACGAGAAGGACCCGGCCTGGAACAAGCCGGACGACGCCGCGATCCAGAAACGCTTCGTGCGCGTGAAAGCCAAGCTGCTGGGCTATCTCGCCACCCCGCGCGAGGTCATGCGCAAGTTCCCGATGACCGACAATTCGGTGCCCGCGCGCTATGCCCGCGCTTATGCGTTCCACCGCGAATCGCAGTTTGCCGAGGCCCGCGCCGAAACCGAAGCGCTGATCGCCACTGATCCCAACGATCCTTATTTCCTCGAACTGGACGGCCAGATCCTGCTGGAAGCGGGCAAACCCGCCGAGGCGATGGTGCCGCTGCGCAAGGCGACCGAGCTTTCGGGCAACGCCCCGCTGATCGCCACCCTGTTCGGCCACGCCCTGATCGCCACCGAAGACCCGGCCAACTTCAAGGAAGCGCAGGAAGTCCTGAAAACCGCCGTCGCCCGCGACCGCGAGAACCCCTTTGCCTGGTATCAGCTGGGCGTCATCTATGCCGCCAACGGCGACATGCCGCGCGCCTACCTCGCCAGCGCCGAACAGCAGGTGATGTCGGGCCGGATGGAAGAAGCGCTGCGCAGCGCGCAGGCGGCGGAAGGCGGGCTGAAATCCGGCACCCCGGACTGGCTGCGCGCCCAGGATATCGAAATGCAGGCCCGCGCCGAACTGGAACGCGGCAAGAAGCGCCGCTAAGGCCGCTTCAAGCGCACTCAGCACATGAAATCGACAGGACAATAATGGGCAACACCCCCAAGTTCGCAATGATCGCCGCAGCCCTCGTAGTGGTAGGCGCGGGAGGCTGGTACAGCGGGCGCATCGCAGTCGAACACGTGGTCCACGACTATATCCTCGATCACCCCGAAATCCTGCCGCAGGCGATGGACGTGCTCCAGAAGCGCCAGGCCTCGCAGGCGCTTGCCGGCGTGCGCCAGAACGTGGAGACGCCCTTCCCCGGCGCCGTGCTGGGCAACCCGAACGGCAAGGTCACGCTGGTCGAATTCACCGACTTCGCCTGCGGGTACTGCCGCCAGAGCCTGGGCGACGTCACCCAGCTGATCGCGAAGAACCCGGACCTGCGCATCGTCGTCCGCGAACTGCCGATCATCAGCCCGCACAGCCCGGCCGCCGCCAAGATGGCGCTGGCCGCGGCCGAACAGGGCAAGTACCCGCAGTTCCACGATGCCATGTTCGCCGCCGGGCAGGTCGACGAACCCACCATCGCGGCAGTAGCCCAGAAAATCGGCCTCGATATGGACCGCGCCCGCCGCATCGCCGCCAGCCCCACGGTGGAGGCCGAACTGGCCCGCAACCTCGAAGTCGCCCAGCGGCTGGGCTTTTCCGGCACCCCCAGCTGGATCGCGGGCGACAAGCTGATCGCCGGCGCCGTCGGCATCGACCAGCTCTCCGAAGCGGTGACGGCCGCGCGCGGAAGTTGATAACGCATGGTGACGGTCCCCGCCCGATTTCAGCTTTCGCGTAAGTTCGGCTAGGCTGTCCCCATGAGCGTCCTGCCCATCCAGCCGATCCCCTTTTTCGCCAACAAGGACAGGGCCTTCTGGCGCCTCCAGTTCGTGGGATGGGGCGGCGCCTTCGTATTGCGCACGATGTCGGCGGTCGCCAACGACCTGCCGCTCGCCTCGCTGGTGCTGGTCCTGATCGCGACGATCACCGGCTTCTCGATCTCGCTCGTGCTCTCGGTGATCTTCCGCAGCCTCATCACCCGGCGCGCGCTCGTCACCTGGGGGCTGACCGCGCTGATCCTGCCTTTCGCGGTGGGCCTGCACGCCTTCATCGATGCCTGGGTGGTATCGCTGTGGCGGGTGGAGGGCGACGCCAGCTTCACGCTGCTGTTCCTGGGCGTGTTCTACCTCGACGCCACGCTGCTCGGCGCCTGGACCGCGCTCTATTACATGGTCAACTTCTACCTTCAGGTGGAAGAACAGAACGACCAGCTGATCCGGCTGGAAAACCAGGCCACCAGCGCCCAGCTTGCCATGCTGCGTTACCAGCTCAACCCGCACTTCCTGTTCAACACCCTGAACTCGATTTCCACGCTGGTGCTGCTCAAACAGACCGAGCCGGCCAACGCGATGCTCAGCCGGCTGTCCTCGTTCCTGCGCTATACGCTGGTCAACAAGCCCTCCGCGCGCGTCACCGTGGCGCAGGAAGTGGAGACGCTGCAACTCTACCTCGACATCGAGCGGATGCGATTCGAGGAACGCCTGCGCACCACCTTCGATATCGATGCCTCCACCGAAACCGCGCTGCTTCCCTCGCTGCTGCTCCAGCCGCTGGTGGAAAATGCCATCAAATATGCAGTCAGCCAGCAGGAGATGGGGGCTGAGATCACCATCGCCACGCAACTCGTCGGTCCGATGCTTCGCATCACCGTCTCCGACACCGGACCGGGCTTGCAAAGCCCCACGACCGACAACAGGTTGTCGGGCATGACCTACGATGGAGGGGAGCCGGTTTCGACTGGCGTTGGCTTGGCGAATATTCGTGACCGCCTGTCGCAGGCCTATGGCGAAAACCACCGCTTCGAGACGATCGAGCCGCTGGAAGGCGGCTTCGCGGTCGTCATCGAGCTGCCCGTCGACCGCCGCGAACCCACGCAGGACATCAGCGAACCGGGCCGCCAGTACCAGGCGGCACGATGATTAATTCTTGGCGATGAAACAATTTTGGCCCGCGCGCGTTTGCCGGTCCGGAGAAAACAACTGATGACCATTCGCACGATCCTTGTCGACGACGAGAAACTCGCCATCCAGGGGCTGCAGCTGCGCCTCGAAAAATACCCCGATGTGGAAATCATCGACACATGCGCCAACGGGCGCGAGGCGATCCGCAAGATCAAGACGGAAAAACCCGACCTTGTCTTCCTCGACATCCAGATGCCCGGTTTTGACGGCTTCTCGGTGGTCAAGGGCGTGATGGAAATCGAACCGCCGCTGTTCGTCTTCGTCACCGCCTATCAGGAACACGCCGTCCGCGCCTTCGAGGCCAACGCGGTGAACTACCTGATGAAGCCGGTGGACGAGAGCAAGCTGGACGACACCCTGGCCCGCGTGCGCCAGCGCCTGTCGGAAAAGCGCTCGTCCGAAGAAGCCGAAAAGCTCAAGACCGTCCTCGCCGAAGTGGCCCCCGACGCGGTCGACCACATGCCCGAGGAAACCGATCCGGGCGCAGACCGCTACGAAAAGCTCATCAACATCAAGGATCGCGGACAGATCTTCCGCATCGACGTCGATTCGATCGAACACATCGAAGCCGCCGGCGACTACATGTGCATCCGCACCGCCGACAACTCGCTGATCCTGCGCGAGACGATGAAAGACCTCGAACGCCGCCTCGACCCGCGCGTGTTCCAGCGCGTGCACCGCTCGACGATCGTGAACCTCAACCAGGTCCGTCAGGTGAAGCCGCATACGAACGGGGAATGCTTCCTCGTGCTGGATTCGGGCGCGCAGGTTAAGGTTTCGCGCTCGTACCGGGACGTGATTGCGCGATTCGTTCACTGAGTTTTTGAGGGAAAGACGCAGGGGCCATCGCCCCTGCACCCCATTACTGTCGTCGCTGCGCGTGCAGAGGCGCAGGGCGAGGCCCGCCCCTCCGCGCCGCACGCGCTATGTATAGAAGCCGCGATAAACGCAGCGTCGATATGGGAAGGCGGCTCCGCCGCAAGAACAACCCGGCCCCCTGTCAAAGACCACAGACGCCGCGCCGCGCACGGCGCCAACATTCCCGGGGTCTGAGGCGATGGCCCCAGGACTTCCCCTTCTTCACTCGACAACGCCTGACGAACGCGCAAAAGACGCGAACATGACTTCGTTCTCGATCCACGGTTTCGACCTTGCCGCCTTCGTCGACGCAACCCTTGCCGAGGATCTCGGCGTCGGCCTTCCCGGCGGCGGCGTGGACGTCACCTCGCAAAGCGTGATCGAGGCGGATGCGCGGTTCTCCGGCGTCATGGACTCGCGCGATGCGATCACCGTCGCCGGGCTTTCCATCGCAGCGGCATTCTTCAAGAAGCTCGACCCTGCGATGGAGATCGAAATTCTCGTCGCGGAGGGCGCCCAGGTTCCGGCCGGGTCCGAACTGATGCGCCTTACCGGAAACGCCCGCGCCATGCTCACAGCCGAGCGCAGCGCTCTCAACACGGTGCAACATCTTTCCGGCATCGCCACGATGACGAGTGAATACGTAGACGCGATGGGCGGCCATGGAACGCTGCTGGACACGCGCAAGACCATTCCCGGCCTTCGCCATTTGGAAAAGTACGCAGTGCGTCAGGGCGGCGCCCGCAATCACCGCATGGGCCTGTGGGATGCCGCGATGATAAAGGACAACCATGTGCTGGTCGCCGGCGGTGTCGGGCCTGCGGTGGCGCGGGCCAAGGCGGCGGGTGTTTCGCAGATCATCTGCGAGGTCGACCGGCTGGACCAGATCGAGCCTGCCATCGCGGCGGGCGCGCATCACCTGCTGCTCGACAACATGGGCCCCGATACCTTGCGCGAAGCCGTCGCGCTGGTCGCCGGGCGCGTACCGACGGAAGCATCGGGCGGCGTGAACCTTGCCACCATCGGCGCCATCGCCGCCACCGGGGTCACCTTCGTCTCCGTCGGCCGCCTGACCCAGAGCGCGCCGGCCGCCGATATCGGCCTGGACTTCACGCCGCTGTGAAGGCGGCGGGGGCGTTCGCAGCGGCCTTGCTTGCCGCAGGGCCCTCTGCGGTTATTCCCTCTGTGGTTCTGGCGCAGGCTTACCAATGCTCCATCCCGCCAACGATCGCGCCGGTGCGCCCGGTCAGTCCTGACGGCCCGGTGCGGCGCACGCCGATCACGGCCTATACCCTCGCGGCAAGCTGGTCGCCGGACTACTGCAAGACCAGCGGCGACACCCGGTCGATGCAGTGCGCGAAGGCCAACGGGCGATTCGGCTTCATCCTGCACGGTCTCTGGCCCGAATCTGCGCGTGGTCCTTCGCCGCAGTGGTGCGGGGCGCAGGCCGCGCCCTCGCCGCAGGTGCTGCGCGAACATCTGTGCATGACGCCCTCCCCCGGCCTGCTGGCGCACGAATGGGCCAAGCACGGTAGTTGCATGACCAAGACGCCGGAGAAGTATTTCCGCGTCAGCGCGATCCTGTGGCGCTCGGTGCGCTGGCCGGACGTGGACCGCCTTTCGCGCAGGAAGGGCCTGACCGCCGGTGACCTGCGGGAGGAGTTCCTCGCGGCGAATCGGGGTTGGCGCCGCGAATCGGTCGGAATAAAGATGAGCCGCACCGGATGGTTGCGCGAAATCCAGCTTTGCTACGGCAAGGATTTCCGCCCCGGACGGTGCAGTCCCCGCCAGTTCGGCCCGGCCGATTCGGCGCCGCTGAAGATCTGGCGCGGACTTTAGCGTTGGCCAGCATTCAAAGACCGGCCCCCCGGCCCTGACAAAAATTTTCTGGCCCCGAGCATCGTCATCCTGAACTTGTTTCAGGATCCATTTATCCGATTGGGCATCCGTGCGGGCCGCGAGATGGACCCTGAAACAAGTTCAGGGTGACGGCGGGGAAAGATGACGGATCGCGGGCAACGGCCTGGAAAGTTCATGGACCTTTTCACCGCCGCTGGCGGAAAAACCCGCGCAGCAGTTCGGCCGATTCGGCTTCTCCGATGCCGGTGTAGACTTCCGGCCGGTGCAGGCACTGCGGATGCTCGAACACCCGCGCGCCGTGCTCCACCGCCCCGCCCTTCGGATCTGAAGCGCCGTAGTAGAGCTTGGCGATGCGGGCATGGGCGATAGCCCCGGCGCACATCGCGCAAGGCTCCAGCGTGACCCACAGTTCGCACCCTTCGAGGCGTTCGTTGCCCAGAATCCGGGCGGCGGCGCGAATCGCCTCTATTTCGGCGTGGCTGGTGGGGTCATGTTTTTCGCGCGGACCGTTGCGGCCCAAGGCGATCACCGCGCCATCTTTCACCACGACCGCGCCGATAGGCACTTCGCCTGAAATCGCGGCCTCGCGGGCTTGCGAAAGGGCCAGCGCCATGTATTCGGGAAGAGGCCATCGAGTCATCGTTTCGCGCTAGCCTGCCAAAAACCTGTGCGCAACTTGACCTTGCGTGAGGGAATCGCTAATGGCGCGCCTTCCCGTGATCCACGGCAACAGATTTTTTTCGAGCGAGAGTAGTTATGTCCCGCATCTGCGAACTGACTGGCAAGAGCCGCCAGGTTGGCCACAACGTCAGCCACGCCAACAACAAGACCAAGCGCGTCTTCCTTCCCAACCTGCAGAACGTGACCCTGCTGTCGGACGGCCTGGAGCGCAGCTTCAAGTTCCGCGTCTCGACGCACGGCCTGCGTTCGGTCGAGCACAACGGTGGCCTGGACAACTGGCTGCTGAAGACCTCGGACATCAAGCTGTCGCCGAACGCCGTCAAGGTGAAGCGCGAGCTGAAGAAGAAGCAGGCAGCCTGATCGCGTAGCTCTCCTTAGGGAGAGCGCGTCAGGATACTGGCTTGAAAAAAGCGTGCGAAGCGGTGCTTCGCGCGCTTTTTCGCGTCCGCTATCGGCTTCTATCTGGCCTGCTCCAGCGACGCCTATTTCGGCCAGGGCAGTGTCGCCGGATCAACCGACAGCTTCCACAGCAAGGTCCGCTGCAACACGCGCATCTTGTTGTCATCCGACATTACCCACACGGTGATGCGGCCATCGGGCTGCGGCACCGCCGCGATCGCCTCGAAATTGTCGACCGGCAGGACCGAAGCCAGCGATGCGAGCGTTGCCGAGCGAAGCACTGTGCCGGGCCGAATCTTCGCGGTGTCGACGATGACGATCCGGCCTGCGAACCGCAGCGGCATGGGCCACAGCAGCCGCCGCATCAGCACCAGCGCGCGGCCATCGGGCAGCATGGCCATATCGACGACCGAGAAGTTGTCGGGTCCGTCGAAGCTGAATGTCCGTGCGACAGGATGCTTGATCGGATCGCCGGAGAACAGCACGCCGTCGTGCAGCCGCGATTCGGTCCATGACGGGGTCACCTCCCGGATCGCCACGAAACGCCCGTCAGGCAGGCGCGTCATCGCTTCAGCGCCGGTGTTGACGCCCCAGGCCGCCATTGCCTTAGGCACCACACGGGCAGTTTCTTGGAGTCTTGGCGAAAGCCGTACAATCTGGTTGGAACCTTCCAGCCCCAGCCAGAAGCGGCCGGTAGCGGGATCATGGGCCGCCGATTCCACGTCGTGGCCGTCCTTGTCGTGCTCACGCTCGGAGAATGCCAGCCATCTCGCAACAGGCTTGGTCTCTCCGTACCCCGGCGGAGCAAACGCAAGAACCGCTCCGCCATCGTTGAAGGCGAGCAGCCGCCCACCCGGCCGGCCGATCAGCGCCGAGTAGCCGAAAACGCGCGAATTGGTGGACGAAAGCTGCCAGGCGCCCTCCATCCGAAACGGGCCGAGAAACCCTGCAAGCACCTTTGCCGGCGGCAGATCCTGCCGGGTGATGACCAGCCTTACCCGGTTTTCCTTGCTCTCGACCGGCACAGGCGCGCGGCCCCAGGTAAACCAGAGCAGCATGGGGACAACGGTCAGGAGGGCAATGCTGCGGCGCACCACGCGGTGCATAGGGGGAAACGCCGGGATGGCAACCCGGCGCGCAGTCAGTTCATCGGGCCGAGGAACAGCAACGGGTCCAGCCGGGCATCATTCCACTTGATCGACCAGTGAAGATGCGGCCCAGTGGCACGCCCGGTCATGCCGATACGGGCGATCACCTGCCCCTGCTTCACATGATCGCCCTCTTTCACGAGAATCTGCGAACAGTGCAGGAACGCGCTGTTCAGGCCCATGCCGTGGTCCAGCATCAGCAGGTTGCCCTCCAGCGTGAAGGGCTTTTCCGCAGCCAGGATCACCACGCCGTCCGCCGGGGCCACAAAGGGCGTGCCGCTGGTGCCGCTGCTGATGTCGAGGCCCGAGTGATAGGCCCCCGGCTCACCGCGATAGACGCGCTGCGAGCCGAAACGGCCGGAAATCCGGCCCTTGGCAGGCCAGACGAAGCGCTGGCGCCAGCCTTGCGCATCGGTGACGAGCGTGCGCGCCGCATTGATCCGGGCAAGCTCGGGGCGGCGCAGCGCCATGAATGCTTCGCTTGGCCCGCCGGGGCTGCGGGCGATGTTGACGTTCTCGATGTTCCAGGCGCGCGGGGAGACGGCAAGCCGCTGTTCGCCGATGCTGCCATTGGCCAGAACCGTGCGCAGCAGGGCCTGCGGACCGGCATCGCGGTCGAACGCGGCGAACCAGCCGCCATCCGGCGCGACCTTTATCGGCGTGCCATCGAGCGAGAGCGAGCGCATGCCCGCTGGCAGAGTGCCGCGAATCCAGCCCCCTTGCGTCAATTCGCCGGTGAAGGGCAAAGTGACAGGGCGGGGAGCCGCAGCCGGGGCCACAGGGGCTACGCCGGAACGGGTCGCAGCGGCGCGGATAACCGCCGGCACCGCAAGCACCGCGCCCAGCACGGCGACGAGCGAAATCGCGAAGCCGCGCCTGTAACGGGTCATGCGCCTGTCAGGCTTGTCCGAGGAGGCGCTTGGTGGCGATTTCGGCCGAGGCGTAAGGCTCCTGACGCTCGGCGCTCCAGTAGCGCAAAAATTCCAGCGCGATCTTCTCGCCGGTAACGGCGCAATTCACGTAGTGGCCGGAACTGAGCACGCGAAACCCGTTGGGTCCGTAAGCCAGTTTGGCGGGGCGATCTGCGGAAGACATCAGCATGGAGTCATCTTAGCAGAGCATCACGATCCGAACAAATCGTCCTGTCGCGGCGTGACGGGAGCCGGTCGCGGCGGCGCCTTGCGCGGCGGCGGAGGCGCGGCAGGCGAGGTTGGGGGCGCTGGCGGCGCCGCACCCTCTCCCGCCACGACCGCCAGTTCGCCGTCGCGAAACTCGATCACCAGATTCCCCTCGCGCTGGGCGGCCTCGCGGCTTGTCAGGGCGGTTCCTGCGGCGCTCTTCACCAGCGCATAGCCGCGCTGCAGCGGCAGGCGCGGATCGAGCTGCGGCAGCACCCGGTCGGACGGCGCGAAACCTTGCCGGGCATGGGCCAGCCGCTGCGTCAGCAGGCGCGGTGTCAGGCCCGCCCGCTCCAGATCCTTGGCGCAGGACTGCACACGGTGGCGCAGCAGCGGGAGGGACAGCTTGCCGGCGACGCGGTTCAATGCCTCGCGCTTGGCCGCCGCTTCATCGCGCAGGCCGCGGCGCAGGCGTTCGGAAAGCTCGTCCAGCTTCTGCGCCTTGCCCGCCAGAATCGCGTCGGGTTTAGGCAGGCGCTGGACGCGCGCTTCCAGCCGCTCTCGCCCCAGCGTGACCGGGCGCAAGGCGCAGCGGCGCATGCGCAGGGCCAATTCGTCGATCTGACTGGCGATTTCGCTGCGCACTGGCACCGCCATTTCCGCCGCAGCGGTGGGCGTGGGTGCGCGCCGGTCGGCCGCGTAATCGCACAGCGTCGTGTCGGTTTCGTGCCCGACCGCCGAGATCACTGGAATCGTCGATTCGGCGACGGCGCGCACGACGATTTCCTCGTTGAAGCTCCACAAGTCCTCGATCGAGCCGCCGCCGCGCGCCACGATCACCAGATCGGGACGCGGCACCGGCCCGCCGGGCTGGATATCCGAAAAACCGCGCACGGCATTGGCGATCTGTTTCGCCGCGCCTTCGCCCTGGACCAGCACCGGCCAGACCAGCACCTGGCTGGGGAACCGGTCGGCAAGGCGGTGGAGGATGTCGCGAATCACCGCGCCGGTGGGCGATGTCACCACGCCGATCACTTGCGGCAGGAACGGCAATGCCCGCTTGCGCTCAGGCGCGAACAGGCCCTCGGCGGCGAGGCGCAGCCGCAGCTTTTCCAGCAGCGCCAGCAGCGCGCCTTCGCCCGCGATCTCCATCGATTCGATGACGATCTGGTACTTGGAGCGGCCGGGGTACGTGGTCAGCTTGCCGGTGGCGATCACCTCGATGCCGTCTTCGGGGCGGAACGCCAGGCGCTGGGCGCCGCCTTTCCACATGACCCCGTCGATCAGCGCCTTGTCATCCTTGAGCGCGCAGTAAAGGTGGCCCGAAGCCGCACGTTTCACGCCGGAAAGCTCGCCGCGCAGGCGCACGAAGCCGAAGCGGTCCTCCACCGTGCGCTTGAGCAGGTTCGAAATCTCGCTGATCGAAAGCGGCGCGGCGTTGTCGCCTGCGCTCTCCTTCGCTACCAGCCCCCCATTACGACCATCGGCGTTATCATCGTCGTAGAAGAACTGATCGGAAGGCACGGGAAATGAACATCCTGCTACTGGGCTCGGGCGGCCGCGAACATGCGCTGGCGTGGAAGCTGGCGCAATCCCCGCGCTGCGATACCCTGTGGGCCGCGCCCGGCAACCCCGGCATTTCCGAGCTGGCGACATGCATTTCCCTCGATGCGACCGACCACGCCGCCGTGCTGGCCTTCTGCGAGGCGAATGTGATCGGCCTTGTCGTCGTCGGCCCCGAGGCCCCGCTGGTGGACGGCCTTGCCGACACTCTGCGCGGTGAAGGCTTCGCCGTGTTCGGCCCCAGCAAGGCGGCGGCTCAGCTGGAAGGGTCCAAGGGGTTCACCAAGGACCTTTGCGCCCGCGCAAACATCCCCACCGGCGGCTATGAGCGTGTCTCCAATCAGGCCGACGCCATGGCCGCGCTGGCCAAATTCGGCGCGCCGGTGGTCATCAAGGCCGATGGCCTTGCCGCCGGCAAGGGCGTGACCGTGGCGATGACCATGGCCGAAGCCGAAGCAGCGGTGCTGGACATCTTCGCAGGCCGCTTCGGAGAAGCCGGCGCGGAAGCGGTGATCGAGGAATTCCTCGAAGGCGAGGAAGCCAGCTTCTTCGCGCTGACAGACGGCTCCACCATCGTCCCCTTCGGTTCCGCGCAGGATCACAAGCGCGTGGGCGACGGCGACACCGGCCCCAATACCGGCGGCATGGGCGCCTACAGCCCCGCCAAGGTGCTGACCCCGGAGCTGGAAGGGCTGGCGATGACTCGCATCATCGCCCCCACCGTCAAGACTCTGGCGGACGAAGGCATGCCCTATTCCGGCGTGCTGTTCCTGGGCCTGATGCTGACCGCCAAGGGCCCGGAACTGATCGAATACAACTGCCGCTTCGGCGATCCAGAGTGCCAGGTGATGCTGATGCGGCTCGAATCGGATCTCGTCGAACTGTTGCACGCCTGCGCCGAGAACCGCCTTGCCGCGATCGAACCGCCGCGCTTTTCCACCGATGCCGCGTTGACCGTGGTGATGGCCGCGAACGGTTATCCCGGCACGCCTGAAAAGGGCGGCGCGATTGGCGGCATCGAAGCGGCCGAGGCAAACGGGGCCAAGGTTTTCCACGCCGGCACCTCGGTCGATGGCGGCAAGCTGGTGGCCAGCGGCGGGCGGGTGCTGAGCGTCACTGCGCGGGCCAGGACCGTGACCGAGGCGCAAGGCCTGGCCTACGGCGCCGTCGATGCGCTCGATTTTCCCGGGGGCTTCTGCCGCCGCGACATCGGCTGGCGCGAAGTGGCGCGCGAAGGCGCCAATGCTTAAACACGCCGACCCGATCCTGAAGATTGCCCTCGCCGTGGCGGCGCTGCTCGCCGGCAGCGGCGTGGGCTACTACTACGGCATCTACCTGCCCGCGCAGGACGTGCGCCGCCAGACGCAGGAAATGACGCAGCGCCAGTCGCACGAGCAGGAACAATCCCGCGCGCTGGCCGAACGCGCCCGGCGCGAGGCGGCAGCGCAGGCCGACTACGGGACCTGCGTGAACTTTGCGGAAAGCGCGTACAAACAGCGCTGGACCCAGACCTGCCAGACGATGCACGACGCCGACCAGTCCGCCTTCGAGGACTGCGCCGACAACCTGTTCAGCACCCGCAGCGGCTGCCTTGCCAAGCACCCCGTTCGCCCGGCGCAGGACTGCGCCCTGCCCTCGCAGACGGCGCAGGCGCTGACCGACGCGCGCGAACAGCGCAAGGCGCAGTGCGCGGTGCAACTGGAAACGGCGCAGCAAAGCGGGCGACCCTGATTTGGCGCCGATCCTCACTCACAGTCCCTGCGATAATACTGTCATCCTGAACTTGTTTAGCTGCGCTGGCCTTCGGCTCAGGATCCATCTATCCGATCGAGCGGCCGTGTGAGTGGCAAGATAGACCCTGAAACGAGTTCAGGGTGACGGAATGGATGCTGGACGGCCGGCTTGTTCGACAAGGTTGGACGTTGATCGGGACCGAAGGTTGGCAGCCCAACCTGGCGCCGCATAAACCGCACGCGCCTTTCCCCCCCCCCCAGGGGGAGGAATCTACGAAACCTCGCCGTCGACCAGCAGCTTCACCACCATGGCCAGCCGCTTGGCGTCTTCGCGGGCGAGGTGTTCCTTGGGCAGGCGGCGCTTGGCTTCTTCCAGCGCGGCGACCACCTGCGGGCGGGTGAACCCGCGCTCACGCAGGAATTCGCCCAGGTAGTGGACCGGGAACGGCAGCTTGGCCGGCACCGCCTGACACAGCACTTCCAGCCAGTACTGGTCCAGGTCCGCATCGGCGTAGACCGGGCAGTCCTCAATGAACTCGGCCATTTCGGATAGGACCTGCGCGGGCGGCAGACCCTCGGCTTCCAGCATTTCCTGGCTGATGCCGTGCAGGGCCTCGGCCTCGTCCGACCAGTCCCAGTAGCGCCACTGTTCGGCCGGGCGGATCAGCCAGGCCCGGCTTGAGCCGTCGGTTCGCGCCACGGCGACCTCGATGGGATAGGACTGCCCATATTCGGGCAGGCAGCTCGCTTCGAAGTCGATCAGCGTCGGACAGCTCAAGCCGTGGCCCCTTTTCTCAATTCAACCCATCCGCTGGGCGACGAAGTCCGCAAGATCGCATTCGGGACGGGCGCCGTAGTGCGAGATGATCTCGCTGGCGCAGATCGCGCCCATGCGCAGGGAATCCTGCAGGCTTTTACCGCGCACATGGCCGTAGAGGAAGCCGGCAGCGAACAGGTCGCCCGCGCCGGTGGTGTCCACCACCCTGTCGATCGGCTCTGCCGCCACTTCGGCGCGCTCTCCGCCCGCCAGTGCCACCGCGCCGTCGGCGCCCTTGGTGACGACAAGCACCGGGACCTTGGCAGAAAGCATGGCGAGGCCTTCCTCGAACCCGGCTTCACCCGTCAGCGTGGCCATTTCCGGCTCGTTGCAGAACATCAGGTCGATCAGGCCGTCCTCGATCAGCGACAGGAAATCGAGGCGGTGCATGTCGATGATGAACGATTCGGACGGGCTGAAGGCGATCTTGCGGCCCGCAGCGCGCGCAGCGGCAATCGCTTTGCGCATGGCCACGCGCGGCTGCGCGGGGTCCCACAGATAGCCTTCGAGATAGAGCACGGCGGCATCGGCGATCGCGGCATCGTCCACCATGTCTTCCGACAAAAGGTGCGAGGCGCCGAGGAAGGTGTTCATCGTGCGCTGGCCATCCGGCGTCACGAAGATCAGGCAGCGCGCGGTGGGGGTTTCGCCGGCGCGGGCGGGCACGGTGAATTCGATTCCCGCCGCCTGGATGTCATGGGTGAAGACTTCGCCCAGCTGGTCCTGCGCGACCTGGCCGATGAAACCGCACTTCGCGCCCAGCGCGGCAAGGCCGGCCAGCGTGTTGGCGGCCGAACCGCCCGAGACTTCGCGGGCCGGACCCATCGCGGTGTAGAGGCTGCGCGCCTGGTCCGCATCGATCAGCTGCATGCCGCCGTGGGTCAGGCCGAGTTCGTCGATCAGGGTGTCGGGGCAGTTGGCGATAACGTCGATGATGGCATTGCCGATGGCGATGACGTCCAGCTTGGGTTGCGTCATGGGAAGAGCGGATCCTTAAGTCATGTCGGGAAAAGCGGTATTTCCCGCGAGTAGCGCGCGCCCTGCCGCTCGGCAAGCGCCGGTCTGGCGAAGGAGCGTTGACAGCGCCGCCCCTGCACGCAATGCCTCGGCCCGACCATGACGAAGATCATCCGCGCCCGCAGCCTCCTTCCCCGCCGCCCCTCGGGCGCTGTGCGTGCAGCCCTGTCGGCCGCCTCGCTGGCGCTGCTGCTGTCCGCCTGCGCCAGTTCGAGCGGCGGCATCACCGGCTCGGCCCCGCCCCGTGGGCCCAAGCGCACCTCGGGCGTTCCTGCCGTGCGCCAGCCCACCCGCACCGCGCCGCGCGATGCAACCGTGCAGATGGTTGCCGGGCTCGAAGGCGTGATCGGCGCCAACCAGGGCCAGCTCACCCGCCTGTTCGGCCAGCCCCGCCTCGACGTATGGGAAGGCGACGCGCGCAAGCTGCAGTTTTCCGGGACCGCCTGCGTGCTGGACGTGTTCCTCTATCCCAGCACCACCTCGAAGGAGCCGCACGCGACTTATGTCGAGGCGCGGCGATCGTCGGATGGGCAGGACGTGGACCGTGCCGCCTGCGTCGGAGCGCTGAAGAAGTAAGGCCGCAATCGTGCCGCGCTCAGGCAAGCGGCTGCCCGCCTGACCTGACCCGCTCAATCGATCAGCCGGATCGGCGGCAGGATATCCTTGCCGGCATCGCCTTTTTCATCGACCAGCCCTTCCGGGTCGGGATGGATCAGGATCTCGGTATCAGGAAACGCCTGACGCAGGCGTTCTTCCAGTTCGTCCATCACCCAATGCGCCTCGCGCACTGTCATGCTTGCCTCGACCCAGACGTGGAACTGCACGAAATCGCGGTTACCCGAAGTGCGCGTGCGCATGTCGTGCACGCCGGTGATATCGGGATTGCGCGCCAGCACTTCGAGGAAGCGCTGCTTCTTTTCCTCGGGCCATTCCTTGTCCATCAACTGGTCCAGCACCTGCTCGGAAGCGCGCCACGCACCCCATGCCAGCCAGCCGGCGATGGCCAGCCCGAACAACGGATCGGCCTGGCGAAAGCCCGCGTACTGATCCAGCGCCAGCGCCGCGATCACCGCCACGTTGAGCAGGAGGTCGGACTGGTAATGCACGCTGTCGGTGCTGATCGCCAGGCTGCCGGTGCGCCGGATCACCCGGCGCTGCCACGCCAGCAGCGCCAGCGTGACGAGGATCGCGGCGATGGAAACGCCGATGCCCTCGCCCGCAGCCTCGACCCTGCTCCCGGCCGCGAACTGCTCCACCGCGCGCGCGGCGATGCCCAGCGCCGAGATCGAGATCAGCACGATCTGGAACAGCGCGGCGATCGCCTCCGCCTTGCCGTGGCCGAACCGGTGCTGGTCGTCCGCCGGCTGCGCCGCGATCCACACGCCGGCCAGTGTCGCCACGCTGGCGACCAGGTCCAGAACGGTATCGGCAAGGCTGCCCAGCATCGCCGTCGATCCGGTGGACCAGGCGGCATAGCCCTTGATCGCCAGCAACGCGCTGGCCACCGCTATGCTGGCATAAGCGGCGCTGCGGTTTAGCTTGCCGGGATCGCTCACGACAGGATCACGGATAAAGCAGCGTGCTGGCCCAGCCGTTCGCGCTGTGCTCGAACCGGCGGCGTTCGTGCAGGCGGTACGGACGGTCCTGCCAGAATTCCATCGCCAGCGGGCGAACACGCCAGCCGCCCCAGTGCGCGGGCCGCTCCACCTCGCCGCCCTCGAAGCGGGCACGCGCTTCTTCGTAGCGGGCCAGGAAGGTCTCACGCGAATCGAGCGGGGCGGACTGGTCCGACGCCACCGCGCCAAGCTGCGAATCGCGGGCGCGCGAATGGAAATAGGCCTCCGCCTCGGCATCGCTCACCGGGGAGAGCACGCCCTCGATGCGGATCTGGCGGCGCAGGCTTTTCCAGTGGAACAGCAGCGAGACCTGGGGATTGGCGGCGATTTCCCCGCCCTTGCGGCTGCGGCCATTGGTGTAGAACACGAAGCCGTCCGGCCCATGACCCTTGAGCAGCACCATGCGCACCGAGGGGAAACCGTCCGGCGTTGCAGTGGCCAGCGCCATGGCGTTGGAATCGTTGGGCTCGGTACCGCGCGCCTCGTCGTACCACTGGGTGAACAGCGCCAAGGGGTCGCCGTGCGGGATCACTTCGCGGGCCTGTTCGGAATCGATCGCTGAATCTGACACTGTCTGCACTGCCCCAACTGGAATTTCGTAACTGCCCGCCCCTGCACACGAACGACGGCAAGGGCCTTGATCGCGGGCAATTCGTCAACGCACGGCGCAACATAAAGGCCGCAAACCGGTTTCCCCCACTCGTAGGAAAGCATAAGGCTGCCCGCAAGCCATCGTCGCGCTTGTCCAAAGCCTGAACGCAACCTAGCTAGACAGGCATTATGGCAGCAGATCCCTATACCACTCTTGGCGTCACCCGCGGTGCGACCGAAAAGGACATCAAGTCCGCCTATCGCAAGCTGGCGAAGGAACTCCACCCGGACACCAACAAGGACAACCCCAAGGCGACCGAACGCTTCAGCGAAGTGACGCGCGCGTATGACCTGCTTTCCGACAAGGCCAAGCGCGCCCAGTTCGACCGGGGCGAGATCGACGCCGACGGCAACCCGGCCAGCCCCTTCGGCGGCGGCGGGTTCGGCGGCGGCTATGGCGGCGGTCAGGGCGGCCAGCGCGGCTTCGGCGGCGGCATGGGCGGTGAGGACGGGATCGACCTGGAAGACCTGTTCGGCGGGATCTTCGGCGGCGGCGCACGCGGCGGCATGGGTGGAATGGGCGGCGGTATGGGCGGCGGCGCACGCGGCCGGGCTGCTCCGCGCGGCGCCAATGTGAATTACCGCCTTGCCGTGCCGCTTCCCGATGCGGCCGAGCTGAAATCGCAGCGTATCACCCTGTCGGACGGCAAGACGATCGACCTCAAGCTGCCTGCCGGGGTCGAGGACGGCACCCAGATGCGCCTCGGCGGCAAGGGCGAGGTTGGCCCCGGCGGCGCCGGGGACGCCACCGTCACCATCCAGATCCAGCCCCACGCCTTCTTCAAGCAGGACGGCGACGATTTGCGCGTGGACCTGCCGATCACCCTGGACGAAGCGCTGGCCGGCGCCAAGGTGAAGGCCCCCACTGCTGCCGGCGCCGTCATGCTTTCCGTCCCCCCGGGCGCAAGCTCGGGCAAGGTGCTGCGCCTCAAGGGCCGCGGCATGACCCGCAAGGATGCCAGCCGCGGCGACCTGCTCATCACCCTCCAGATCGTCCTGCCCGAAGCAGACGCCGAAGCGAGCGCAGAGCTTGCCCGCCGCCTCGAAGGCTGGAGCGATCCCCGCGACGTGCGCGCCAAACTTGGCGTCTGACGCCCCCGGCGCGGCGGATGGCGCGGGCGGTCAGCACCGCCCAGAGCCACACCAGCACGAGCCACACCGGCACGAACCGCTGCGCCGCAAGCTGAAGCGAAAGGCCGGACCGGGCACGCGGTTTTTCCGCGTCGTCATGCGCGTCATCAACGGCACCTGGGACGATGGCTTCATCCATGCCGGCAACCTGGCATACATGACGCTGCTGGCGCTGTTTCCGTTCTTCATCGCCCTGGCCGCGATCTTCTCGGCCCTGGGCGAGCAGGACCAGCTGGGCGCCTCGATCGACGCGGTGCTGCGCGCCCTGCCCCCGCGCGTCTCCGAGGTGCTGGGCCCGGTGGGTCACGATGTCGCCGCCGCGCGCCACGGCCATCTGCTGTGGATCGGCGGCATTTTCGGGCTGTGGACCACGACCAGCCTGGTCGAGACGATCCGCGATATCCTGCACCGCGCCTACAACACCACCAAGCGCCCGCGCTTCTGGCGCTCGCGGCTGACATCCACCGCGCTGATCTTCGGGTCGGTGCTGCTGCTGCTGATCTCGCTGTCTTCGCAAGTGCTGATCTCGGCCAGCGAGACGATCATTTCGGTACTTTTTCCCAGGCTCGACGATCTTTCCGGGCAGATCGCGATTTCCAGCGCCATCAGCGCCGGCGCCCTGTTCGCGTCGATATACCTGCTGTTCTACCTGCTCACACCGTCCGCCTATCAGAAGCAAAAGTGCCCGAAATGGCCGGGTGCGGTGCTCGTCACCGCATGGTGGCTGCTCGTCGCATATACCCTGCCGAAAGTCCTCCAGACGTTTTTCTCATACGATCTTACGTATGGAAGTCTCGCCGGAGTGATGATCGCGCTTTTCTTTTTCTGGCTTGTGGGACTAGGGATGGTGGTAGGTGCCGAACTCAATGCGGCGCTCGCGGGGGCTCCCGAAGTGCCTGACACACCCGCAAGCCCCGCCACGGCCAGAGGTATCCCCTCCGGGCCGAACGACAAGGAAAGTACAGGAAGAAACGAATGACCGGTCTGATGCACGGTAAGCGCGGCCTCATAATGGGCCTTGCAAATGACAAGTCGCTGGCCTGGGGAATCGCCAAGAAGCTGCACGAACAAGGCGCCGAACTCGCCTTTTCCTACCAGGGCGAAGCTCTGGCCAAGCGGGTGAGGCCGCTGGCCGAGAGCCTGGGCAGCGATTTCCTCATCGATTGCGACGTGTCCAACATGGAAGCGCTCGACACTGCCTTCGCGCAGATCGAGGAACGGTGGGGGAAGATCGACTTCCTCGTCCACGCCATCGGCTTCTCCGACAAGAACGAACTGCGCGGGAAATACGTCGACACCAGCCTCGACAACTTCCTGATGACCATGAACATCTCGGCCTACAGCCTGGTGGCGGTGACGAAGCGGGCGCTGCCGATGATGTCGGCGGGCGGTTCGATCGTGACGCTGACCTACTACGGCGCCGAGAAGGTGGTTCCGCACTACAACGTCATGGGCGTGGCCAAGGCCGCGCTTGAGGCTTCGGTGAAGTATCTTGCCAACGACCTGGGGCCGCAGGGCATCCGCGTCAACGGCATCTCCGCCGGACCGATCAAGACGCTGGCGGCCAGCGGAATCGGCGATTTCCGCTATATTCTCAAGTGGAACGAGCTGAACGCCCCCCTGCGCCGCAACGTGACGATCGAGGATGTGGGCGGTGCGGGTCTGTACCTGCTGTCCGACCTGTCTTCGGGCGTGACCGGCGAAACCCATCATGTGGACTGCGGCTATCACGTCGTCGGCATGAAGCAGGAAGACGCCCCGGATATCGCCCTCGCCTGAGGCGGGATGCGTAGACGAACAAGGAAAAGGGGCCGGAGGTTATCCTCCGGCCCCTTTTCCTTGCCGCAAAGGTACGCATCGCCTCAGGGCTGAGGCGGCGCCGCCCGGGCCGGTGCGATGACCTCGACCTTGACCTTCTCGGGCGTGTAGGCCTTGACGAACAGCTGCCACGACGAGATCGCCAGAACGGCGGCCAGCAGCGGCTGCAGCACCTTGTCCGGCGCGTTCGTGGATAGATAGCTGCCGATGATAACGCCCGGGATCGAGCCGATCAGCAGGTTCGTCAGCAGCCCGCCGTCGACGCCCCCCATGATCCAGTGGCCAGTGCCCGCGATCAGCGCCAGCGGCACGGCATGGGCAATGTCGGACCCGACGATCCGCGACATCGGCAGGCGGGGATAAAGCATCAGCAGCACCGTCACGCCGATCGCGCCCGCGCCCACCGAGGACACCGAAACCGCCGCGCCGATCAGCGCGCCCAGCACCACCGTCCCGCCCAACACCCGGCCGGGAGAACGCACCGCGTCGAAATCGTGGGCATGGCGGAACAGCCACTTGCGGCCGATCACCGCCAGCGAAGTCAGCGCCAGCAGGCTGGCCAGCGAGATCAGGATGACGTGTTCGGTCGACTTGCCGACCTTGCCGAAACTCGCCAGCACGGCCAGCGTCACCAGCGAAGCCGGAATGCTGCCCATGGAAAGGCGCTTCACGATCTTCCATTCCACCGTCTCGCGCGAGCCGTGGACAAGCGAACCGGCGATCTTGGTAATGGCGGCGAACAGCAGGTCGGTGCCCACCGCGGTCTTGGCGCTGACGCCGAACAACAGCACCAGCAGCGGCGTCATCAGCGAACCGCCGCCAACCCCTGTCAGCCCCACCAGAACGCCGACCAGCAGCCCGGCTACGGCATGGAAGATATCAATCGACCCCGTTACGCCCATCGCGCGTACCCGCTCCCTTCAACTGGCGACCCTGCGCGCAAGGGCCTAAGCCCAAGCAGCGCACGCGGTGCCTCTGTGCCGGATTGTGGACACAAGACAAGCGCATTCGGGTTTCAGGGCGTGAAGCGGGACTTGCCCAAAGCCGCAGGACGCGGGAGCGGGGGCCGGAAAAACGCGGCCCCCGCGCCGCCTACTTGGGCTTGGGCGGGGTGGTCGCCGTGCCCAGAGCGGCATCTTCGGCCGCTTCCTGCCGCTGGCGCTGGTCGAAGTAGGCTTTTTCCGCTTCCTCGACGCGGGCCTGCTGGGCGGCGGCATCTTCGTCGATCGTGGACAGGCGCTTCTGCCGCTCTGCCGCGATCAGTTCGCCGAAGCGCACTTCCGAACCGTTCTTGCGCTCCGCCGAAGCGCGGTCGATCAGCTGCTGGGTGCAGCCGAGCGAACCGCCGGCGCCAACCGGCGAGCAGCTCAGCGTGCCAAAGGCGCCGACCGTTTCATAAGCCTGCACCTTGTTGGCCCAGGCTTCCGACTTGGGCGAATCGATGCCCCGCAGCGGCTCGGGAATACGGAACCGCTCTCCTTCGCCCTTGCGCACGCAGATCACCATTTCGCTGCCGCTGGAAGGCGGGCAGGCATCCTGGCCGTAGATGATGAGCTGATTCACCTTCTCGTCGCCAGTGCCCGCGCCGGCATCCACCGGGATGCTCTGCTGCGCAAAGGCGGGGGCGGCCGTCAGCGCCATGGCGGCGCCGAATACGGCAGAGATCAGGAGGCGGGTCATCGCGAAGGCTCCAACAGGTCGGTAACGGCAAGGTACATCATCGACATAGGTGCGTACCGGGTTGAACGATAGCTTAAGCTGCAGGCTTATCCCTGCATCCAGTCAACCCGCGAACCCTCAAATCCGTTCCGAAAGCTTTATCGCGGCCCGGCAGCCCATGCGGATGGCGTGGAATAGCAGCGGATAGGCCGGCGCCTTTTCCGCCCCGGCGGCCAGCGCGGCATCGCGGTGCTGGCGTTCCTCGTCGCGGAATTTCAGGATCGCCTCGCCCAGTTCCGGGTCTTCATCGCCCAGTTCGTCAAGCTGCTGGGTATAGTGCCGGTCGATCTCGGTCTCGATCGCGGCGGTGCAGGCCATCGCCGCTTCCGGCCCGATCAGCGCGGTCGCCGCGCCCAGCGCGAACCCGGCGACGGACCACACCGGCTGCAGCAGCGTCGGGCGCACGCCGCGCTGCGCGATCATCGCATCGAAGCGCGCCTGATGCTCGATCTCCTGCGCCGCCATGCCGGCGATCTCGGTGGAGTGCGGCCCGCGCGTGCCCATCACTGCAAGCTGGCCTGCATAGATGCGCGTCGCGCCGAATTCACCCGCCTGGTCTACCCGCAGCATCCGTTCGCTGCGCTTGGAAACCGCATTCATCACCTGGTCCTTCCACCAGCATTGCCGCTACCAGCCACCAAAGCGAACACGGCAAGCGCCCCGATCGTCGAGATCAGGAAATTCCAGCCCGCCAGCGAGATGCCCAGCAAGGACCACGGCGCCACGTCGCAGCGGATCACCGGCGCGGCCATGATCGCGGCAAGCGGATCGCCGCCGGCCGCAAAGGGGCTTGCCGTGCAGGCGGTGACACCCTGCCACCAGCCATATTCGACCCCGGCGTGAAACCCGCCGATCAGCCCGGAAACAAGCACGGCCAGCGCCGCAACCGCCACCAGCGGACGCACCGGCCGCCAGAAAAACGCCAGTGCGCCAAGCAGGATCGCGAACATGTGCGGATAGCGCTGCCACCAGCACATCTCGCACGGCGCCAGCCCGAAGACGTACTGGCTGACCAGCGCCCCGCCCAGCAGCACCGTGGGAATACCGAAAGCCAGCCAGCGCGCGGCGCGCAGACGAGGAAGGACAGGAACGGCCATCAAAACGTGCTCCTGAGACCGGTCAGCGCTTGGGGGTTGCAGCGGCGAGCGCGGGCTTGCCGGCGGTCCGTTCCAGCGTGCTGATCGCGTAATGCAGCTGGAAGTCCTTGATGCCCTGCTTTTCCAGCTCGGCCGCCGTCACCTTGAAGCGCGGATCGTCCATCTTGTCGGTCTCGAGGTCCTTGTCCTTGAGCGAGGCCTCGTTGATGAGGTGGCCGCGAAGATCGGATTCGCGCACCGCCCGCTCGGCGCGGGCCCGCGCATCGGGATCGGACAACTGCGGCACCTTGATGTCCGGGGTGATCCCGCCCTCCTGCACCGAATGGCCCGAAGGCGTGTAGTAGCGGGCCGTGGTCAACTTCACCGCGCTTTTCGCGTCGAGCGGCAGGAAGGTCTGGACCGAGCCCTTGCCGAAGGTACGTTCGCCCATGATGACCGCGCGGTGCTGGTCCTGAAGCGCGCCGGCGACGATCTCGGAAGCCGAGGCGGAGCCTGCATCGACCAGCACGATGATCGGCAGGTTCTTGGCCGCATCGCCCTTGAACATCGATTCGGCGCGGTAGAACTGGTTCTCGCTGGCATTGCGGCCGCGCTGCGAAACGATGTCGCCCTTTTCCAGGAACAGGTCGGACAGGGCCACCGCCTCGTCCAGCGAACCGCCCGGGTTGGAGCGCAGGTCAAGCACCAGGCCCGACAGCTTGCCGCCCTTGAGCGCTGCCTGCTTCTTCAAACTGGCCAGCGCGATGTTCACGTCGTTGCCGACATCGCGCGAGAACTCGTTCACCGAGATCACGCCGACATTGTCCTTCAGCTCGGAAGTCACCGGCTCCAGTTCCACCACGCCGCGCGTCACGGTGACGTCGAACGGCGCATCGCGGCCCTGGCGGAAGATCGTCAGGCGGATCGAGGTGCCGGCCGCGCCGCGCATCTTGGATACCGCCTCGTCCAGGTCGCGCTCGTAATAGAGCACGCCGTCGAGGTGAGTGATGTAGTCGCCCGCCTTGAGGCCCGCCTTTTCGGCCGGGCTGCCCTTGAACGGTGAGATGATCTTCACCGCGCCCTCATCCTCGATCACCGAGAGGCCAAGGCCGGTGTACTTGCCGTCGATCATCGTCTCGAGCCGCTGCAGCGAGGGACCGTCGAGATAGTTCGAATGCGGGTCGAGGCTGGCCAGCATGCCGTCGATCGCGCCCTTGAGCAGCTTGTTGTCGTCCACCTGGTCTACGTAGTTGTCCTTGACGATCTCGTAGATGGTGAAGAGCTTGTCGAATTCATGGCTCGCGCGGGTGTCCACCGCGGCCAGCCCGGAGGTCGCGATCGGCAGCACCGCAACGGCGGACACCAGCGCCGTGGCGCGAAGGAACGGGGCGATCTTCATCGGGCGATGTGCCTCTTTTCAGCGTCATCCGGCAGATAAGCCGGACGGGGGGTTCATGACCGTGATCCTACCGAGCCTTGGCGGCAAACGCCAGCGGATCGGCGGGCTTTCCAGCCGATATGGGTATTACCGCGCCGATCCCCATGCCCCCTCGAAACGAAAGACGAGAAACGGCGCGCCGGGCCATCATAGCGACCGGATATATTGCAGGGGATTAACAGGAACCCCGTGTTGCCGAAGTTCGACCATGATGCGCGGATTTCGCGGCCCGGAAATCCCGATGGGAGAGCCCGCCACCACCGTTTCGCCCACCGCCACGTTCAGCCGCGCAAGGCCCGTGACAAGGGAGGTCCAGCCGCCGTCATGCTCGATGATGACGATCCGGTCGTAGCCGCGATACGGCCCGGCGAAAGCCACTCGCCCCGGCGCCGGCGCAACCGCCTGCGCCTGTTCGCGCGGCGCCACCACCAGCCCGATCGAGCGGGCCTGCCCCTGTGCATTCTCGCCGAACCCGGTCACCAGCCGCCCGGTGACGGGCAGCATGTAGCTGGACAATCCAGCCGGCGGCGGCACGAACTGCGAGGCTTCTGCCACGCGCGAATCCTCGGGGCGCGGCGGGCGCACGATCGGGCCCGGCAGCGCCGCGAGCTGTTCGCGCAAAGTGCCCTGGCGGCCCATTTCCTCAACCAGATCGCCCAGATCGCGCGCCTTCTCGGCGAGCGCCACGGCCCGGTCGCCCTCCCGCGCGGCAATGCCGCTGGCCTGCCGCCCGGCAAGGCGCTGGCGCGATTCGATCACGGCGAGCTTTTGCCGGCGTTCACGCATCTGGGCCTGCGCCTGGGCAAGGCCGGCTGCGGCGGCGCGGGCCTGCCCTTCCAGCGCACGCCCCCGCTCGATCGCACCGCGCAGGGAGGCCGTGCGCCGCTCTACCTCGGGCAGCATCGTGTCGAGCATGGCGCGCATGTAGACGGCATCGCGCACCGAACCGGGGCGCAGCAGCGCCAGCAGCGGTGGGCGGCGGGAAAGGCGTTGCAGCGATCCGGTGAGCCGGGCCAGCGGGCCCTGACGTTCAGCAAGCCGGGCGCGAAGATCGGCCCGCTGCGAGGCGATCAGGCGCATCTGTGCGCGCTGCGCGGCGATGGCCGCCTCGGTTTCCTGAATGCGCGCGGCGATGGCGGCGGCTTCGCGCGCGGTACGGTCGGCCTGCTGGGTGACCTGCCGGGCGCGCACCTCCAGCCTCTCGGCCCGGCCGCGCGCTGCCGCGCCTTCGCGCCGGGCGGCCAGCATGTCCGCCTGCGCGCGCCGCGCATCCACCGCAGGGTCGAGCACGGCAAGCTGCTGCGTCATCGCCTGCGTGGCGAAGATGGCAACACCCAAGGCGGAAAGGAGCAAAAGAGAACGGACAGCAGGCTTCACTCGCGGTTAACTAGGGCACCGCGAGTCAGCCGGGAAGAGGGAACGACGATGCTGGCGTCAATACCCCCCCAGCATGCCCTACGATCTGGCGTCAGGGCGCGCTTCGCTGGGGGTGAAGCCCATTTCCGACAGAAGATCCATCAGGCGCTGGCCATCCGCACGGACCCGGCCAAGCCATTCCTTATGGTCCAGGTGACCAAGCACGGAACGCTGAAACATGCCCGCAGCGCGGGCCGTATCACGCAGGAGGTGCGGCGATATCGTGTCATCGCTGACCTGTCGGCGGATCGGGGCACGCTCCGCTTCCACGCGCGGTATGATGGTGTCGCCAGCAAGGCGGCGATCGGTCATTTCGATGTGCACTTAACAGGCTCCCGGAGCGGGCCGCCTTCCCCTGAAGGGCGCGGCCAAATTCGTTATTCCTGTTTAACGCACTGACCGGAATTAGGTTTCCCGGTTCATCGCAGATTCAGCCGGGAAATCCGCGTCAGCCCGAGCGGTGGTAGGGATGCCCGGCGAGGATCGCCGTTGCCCGCCACAATTGCTCGGCCAGCATCGCGCGGGCCATCATGTGCGGCCAGGTCATGCGCCCGAAGCATAGCAGGTGATCGGCCCGGCCCCGCGCTTCGTCGCCGTGGCCGTCGGCGGCGCCGATCAGGAAGCGGCATTCGCGCACGCCTTCATCGCGCCAGCGGCCAAGCAGCGCGGCGAATTCTTCCGAACTCATCGTCTTGCCGCGTTCGTCCAGCAGCACATCGCGACTGGGAGTCTGGGTGGGAGGAGGAATCCTGCCGCCGACATCGGGCAGTTCGCTGTGGCGAAACGGCCAGGCAATGCGCTTCGCATAGCGGTCGAGCAGGTCGGCCTCCGGCGAACGGGCGATCTTGCCGCGGGCGATGATGTGAAGCAGCATGATCCAAGTACGCACAGGACAGCGATGTCCCGGCGCAGAGTCCTTTCGAAAGGGTGCCCGGTCGTTCAGGTCGTCACTTGCGACGACCGGGGCTCATCCTCCAGCAGGCTCCCCTGAAAGGGAGCCTTGCAGCGCAGCGGTCAGGCTGCGCCGGTCGGTCCGTCGAAGCCCCACATGCGTTCCAGGTTGTAGAACGTGCGCACTTCGGGGCGGAACAGGTGGACCACCACGCCGCCGGCGTCGACCAGAACCCAGTCGGCTGCGGGCAGGCCTTCGATGCGCGGGCCGCCGAAGCCGCCCTGCTTGAGGCGTTCGCCAAGTTTCTGCGCCATGGCCGCGACCTGACGGGTGGAACGGCCGGAACCGATCACCATGAAGTCCGCGATGCTGGACTTGCCATCGAGGTCGATGGTCACGAGATCCTGCACCTGATCGTCATCCAGCGACTGGAGGATCAGGTTCAGCAGCGGATCTTCGTGCTGAACCGTGGGGCTCAGCGGGGGCGTTGCGCCGGTTGAGGCCGGCTGTATCTGTGCCTGTGGCATCTTAGTGTAGGTCTGCTCCTTTCAGGGATCGACCGGACGCGATGGAAGCCACCGTGCCGCGAGCGATCGTTTTCTTGATGTGCCGGTTGTGCAGGAGAAGGGCCGAAAAGCCTCTCACGCTGCCGATCCGTTGATGGGCGTTCCACATAGGGGCCTGTGCGTGACCGCATCTCGCGAAAATCCACCTGAGGACTTCCGTGCCCACTCCGGATCAGCCTGGCGTATAGCCGTGGCCGACCGCGTATCGGGGTCGAATCGCAACGTCACTAGCGCAGGTGCGCTCCACCTTTCCGGGCCGCGAAGACTGGTCATGGACGTCCGGTAACGCCGCAGCCAGGCCATCGCGGGGCTCGCGAGGGCAGCGCCATCATACCCCGGACGGGCGATTACCGCAATCGGCATGAGTCGGGCGATCGTTCGCCAGTCTTTCCAGCGGTGCAACTGGGCGAGGTTGTCCGCCCCCATCAGCCATACGAAGCGCCGTTTCGGGTAACGCCGCAGCAGCGCTTTCAGCGTATCGACCGTGTACCGGGTGCCCAGTTCACGCTCTATCGCAGTGGGGCGAATCCGCGCGCGGCGGGCCTGTTTGCGGGCCGATTCGACCCGCGCCGGCAGCGGCGCCATGCCGGCCGCCGGCTTCAGCGGATTGCCCGGCGACACCAGCCACCACGCCTCGTCCAGCCCCAGCGCGTCGATACAGAACAGGGTGATCCGCCGGTGCCCGCCGTGCGCCGGGTTGAAACTGCCGCCCAGCAGGCCGGTGAGCGGGCCGCAGCGGGTCTTCTGCACCGCTCGAATCAGGGCCGCGCCTGCCCGGAGCCGCGCACCTGCCACTTGTAGGTCGTCAGCCCTTCCAGCGCGACCGGGCCGCGTGCATGGAGCCGTCCGGTGGCGATGCCGATCTCGGCGCCGAGGCCGAATTCGCCGCCATCGGCGAACTGGCTGGAGGCGTTGACCATGACGATGGCGCTGTCGACCTCATCGAGGAATCGCTCGGCCGCTTCGGCGTCATCGGTGACAATCGCATCGGTGTGGTGCGAGGAATGGGCGGCGATATGCTCGATCGCGGATTCCATCCCGTCGACCACGGCAACCGAAAGCACGGCGTCGAGATATTCGGTATCCCAGTCCTCACCGCTCGCGGGCAGTACGCGGGGATCGAGCGCCTGCGCGCGCGCATCGCCGCGCACTTCGCAGCCAGCGTCGATCAGCCCGGCCACTACCGAAGCGCTTTCGGGGAACTGGGTGTCGAGCAGCAGCGTCTCCATCGCGCCGCAGATGCCGGTGCGGCGCAGCTTGGCGTTGACGGTCAGCTTTCGCGCCATGTCCGCATCGGCTGCGGCGTGGACATACGTGTGGCAGATGCCATCGAGGTGGGCCAGCACGGGCACCCGTGCATCGGCCTGAACCCGCGCGACAAGGCTTTTGCCCCCGCGCGGCACGATCATGTCGATCAGCCCGGCAGCGGTCAGCATCGCACCCACGACGGCGCGGTCCTGCGTCGGAACCAGCTGAATCGCGGCAGCGGGAAGCCCCGCGCTTTCCAGTCCGGCGGCCAGCGCGGCGCGGATCGCGCGGTTGGAATGGAGCGCCTCGGTGCCCCCGCGCAGCATTACCGCATTGCCCGAACGCAGGCACAGCGCGGCGGCATCGGCGGTCACGTTGGGGCGGCTTTCGTAGATGATCCCGATCAGTCCGATGGGCACCCGAACGCGCGACAGTTTCAGGCCGTTGGGCCGCTCGTCGGCGGAGATCACCTCGCCCACCGGATCGGGCAGCCCGGCAACCTGATCCACGGCATCGGCAATGCCCGCCAACCGGCCCGCATCCAGCCGCAGACGGTCGAGCAGCGCGGCGGAAAGGCCCTTGGCCTCGCCCGCTGCGATATCCTGCGCATTGGCGGCGAGAATCTCGGCTTCCGCCGCGCGCAGGGCCTTCGCGGCGGCGCGCAGGGCGCCTGCCTTGTCCGCATCGCTGATCCGCGCCAGCACGCGCTGCGCGGCGCGGCCATCGCGGGCCAGCCGTTCGACCAGCGCTTCCGGAGCCAATGCCTCCAAAGCGGGCGCGGCAGGATCGGCGGACAGGGAAGTCTGAAGGTTCATGGCCAGATCGCTAGCACCGCGCAGCCCCCCTGTCACCGATCCAGACACGGCGTTGAGCGCGCATTTTCCTACATCGCCGCGCGTTGCTACATTCGTGCAGGGTCTTTCTCATCGTTGTCACCGCCGCCGCGAAATCGCCCTTGTACAGGCGTTTTGAGCGTGCACTTTATCAACTAACCCGGCCCGCTTTGCCGCCCAGGAAATGCCAATCGACATTGTATCCCTCAACTCGCCGCAGGACTCGTCCGCCTCGGCTCGATTCGACAAAGTGCCGGGACCAGTCGATTCGCCTTGGTAATAACCCCCTGCTAGTTGGCCCGCCGGGACTGAGACACTAGATTTCCAGCGGGGTCGTTTTGCTATCCACTTCAGCCGGGGCGTTTTTACAGCGCCTCAGGACTGCGTTTCCCGATCGTGAGTTCATCATGCGATCGCAGGGACAAGTCCGTTTCATCCGTATTTCTTCGCGGAGTCAGAAGATCGCCGCAGGTGTGGCAGTAGGCGTTCTGGGCGCCTGGTGCGCCTCGGTTGGTGCGCTGGCTTTGTCGCAGGTTTCCACCGGCACCGCGCAGGCCGCGCTCGCCGGGCGCGAAGCCAAGGTCGCCCGGGCCGAGCACAGCGTCGAGCAGTACCGCGAGAATATCGACACGGTCGCCTCCAACCTCGCCCGCCGCCAGAAGTTCATCGAGCAGATGGTCGATGCCCACATCAGCGAATTGCCCGAAGGTGACGAGGCCGCCCAGGCACAAACCACCGACGAAACTGGTGCTGAAGCGAAGAAGATCAGCGCAGCGTTGCCCGAAGCGGGCACCCTCGCCGGCATCGAAGCCAGGCAGCTTGCACTGGTTGAGCGCCTGACCCGCTATGCCAACGACCGCTCCCAGACGGCCACCGATGCCATCCGCAAGCTCGGCCTCAACCCGCGTGCGATGATCCCATCGGGCCGCACCGCCGAGGGCGGTCCGCTGTTGAAGCTGGCCACCGCCAGCAACGGCAGCATCGATCCCCGCTTCCGCCGCATGGGCCAGAGCCTGGCCCGCATGGACGCACTGGAAAACGGCCTTGCCTCGATCCCGCAGGTCAGCCCGGCCCATGTCGCCTATGTCTCGTCCAGCTACGGCTACCGGTCCGATCCCTTTACCGGCGGCGCCGCGTTCCATGCCGGGCTCGATTTTCCCGGTCCGATGGGTTCGCCGATCTACGCCGCCGCCAAGGGCCGCGTCACCTTCGTCGGCCAGAAGTCCGGCTACGGCAATTGCGTGGAAGTGACTCACGGCAACGGCCTGATGACCCGCTACGGCCACCTTTCGGGTTTCCGCGCCCACGTCGGCCAGGAAGTCGATGCCGGGGCGCTGATCGCCGCGATGGGCAGCACCGGCCGCTCTACCGGCTCGCACCTCCACTTCGAAGTGCGGGTCAACGACCGCCCGGTCAATCCGCGCCCGTTCCTCGAAGCGGCCCAAACCGCACAGAGCAACCTCCACAACAACAATCAGCCACAGAAGGAGAGACGCTGACATGGCCAAGGCCTTCATTAGCTCCCGCGTCACCGGCACCAGCACGAGTTTCTCGATGCTGGGTTCGGACACCACCATCACCGGCAATATCCAAGCCAGCGCCGACCTGCACGTCGACGGCAGCGTCGAGGGCGACATCACCTGCAATTCGCTCGTCCAGGGTGAAGGCAGCGAGATCACCGGCGCCGTGCGCGCCGAATCGGTTCGTATCGCCGGTCTCGTGCGCGGCTCCGTCGCCGCTCGCGAGGTGGTGATCCTCAAGACCGCCCGGATCGAAGGCGACGTCGCCTATGACGCGCTGACCATCGAACAGGGCGCCCGCCTCGAGGGGCGCCTCAGCCCCAGCGGCGGCCAGATCCCCCCCGCCATGGCGCGCCTGCCGGCCGTCGAAGCGGAACTGATGCTGCCCGCCGCAGCGGAATGATACCCGGCGGGCGGTTCAGCCGCCCGCCACTTTGAACCGCAGGGTCTTGCGGTCCTGCTTGCCGACAAGGTTTTCGGCAGCCTCGGGCGCGGCTCAACGCGCACATTGAGCGAACCGGCCAGCGGCGTTCACGCGGAAATCTGGGTGAAGAGACTCGACAGGCCGCGCCGCGCCGCCTGCGGATCGATCGCCTCGATCTGGCCAGCGCTGGCGGTTCGGGTGGCTAAGTCACCCCTTTAGACGTCCCGGTACTGCCGCCGATATATTGCACCACCGCCAGCCATTCCGGCACCGATTTCCGCAGCACACCTATGGCCGTAGGCAGAACCCCGGCGCGTCAAAGGTGACGAGCAGCAGCCTGCCCAAGTGGCGACCTGCGCCTCCGCGCCAGGATGCGTAGCGCTCCTGCGACACGGGCTTTGAGCATAGCCGGCAGATGCACGGAGCATCTGCCGGCTAAACATCTTTACTGATTGCGCTCTTCAGCCTCGGCGGCGCGCTTGGCTTCGAGCCAGGCAGCGACTTCGGCTTCCTGCGCGGCCGCGCTGGCGGCCTGGACCTGCGCCTGACGCTCTGCACGAAGTTCCTCGATCAAGGCCTCGCGGTCGTCCGTCAGACGCTCGTTGGTCAGGTTCTCGTCTTCCTGGATGCCAGCCTTCTTGGCTGCCTTGGCAACCAAGGCGTCCAGTTCGCGCTGCGAGCACAGACCCAGCGTTACCGGGTCCTTTGGCGTGATGTTGTTGATGTTCCAGTGCGAACGGTCGCGAATCGCCGCGATCGTGTTGCGCGTGGTGCCGATCAGCTTGCCGATCTGCGCGTCCGAAACCTCGGCGTGGTTGCGCAGTATCCACGCGATACCGTCCGGCTTGTCCTGACGCTTGGATACCGGAGTGTAGCGCGGACCCTTGGTACGGCTCGCGGTTACCGGCACCTTGTGCATGCGCAGCTTGTATTCGGGGTTGGCCTGCCCCTTTTCGATCTCTTCCATCGTCAGCTCACCAGAGCGAACAGGGTCGCGTCCGGTGTACTTGCTGGAGGCCAGATCGTCGGCCATGGCCTGGACTTCAAGCATGTGGAGACCGCAGAACTCTGCAATCTGCTCAAAAGTCAAAGAAGTGATGTCGACCAACCACGAGGCGGTTGCGTGCGGCATCAGCGGAGTGGGCTGGCTCATGTCTCTATCCCCGGCGGAAACAATAAGGGCCACCCCTTCGGAGTGGCCGTACTATGCCGATTTAGGGAAATTTTGCGCAATGGGCAAGCGAAAGCCTAGGTTTTTTGCAGGATAGCGCCTGACGTTCCACGTGGAACGGGCCAGCGGACTCCCCGCCCGCCCTGACGCAGTTCAAACCTCCAGCACGATTTTGCCGATATGGTCGCCCGCTTCCATCCTTGCGTGAGCCGCCGCAGCCTCCGCCAAGGGGAAGCGCGTGTCCATTACCGGGCGCAGCAAGCCCTCCTCCACCAAGGGCCAGGCACATTCGACGATTTCCTGCGCGAGCAGCGTCTTGAAATCGTCTGAGCGCGGCCGCAGCGTCGACCCGGTAAGCGTGTAGCGGCGGCTCATGACGACAGCCATGTTGATCTCTGTCTTCGCCCCGCCCTGCACCGCGATGGTGACGTGGCGCCCGTCCGGCGCCAGGCATTTGAGGTTGCGCGGAACATAGCTGCCCGCGACCATGTCGAGCACGAGATCGACCCCCTTGCCGCCGGTGATACGCGATACTTCCTCGACGAAATCGTTCGCCTTGTAGTCGATCGCATGAGTAGCGCCGATCTTCAGTGCGGCCTCGCACTTTTCAGCCGAACCGCAGGTGACGATTACCGTCAACCCGAAATGACGGCCCAGCATCGCCGCCATCGTGCCGATACCGCTGGTGCCGCCGTGGACCAGCAGTGTCTCGCCCTCACGCGCATGGCCGCGCTCGAAAACGTTGTGCCAGACGGTGAACAGCGTTTCGGGCAGCGCCGCCGCCTCGTCCATTTCAAGGCCTTCGGGCACCGCCAGGCAGTGCCCGGCCTTGGCCAGGCAATACTGCGCATACCCCCCGCCGGAAACGAGCGCGCAGACCTGCTGGCCGGGAATGAATTCGGTCACCCCATCGCCCAGAGCGGCGACCGTGCCGGAAATCTCCAGCCCCGGAATCGGCGAGGCCCCCGGCGGCGGCGGATAATTGCCCGTCCGCTGTACCACGTCGGGCCGGTTCACCCCGGCAAACGCCACCCGTACCAGCACTTCGCCGGGGCCGGGCTTCGGAACAGGAACGATTTCGGGACGGAGAACTTCGGGGCCGCCAGGCGAATCGTAGCCAACGGCGGTCATCACGACAGGAAGGTCAGCTAACATGAACTTCCCTGTGCCACAGGATGCAGGGAATGGGGAACAGGAAAACACCGGGCCGAAAGCGGATATTCATCCCGGTGGAGGTTGGGACGACTGGCCATCATGTTGAACCCAGGTGTACTCGAGGGTAGTGAGCAACGGCGCGCCAAGGCCATCACAGCCCAAGCCTTCGCCGAGATGACGACCAGGTGTCAGCGATAGCGCGGGCCTTATTTCCCCAACATCCACAGCCAAGCCAACGCCCCATTGACAGTATCCCGTTCCAGTCCGATGCTGCATTGCAATGGACGAAGACGACCGACCTCTGCGGCGGTCTTCCGAGGGCGACTTCGGAGCCGCCAGCCGCCTCGCCGGTGAAAGCCTGGAACGGTATTCGCTTGACGAACTCGATGCCCGGGTCGTCCTGCTCGAAGCTGAAATCGAACGCATCCGCGCGCACAAGGCCGCATCCTCGGCTCACCGGCTTGCGGCCGATGCCCTGTTCAGGCCGCGATCATCTTGATCGGCGCAGCCTCCCTTTTCCGCCCCCGTGTACAGGCACTGCACGGACAACCTCGCAACCCTCCTGATCGTCCCTATATCGATCCCGAAACCTCTCACCGCCAAACTCCCTTGTACGGAGAGTCGTCCCTCACAATGAAGGTCGCATAAATGCCAAGTTTCGCGCAAAGCCTTGAAAAGACCCTGCACTCGGCTCTGTCTCACGCGTCTGAGCGGAGCCACGAGTATGCGACGCTCGAGCACCTGCTGCTCGCGCTGATCGACGATACGGACGCGGCCCAGGTCATGCAGGCTTGCGGCGTGGACCTTGGCGACCTGGGCGACGTGGTGCGCCAGTATCTGGACCAGGAATACCAGTCGCTCAAGACCGAGGAAAAGGGCGATCCCGCCCCCACCGCCGGCTTCCAGCGGGTGATCCAGCGCGCCATCCTGCACGTCCAGTCGTCTGGCAAGGACACCGTGACCGGCGCCAATGTGTTGGTCGCCCTGTTCTCCGAGCGTGACAGCTATGCCGTATATTTCCTGCAGCAGCAGGACATGAGCCGCCTCGACGCCGTCAGCTACATCAGCCACGGCATTGGCAAGGGCGGCAAGCGCATCGAAGATCGCAGCCCCAAGGGCGCGGCCGACGACAGCACCCCCACGCCCGAGGACAAGAACGAATCCAAGCCGGCCGCCGGAAACAAAAAGGATTCCGCGCTCGACCAGTTTACCGTCAACCTCAATGAGAAGGCGCTCAAGGGCAAGGTCGACCCGTTGATCGGCCGCGGCCCCGAAGTGGACCGCACGATCCAGATCCTGTGCCGCCGCTCCAAGAACAACCCGCTTTACGTGGGCGATCCGGGCGTGGGCAAGACCGCGATTGCGGAAGGCCTAGCGCGCAAGATCGTCGAGGGCGAAGTGCCCGAAGTCCTAACCGAAGCGGTGATCTACTCGCTCGATATGGGCAGCCTGCTGGCCGGAACCCGTTATCGCGGTGATTTCGAGGAACGCCTCAAGCAGGTCGTCTCGGAACTTGAAAAGATGCCGCATGCGGTCTTGTTCATCGACGAGATCCACACCGTGATCGGTGCGGGCGCCACCAGCGGCGGCGCGATGGACGCATCGAACCTGCTCAAGCCGGCTCTGTCGGGCGGCACGATCCGTTGCATCGGCTCGACCACCTATAAGGAGTTCCGCAACCACTTCGAAAAGGACCGCGCCCTGCTGCGCCGGTTCCAGAAGATCGACGTGAACGAGCCGACGATCGAGGACACCATCAAGATCCTCAAGGGTCTGCGCACCGCGTTCGAGGAACACCACAAGGTCAAGTACACCCCCGACGCCATCAAGACGGCGGTGGAGCTTTCAGCCCGCTACATCAACGACCGCAAGCTGCCTGACAAGGCGATCGACGTGATCGACGAAGTCGGCGCCATGCAGATGCTGGTTCCGCCCAGCCGCCGCAAGAAGACCATCACCGCGCGTGAGATCGAGCAGGTCATCGCGACGATGGCGCGCATCCCGCCCAAGTCGGTCAGCTCCGACGACAAGAAGGCGCTCGGCACGCTTGAGCGTGATCTCAAGCGCGTCGTCTTCGGGCAGGACAAGGCGATCGAGCTGGTCTCCACCGCGATGAAGCTCAGCCGCGCAGGCTTGCGCGATCCGGAAAAGCCCATCGGCTCGTTCCTGTTCTCCGGCCCCACCGGCGTCGGCAAGACCGAAGTTGCCAAACAGTTGGCGCAGGTCATGGGCATTCCGATGCAGCGCTTCGACATGTCCGAATACATGGAGCGCCACTCGGTCAGCCGCCTGATCGGCGCGCCTCCGGGCTATGTCGGCTTCGACCAGGGCGGCTTGCTCACCGATGCCATCGACCAGCAGCCGCACTGCGTCCTGCTGCTCGACGAAATCGAGAAGGCCCACGCCGACTTGTTCAACATCCTCCTGCAGGTGATGGATAACGGCCGCCTGACCGACCACCACGGCAAAACCGTCGATTTCCGCAACGTGGTCCTCATCATGACCACCAATGCGGGCGCTTCGGACATGGCGAAGGTCGGCATCGGGTTCGGCGATGTGTCCAAGCAGGACGCCGGCGAGGAAGCGGTGAAGCAGCTCTTCACGCCGGAATTCCGCAACCGCCTCGATGCGATCATCCCCTTCGCCTATCTCGCCAAGGATACGATCAGCCGGGTCGTGGACAAGTTCATCCTCCAGCTGGAACTCCAGCTGGCCGACCAGAACGTCCACATCCAGTTCGATTCGACTGCTCGCGAATGGCTGGGCGATCGCGGCTACGACAAGCTCTACGGCGCCCGCCCGATGGCCCGCGTCATTCAGGAGAAGGTCAAACAGCCGCTTGCCGAGGAACTTCTGTTCGGCAAACTGGCCCACGGCGGCGAGGTCCACGTTTCGGTCAAGGAAGACGCGCTCAACTTCGAGCTGACGCCCTCCCCGCCCAAGGTGACCAAGGCCAAGAAGAAGGCGCCGGTCAAGCGGACGGCCAAGAAGCCCGGTATCCAGCCGGAAACCAGCTCCGACGATTGACCGCCATAAACAAGCAATAATGATGGGGTGGGAACCGCAGGGTTTCCGCCCCATTTCCTTTTCATGGCCCGCGAATTTTCCTGGATCAGACCCGAACCTTGGGGCATTCACGTCGTCCCTGCAGACTGCTGGATCGATCCTGCGCGTCCCATCGACCGGGCGCTGGTAACCCACGGCCACGCCGACCACGCGCGCGGCGGCCACGGCGCAACTTTCGCCACCCCCGCCACCCTCGCCATCATGAAACTGCGCTACGCCACTGAAGAAGGCGCCGTCCCCGTCCCCTACGGAGAGCGAATCGCATTACCCGGAGGTGTCCACGCCACATGGCTTCCCGCTGGCCACGTTCTCGGCTCCGCGCAGATCCTGCTCGAACACGCAGGCGAGCGCATCGTCGTCACTGGCGACTTCAAGCGCCGCCCCGACCCGACCTGCCCGCCGTTCGAAGTTACCCCCTGCGACGTCCTCGTCACCGAGGCGACCTTCGGCCTCCCCGTATTCCGCCATCCGCCTGTGGAGCAAGAGGTAGGCAAACTGCTGCACGCTCTCGCCGCCAATCCGCAGCGCTGCGTGCTGGTGGGCGCCTATGCCTTGGGGAAAGCCCAGCGCCTGATCGCCGAGCTGCGCCGCGCCGGGCACCGCGATACGATCTGGCTCCACGGCGCAATGGAACGCATGTGCCGCCTCTACGAGGAATGGGGCATCGATCTGGGCGACCTGCGGCTCGTCTCGGACGCCGGCAAGGAGGAACTCCTCGGCAGCGTGGTCCTTGCCCCGCCCTCGGCCCTGAACGACCGCTGGAGCCGCCGCCTGCCGGACCCGATCACCGCGATGGCCTCTGGCTGGATGCAGGTTCGGCAAAGAGCGCGGCAGCGGATGGTCGAACTCCCGCTCGTCATCTCCGATCATGCGGACTGGGACGAACTTACGCAAACGGTGGTGGACGTAAACCCGGCCGAGACATGGATCACGCACGGGCGCGAAGAAGCGATGTTGCGGTGGTGCGAGTTGAACCAGCGGAAGGCTCGGGCTCTGGCGCTCGTGGGGTATGAGGATGAAGATGATTGAGGCCCGGGGCCACCGGCCCTTCTGATGGAAAAGTTTGCCGCCCTTCTGGACGCGCTGGTCTACACCCGCAGCCGCAACGCCAAGCTAAAACTCCTGGCCGATTACTTGCGCGAAACGCCCGACCCGGATCGAGGCTGGGCGCTTGCCGCGCTGACTGACGGGCTGGACTTCCCGGCGGTAAAGAGCGCGACGATCCGCAACCTCCTGACCGAACGCATCGACCCGGTCCTGTGGACCCTGAGCCGCGAATACGTCGGCGATTCGGCTGAGACTGCCAGCCTGCTTTGGCCTGAACCCGCAGAAGCGCCCTCCCCGCCCACGGTGTCCGAGGCCGTGGACGCGCTGTCACGCATGACGCGGGCCAACGTCATGACCGACCTGCCCCGGCTGCTTGACCGGCTCGACGCGAACGGGCGTTATGCCCTGCTCAAGCTGGCTACCGGAGCGATGCGGATCGGCATTTCGGCGCGGCTCGCCAAGACAGCCTTCGCGCAGGCTTTCAGCGTCGCGGTTGAGGATGTGGAGGAGCATTGGCACGGGCAGGCCCCGCCCTATGCCCCGCTGTTCGACTGGGCAGCGCACGGAGCGGAGCCGCCCAGCTCTGAAAACCTGCCGCTGTTCCGGCCCTTCATGCTCGCCCACGGGTTGGAGGACAGCGAGGTCGATCTGGCGGACTATGCGGCGGAATGGAAGTGGGACGGCATCCGGGTGCAGGTGGTCCACGCAGGCGGCGAAACCCGCGTCTATTCCCGCTCGGGCGACGACATATCCGCCACCTTCCCCGAGATTGCCGAGGCACTGGCGATCGATGCGGTGCTGGACGGTGAACTGCTGGTGCGCGGCGCACATCAAGGCGGAGAGGCAGGCGGTGCGGCAAGTTTCAACGCGCTGCAACAGCGGCTTGGCCGCAAGACGGTCAGCAAGAAAATGCGGGAGGAATTTCCCGCATTCGTAAGACTTTACGATGCTTTGATCATCGAGGGAGAAGACCTGCGTACTTTGCCTTGGACAAAGCGCCGGGGCTCTTTGGAGGGATTACTGCCCCGGCTCGATCCACAACGCTTTGATATCAGCGGAGTGATCCCGGCGGCGGACTTTACCGAACTCTCCGCCATTCGCGAGCGCGCGCGGGACGATGCCATCGAAGGGGTCATGCTCAAGCGGCGCGACAGCCCTTATGTGGCCGGGCGCAAAGCCGGGCTCTGGTACAAGTGGAAGCGTGATCCGTTGCTGATCGACTGCGTGCTGATGTATGCCCAGCGCGGGTCGGGGAAGCGCAGTTCGTTCTATTCGGACTACACGTTCGGCTGCTGGGACGGCGATCCCGATGCAGGGGCGGAACTGCTGCCGGTGGGCAAGGCCTATTTCGGCTTCACCGACGAGGAGCTGAAATGGCTCGACCGCTACGTGCGTAATCACACCGTGAACCGCTTCGGCCCGGTGCGCGAAACCGACCGATCGCTGGTGTTCGAGGTAGCCTTCGATTCGGTCCATTCGAGCAAGCGCCACAAGTCTGGCGTTGCCATGCGCTTTCCCCGCATCAGCCGCATCCGCGCCGACAAGCCCGCCCACGAGGCAGACCGGATTGAGGCCCTTCGCGGCCTGATCCGCGATTGAACGCGATCAAGTTCCACGTGAAACTTTTGGGATTGGAAGGATGCTGAAGCCGCCGCGCTGTTAAAGCGAAATCCTGAACTGCTTCTCGCGCGACGTCGCCCCGCGTAGCAGTTCGAGCCTCGACGGTGCCAATTCCAGCGCACGGGCCAGCAAATCGCGCACAGCGTCATTCGCCTTGCCGTCCTCCGGCTTAGCCCGGACTTTCACGAGCACACGGCCGTCCGCAATTTCCAGCGCTTCGAATTTCGCGCCGGGCGTTACGCGCAGAGCCAGGCGCCCTTCCTTATCGATGAGAGCGCGCAAGGCGTCGGCCGACGGCAATTCAGCCTTCGGCCGCGCCATCAGCCTTTCAGCCCAAGCGCCTCGGCATGCATCCGTCCGTTGATGACATAGCCCTTCACGCCGGCCTGGTTCGCGGCGACCGCTGAATCGTCAAGGTCGCGCAGGTACTTGGCAGGACGGCCCATCCAAAGCTGCCGCGCGCCGATGCGCTTGCCGGTAAGCTGCGCCCCTGCGGCAAGCATGCCGTCCGATTCGATGTAGCTGCCGTCCATCACGATCGCGCCAAGTCCGACGAACGCCCGGTCCTCCAGCGTACAGCCATGGATCATCGCCAGATGACCAATCAGCACGTCATCACCGATAATGGTGGGGAAACCGTCCGGGTTCGACGGCTTGGGACTGTCGCAGTGGACGACGGTGCCGTCCTGGATGTTGGCACGAGCGCCGATCACCACGCGGTGAACGTCGGCACGGATCACACAGTTGTACCAGATGCTGGCGTCAGGCCCGATCTCGACATTGCCGATGATCCGGCAGCCCGGCGCGATGAACGCGCTGGAGTGGATCCTCGGCGCCTTGCCATTGATTGCGGCCAGGGTGATGTCGGTGCGGGTCAGGGTCATGGGTTTCCTGTCAGATTTTCCCAGCGAACGTGCGGAAGGATGGACGCATGATCGTCCGTCCAAGGCTCCGCCGCCCGTTCTTCAAGCCTCTTCCATGGAGTATCGGGGTGCACGCGCGCAAGGGCGTTAAGCAGGCCCGCATCGCGCGACAAAGCGATCCAGCGCGACGGAGTGTAACCGGCGCCGTCCTTGGGGATATCGAGCCGCGACAGCGCGGAAAGCCCGCTGTCCTGCGCCGTGGTGCCAATCACCGGCGCCAGATCTATGTAGCGGTTGGAGATGTGCAGCAGCAGCAGCCCACGCGGTGCCAGCGACCGCAGGTATACCTGCATCGCTTCACGCGTGAGCAAGTGCATCGGGATCGCATCCGAGGAAAAGGCGTCGATCACCAGGACGTCGAATATGGCCGGCGAAAGCTCCCCCAGTTCGAGCCGCGCATCGCCGATAATTACCCGCGCATTCGGCGTACAATCGCGAAGGAAGGTGAAACGGCCGCTGGTGGAGAATTGCAGCATTACCGGGTCGATCTCGAAAAACGTCCAGCTTTGCCCCGGCCGCGCACGGCAGGCGAGCGAGCCGGTGCCCAGGCCCACCACGCCGATCCGCGCATGCGGACCTTTGATGGCCGGCACTGCACTGAGCGCCAGCCCCACGCCCGATGTCGGTCCGTAGTAGGTCAGAGCCTCGTGCGAGCGGGCAGGATCCAGCGACTGCTCGCCGTGCAGCGTCGTACCGTGGGCCAGGGTCCGCATCTTTTCTTCAGAATTATCGCGGACGGTATAGATACCGAAATAGCTGCGGGTACGTTCGCCATCGATGGTCGAGCGGATCGTCCAGATACCGCCCTGCCCCATCATCGCAATCAGCAAGACTGCCACGAAAGCACCGCGCCACGCCATGACCATGATCCCGATGCCCATCAGGAAAACGGAAAGCAGCAGCGCCGCAAGCGCACCGCCTGGCTCCAGGAGATTGCTGCCGATCCACCACGCAAGGAGCAGCGCCAGGGTGAGCAGCACCATAAGCACGACGCGGGCGATGCCCGGCTCGATGCCATCGCGTTCACGCCAGCCCAGCAGGGGCCGTAGCGGAATGAGAGCGGCAGCCGCCAGGACGAGCAGGGGATGCTCCCAGGCCCAGTCGAACATCAACGGCGCCAAAAGAGCCGTGAACAGGCCGCCAACGGCGCCGCCCGCCGACATCGTCAGATAAAAACGGGTGAGATGGGCAGTGCCGGGCCGCAGGTCGTAAAGGCGGCCGTGCAGCGCTGCAGCCACGCAGAACAGCAGCAGGCAGGTGCCTCCCACCATCCACAGCGTGCCGGAGCCGTTCGACATCATCGCGTAGCCGCCGGCAAAAAGCACCACCACCGGCGTCACGCGGCTGATCGCTGTCACCGCGCCGCGCCGGTCCGAGAATGCGATCACGAAGCTGAGGAGATAGAGGCCGAGCGGGATCACCCAGAGCAGCGGCATCGCGAAAATGTCGGTGGTAAGGTGAGTCGTCGTCGACAGCATGAGGCCGGACGGCACCGCAGACAGCGCCAGCCATAGCGTGACGGTACGCCAACCGATCGGCGCCTCTGCGCCTGTGTCGGCAGCGGCGGCGGCGACCGCTTCGGAAAGGCGCCGCCGAGCCAGCGCAGCGGCAACGACGAGCGCGATCAGCACCCCGAAACCGGCGGTCCACGCCAGGCTTTGCTGGCGCAGGGTCAGCAGCGGTTCGGCCAGCAGCGGATAGGCGAGCAGCCCCGCGAAACTGCCGAGGTTCGATGCTGCATAAAGCGCCCAAGGCGCGCCTGACTGCGGATCGGCGGCGAACCAGCGCTGCATCAGCGGGGCCTGCGCGGAAACGACGAAGAACACCGGCCCGATGCTCAGCCCCAGCAGCAGCGGGACCCACAGCGCTTCGGAAAGGCCCGCGATCGGCGCCAGCGAGACCAGTCCCACCGGCAAGGTCAGCCCGGCAAGGACCAATAGCGCGACATGGATAATCGCCTGCTTGCGCAGCGGCAACCGGCCCAGCAGGTGCGCATAGGCATAACCGGCCAGCAGCAGCGCCTGATAGACCAGCATCGCGCTGTTCCATACATTGGGCGCGCCGCCCAGACGAGGCAGCGCCATGCGCGCGACCATTGGCTGTACAAGAAACAGCAGGAAGCTGCCGACCAGAATCGTGGCGACGAACAATCCGCGCTGCCCACCGGCGACTTTGCCGATCGACGCCGGACCGGCGAATTCTTGAACGCTCTCAGTCATTTTCGAATTCAGCCCCCGTGCCGATTTGCAGGGTAACTACTTGCCGAACATGCTCAAGAACAGACTAATGGCCATCCGGAACGCAGATTATTTCAGCTGTTTGCGCCAGTCTTTCGCAGAGATCGAATGAACGATGGTATTGCCCATGGGCGGGTCAAAGCGCGTGTCGACGAAATCGAGATCCTCGCGGCGGACCATGCCGAGGCGGGCCATCAGGCCCCAACTCGCCGTGTTCTCGATATTAGTGATGGCGAAAATTTCCGCCGCGCCGAAGCGGTCGAACCCGGCATCGAGCGATGCGGCGGCAGCTTCCTTCGCATAGCCCTGCCCCCAGGCGTCATCGCGCATACGCCAGCCGATTTCCATCTCACCGGGGAAGGCGGCGCCGGCGGCGTCGATCACCTTCAAGCCGCAGAAACCCAGCAGCGCGCCTGAAAGATGCCCGCCGTCGGCCTTGCGCTCCACGATCCAGAAGGTGTGGCCCAGCCGCTCCTGAAAGCCGAGGACGCGTTCCTCGAACAGCGCGAGTTTGTCCGCATCCATCACCCCGCCCAGCCAGCGCATGACGGACGGGGTATTGGTGACCTGCGTAAAGAGGTCGATATCGCCCGCTCTCCAGTCGCGCAGGACCAGCCGCGATGTTTCCACGTGAAACATCTCAGCCAATCAGCAGGCGCGCAGCATGGGCAGCGTGATAGGTCAGCACGCCGGAGCAGCCCGCACGCTTGAAGGCGAGCAGCGTTTCCAGCACCATCGCGTCACGATCGGCCGCGCCGGCGGCGACGGCATGCTCGATCATCGCGTATTCGCCCGAGACCTGATAGGCGAAGACCGGCACCTCGAAGCGCTCCTTCACGCGGCGCACGATGTCGAGGTAAGGCAGGCCCGGCTTCACCATGACCGTGTCCGCGCCTTCGGCAAGGTCCATCGCCACTTCGCGCAGAGCTTCCTCGGTGTTGCCGGGGTCCATCTGGTAGCTTTTCTTGTCGCCCTTGAGCAGCCCGCGCGAGCCGACGGCATCGCGAAATGGACCATAAAAGGCCGAGGCATATTTGGCCGCGTAGCTCATGATCTGGACGTTGATGTGGCCGGCGTCTTCCAGTGCATCGCGGATCGCGCCGATACGGCCGTCCATCATGTCGGACGGGGCGATGATGTCCGCGCCCGCATTCGCCTGGTTGAGCGACTGGCCCACAAGTGCTTCCACCGTTTCGTCGTTGAGGACATAGCCCGCATCGTCGATCAACCCGTCCTGCCCGTGGCTGGTATAGGGATCGAGCGCGACGTCGGTGAGCAGGCCGATCCTGTCGCCCAGCGCATCGCGCACGCCGCGGATCGCTCGGCACATCAGATTGTCGGGATTGAGCGCCTCGGCGCCGTCCTCGCTGCGGCGTTCGGGCTGGGTGTGGGGGAACAGCGCGAGGCACGGGATGCCAAGCTCCACCGCTTCCTTCGCCCGCGCGACGATGCCGTCGACCGACCAGCGCGAAACGCCGGGCAGCGAGGCGATCGGATCTTCCACGCCCTCGCCCTCAGTGACGAACAGGGGCCAGATCAGATCGGCCGGAGTCAGCAAGGTTTCGCGGTGGAGAGCGCGGCTCCAGGCGGTGGCGCGCACGCGGCGCAGGCGGGTGTGGGGATATGTGCCGGTCATGCGCGGCTGCTTGCCGCAAAAAACCCTCGCGTTCAATCGCGCGAGGGTTGCGAAGGTCGCCTAGGCGCCGCTGCCGGGCGCAAGTTTGTCGATCTCGCGCTGGTCTTGCGTGACCTCGCTTTGCGCAGAAGCCACGGCACCAAGCGCGGCGCCGGGCGCAACATCGAGCACAGCCCGCAACCTCGCCATGAAGGCGTCGCGCTCCTTGCCGTCGATCTGCGAGCGCGAGACGATGGCGATGCCGGACGGGTTGATAGTGCGCCCGCCGCGATAGGCCTCGAAGTGGAGGTGCGGCCCGGTGGAAAGCCCGGTCGAGCCGACATAGCCGATCACCTGCCCTGCCCGCACGCGGCTGCCATTGGCCACCGCGATGCGGCTCATGTGCCCGTATCCGGTGTCCAGCCCGCCGCCGTGCTGAAGGCGGACGTAGTTGCCGTGGCCCCCGTGGCGCCCGGCGAAGCTCACCGTGCCATCTGCCACCGCGTAGATCGGCGAGCCATAGGGTGCGCCGAAGTCGATGCCTGCGTGCATCCGCACATAGCCCAGGATCGGGTGCCTGCGCGCGCCGTAGGGCGATGTGATCCGTCCGCCCGCAACCGGCTGTCCGATCTGGACACTGCGCGCCTGGCCAACCGCACCGGCAGAGAACATCTCGCCGTCCTTGCCCCAGCGCAGCAGTTGCAGGCGCGGTTTTCCGGCACGTTCGACCCCGGCGTAAAGGAGATCGCCCGCCTGCCGCTCGCCCTTGGCCGAGCGCTTGTAGGCGACGACGAAGTCGAACTGGTCGTTCGCGTTCAGGTCGCTTTCAAAGCTGAGATACTTGTCCACTGCACGCAGGTACGACTGGATCGCCGCAACCGGCGCCCCGGCATTGCGCGCCGAGCGATAAAGGCTGGAGCCAACCGTTCCGCGAATGCGCAGCGGAGTCTCATCCACGCGGATCGGGCGGCGCACCAGCGCCAGCCCGCCTCCACTGCGTTCTATCGACAGGTCGAGATCGAAACGAGCACGGAAATCGAGCGAATCGAGAACGCGCGCCGCTCCCGCCGCCGGACGTTTGCCCAAGGTTATGTCGAATTGCGTGCCCGAGGCGATGTCACCCACCGGCACCGCCTGCCCGACGAGCAGCGAGACACGCGCAATATCACCGTCGCCCAGCCCCGCGCGTTCCAGCATCCGTCCAAGATTGTCGCCCTGCCCCAGCGTGGAGACTAGCTGGATCGCGGGCCGTTCGGGAACGCTGGCAAGGGGACGCACCAGCGGCGTTGCGCCCATATGGCGGCCGCTATCGGCGCCCAGCGCCAGCGGTGCGATCGACTGGCTGCGGAACTCATCGCGCTCCCGGGCCTGGAGCGGCATCGCGGTGGCTGCCTCCACGGCCGAAAAGTCAGGGCTCAGGGCAATCGCGGCAGCGCTGAGGCCCAGCAGCGTGGCAAGGCCGCGCAGCCATGTTCGGCTGCCGATATCGTTAGCCAGGTCGGGGGCGAGGTCCGCACCCGCGCACCATGTTTCCACCGCCTCGCGGTACTGCGCAAGACGGCCAAGCGGCAGCGGCGGCGCTTGTATCGGTTCCGCAGGCGCAGGCCGTACACGATTGAAAGGTGCAGGGAATGCGAGCACGACTGACGCCTCGCGCGCTTTAGCGGCGGGTGCCTGGGCACGCATGAACGGAGCCGCAAGCGCGCCCTCGTCACCATCCTGAACGTCTGCCCGATCGCCGCTTTCTTGCTTGCGCTCGTGCTTAAGCGGCCTGAACAAAATGCCCGGTCCCTAGCAATCACGGGGAAGATCCCCGGCAACCCAACTGCGGGTCTCTTATTAAATCCCTTGCCCTTACAAGGTTAAGACCCGCCTAAGATTGTGGATTTGTAGGGGTGATTTCGGCAACCTGACTCTTGCGAGCGGCGAGCCGCAGTGCCACATTCGTTCCAATGGCTAACGATCGGAATGCCTCTGCCCGAAACGATGCCCCTACCGGGGTAAAGGCGGTGCTCGGGCCGACGAACACCGGCAAGACCCACCTCGCTATTGAACGCATGTGTGCCCATTCCAGCGGCATGATCGGCTTTCCGCTACGCCTGCTGGCGCGCGAGGTCTATGACCGCGTAGTCAAGATCAAGGGCGAGAACAGCGTCGCGCTGATCACCGGCGAAGAGCGCATCGAGCCGAAAAGCGCGCGCTATCTGATCTGCACGGCCGAAGCGATGCCGGTCATGGAACGCTCGATGGCCTTCGTCGCCATCGACGAGGCCCAGCTCGCCGCCGACCGGGAACGTGGGCACGTCTTCACCGATCGCCTGCTCCACGCACGCGGCCGCGAGGAGACGATGATCCTCGGCTCCTCCACCATCGAGCCGCTGGTGCGTGCATTGGTGCCGGGGGTCGAAATCGTCACCCGTCCGCGCTTTTCCACGCTTACCCATGCCGGCGCAAAGAAACTGAGCCGGGTGCCGCCGCGCAGCGCCATCGTCGCCTTCTCGTCCGAACAGGTCTACGCCATTGCCGAGATGCTGCGCCGTTTCCGCGGCGGCGCGGCGGTGGTGATGGGCGCGCTTTCGCCCCAGACCCGCAATGCGCAGGTCGCGCTCTACCAGTCGGGCGAGGTCGACTACCTTGTCGCCACCGATGCGATCGGCATGGGCCTCAACCTGGATGTCGAGCATGTCGCTTTCGCCGGGCTTTCAAAGTACGACGGGCGGCGCCACCGCCGCCTGACCACCGCCGAGATGGCCCAGATCGCCGGGCGCGCCGGGCGGCACCAGAAGGACGGCACTTTCGGCACGCTGACCGGATCGGGCGGCCACGATTCCGAATTCGAGCCCGACGAAGTCTACGCCATCGAGGAACATCGCTTCGCGCCGCTGACGAAGCTGTTCTGGCGCGAACCGGAACCGCGTTTCGACAGCCTGGGCACGCTTATCGCCGATCTCGAAATTCGGCCCGACCGCCCCGAACTGGCCCCCGCGCCAGAGGCGATCGACCTTGCGGTACTAAAGCGCTTGGCTGACGAAGGGGACGTGGCCGATACCGTGCGCGGCTTTGGCCAGGTCCGCCGTTTCTGGGAAGTGTGCCGCCTGCCCGACTTTCGCCAGCAAGGGATCGAGACTCATTCGCGTTTCGTCGCCCGGCTTTGGCAGGACCTGCGCAGCGGCGAACTCGGCGCCGATTTCGTCGCCGGCCAGATCGCTCAGCTCGACCGCACCGGCGGCGACATCGACACCCTGCAGGGCCGCATCGCCGCGATCCGCTCGTGGGCCTATATCGCCCAGCGTCCGGACTGGGTCCTCGCCCGCGATGAAATGGCCGCCCGCGCCCGCGCCGTGGAGGCCCGCCTGTCCGACGCCCTGCACGGCAAGCTGACCGAACGTTTCATCAACCGCCGGACCGCCGTGCTCATGAAAAAGCTGGGGCCGGACGCTGCGCTGCTTTCGGTACGCCTCGAAGACGAGGAAGTGCTGGTCGAGGGTGAGCACATCGGCTCCCTGCGCGGATTCGCCTTCCAGGTCGATCCGGGCGCGCGTCTGTCCGACCGCAAGCTGCTGCTCGCAGCGGCGGAAAAGCATCTTTCGCGCCTGCTCCAGAAGCGCGCCGATGCGCTGGTGGAAACAATCGCGGGTGAAGACGGCGCCGCTGCCATCACGCTGGAGGACGGCGCGCTTGTCTGGGACAACCAGAAGCTGGCCAGCCTGGCACCGGGCCGGTCGCTGCTGACGCCGCTGGTCGTGCCCGACCGCACGCTCGATGCAGTGCCCGCGCCTTCACGAAAAGCCCTCGTGGCCGCGTTGGAACGATGGCTGGACACCGCACTCAAACCGCTCGCCCCCCTCATCAAGCTGGATGAGGCGAGCCGGGCGGCGGATGCCGGGCCGGATCTTCGCGCGCTGCTCATCACGCTGGTGGAGCGCGGCGGCATGGCCCCGCGCGACGACACCGGGGTCGATCGGCTCGACAAGGGCCGCCGCACGATGCTCGCGCGGCTTGGCGTGAAGGTCGGCGCGCTCGACCTTTTCGTACCTGCCATGCTGCGCACGCAGGCGATCGCACTGTGGCGGGAAATGGCGCGGATCGCCGGAAAGCCTAACGGTCCATCGCCCGAACCGCATATGGCGCCCACTCTCCCGGCCGAAAACCACCGCGTCACGCCCGGCTATCGCAGCCTCGGCAAACAGCTTCTGCGCCTAGACATGGCTGAAAAGCTACTGCGCGAGGCGCATGACCTGCGCGCCAGGACGGACCGCGCCGCTGCCGGCTTCCTGCTCGATCCTGCTCGCGCGGTGTCCATGGGGCTTACCACCGCAAGCTACGCCCGACTGCTGCGCCTTGCCGGATTCCAGCCACTCATGCCCCGTTCCCTCGCGGCAGAGGTGCATGGGGCCCCCGCCCCGGTCCGCTGGCGTTGGCGCCCAGCGCGCCGCCAGATCGAGCCGGAACGCCCTGCACCGCCGCGCCCCGGCGGTGTCTTCGCCGCCTTGGCGGACATGGTGCGGTGATGCCTGCAAGAGCGGCCCCATGAGAGTGGACAAGCTCCTGTGGTTCCTGCGACTTGTGAAGACCCGTCCGTTAGCCTTGGCGATGGCGGAAGAAGGCCATATCCGTCTCAACGGGCGCCGGATCGACCGCGCTCACCAGAAGATCGGTACGGGCGACATATTGACGCTGCCAATAGCTACAGGTGTCCTCGTGATAGAAGTCCTTTCCCTGCCAGTGCGCCGCGGGCCTTCAAGCGAAGCGCTGGCCTGCTATAGAGTGCTTGACGGGAGGCCCGCTGATCTCATAGCAGCGCGGCAATCGAATGACGCCTGAAGGAAGGATTGCGCACTCATGACGTATGTCGTCACCGACGCCTGCATCAGGTGCAAGTACATGGACTGCGTGGAAGTCTGCCCCGTGGATTGCTTTTACGAGGGCGAGAACATGCTCGTCATCAATCCCAGCGAGTGCATCGACTGCGGCGTGTGCGAGCCTGAGTGCCCGGCAGAAGCGATCCTGCCGGACACCGACAGCGGCCTTGAGCAGTGGATGGAACTGAACGCCAAGTATTCGGCGGAATGGCCCAATCTTACCACGAAAAAGGACGCGCCTGACGACGCGGACGAGATGAAGGACGTCGAAGGAAAGTTCGAAAAGTTCTTCTCGCCCGAACCCGGCGAAGGCGACTGATTTTTATTGTAGCGTGGCCGGGCACTCACCCGGCCACGTTGAAATAGCGCGGTTTTCCGAAGAAAACGCGCCATTCTGGCCGTGAGCGGCCTGGTGCCAAGGTGGAAAACGAAATCGTTTTCGCGCCTCTGGCAATTTTACCAAATCGGTGCTATATAATCGTCCAACTGCCCGAGCCCTCTGCTCGTTCGGCAGGCATTCTTTATTGCGAGGCAGGGTTCGAAAGCAGACGGTTGGGAGAGTAATCTGACCGGGCGGTAGAGGCGTTCACGCGCCTCCGGAGTCGCATCCTTCCGGTTTTTCTCCCAATTCAGAACAATCGGGAACCCTGCAGGTGAAAGGACGATACATGGCAACCAGGGCCGATGCCTTCGATGTTGGAGATTACGTCGTTTACCCTAAGCACGGCGTGGGTCGTGTCATCGAGCTGCAGAAGCAGGAAATTGCCGGGATGCAGCTCGAGCTTTACGTTTTAAGGTTCGAAAAAGAGCGTATGACGCTCCGTGTTCCTGTCAACAAAGTCGAATCGATCGGCATGCGCAAGCTGTCGTCCGACAAGACCCTGCGCGAAGCGCTTGCTACGCTTACGGGTAAGCCCAAGGTAAAGCGCACCATGTGGTCGCGCCGTGCCCAGGAATACGAAGCCAAGATCAACTCCGGCGATCTCGTGTCGATCGCCGAGGTGACGCGCGACTTGTTCCGCGCCGACGATCAGCCCGAGCAGAGCTATTCGGAGCGCCAGATTTTCGAGGCTGCTTCCTCGCGCCTCGCCCGCGAACTCGCGGCGATGGAAAAGACGGACGAGCCGGCTGCACTCAAGAAGATCCTCTCGATCCTCAATGAGCACGCACCGAAGTATTACGACACGCCCGAAACCGCCTGAGCGACGTTTCACGTGAAACATTTTGAGGCCGCTTCCGCAAGGAGGCGGCCTTTCACGTTTCAGGACGGACGACTTTTGCGGTGAGCCGTGAGATACTCGTTTGATCATTCATTGCGCCGTCACCATCCTCGTGTGAACCTGCGCACATGATGAACCGCTCTGCCCTGCTCTTGGCAATCGCTGCCGTTCCGATGCTTTCCGGCTGCGTCCGCACCGTTGCCAGCGTCGTAACCGCGCCCGTTCGCGTCGCCGGCAAAGCGGTTGACTGGACCACCACCAGCCAATCCGAGTCCGACGAAAAGCGCGGTCGCCAGCTGCGAAAGCAGGAAGAGGAACGCGGCAAGCTGGACCGCCAATACCAGAAGCACCTGCGCGAATGCCGGGCAGGCACGGAATCCTCCTGCGCCAAAGCCCGCGACGATTATTCGGATATCCAGGCGATCAGCCCGGGTGCTTACCAGCCGCGCTGATTTAGCTCTATGCGGCCGAGCGGCGGAGGCGATCGTTGATGGCCGTTCCGATGTCGCTGTCGGGGATCGGGGCAATGGCGATGCGCGAGTGAGGCGCAGCGGCCCCCTCATGCAGCAGGGAATAAAGCCGCGCCGCCGCCTCCGCCAGATCGCCGCTGGCTGACAGCGTGGCGTGCCCTGCCACCGCGCCGAACCCGATATGGAATTCATCCGCCTCGGCAGATATGGCGCCGAGCCGCACCGGCTTTCCCGGCGCATAGTGGCTGGCGAGTTGCCCCGGTGCCTCGATTTCATGGGAGGTCACCGGCTCGCTCGGCGTGCCAAGGATGGCCTCGATCCGTGCTTCGGTGATCGGCCCCGGCCGCAGGACCTGCCACCGGCCATCCTCGCGCAGCGCCACGATGGTCGATTCCAGCCCGGCCTGGCAGGCCCCGCCATCGACGACTGCATCCACGTTCGCGCCCAGTGAAGCCACGACATGGACGGCATCGGTCGGACTGACCCCGCCGCTGCGGTTGGCGGAAGGACCGGCAAGCGCCAGCCCCGCCGCATCGATCACCGCCCGCATGACCGGATGGGCCGGGCAGCGCAGCGCCAATGTCGGCAGGCCAGCCGTTACCGCCGGCGCAACGGCGGCCCCCTCACGCAAGGGCAGCACCAAGGTCAACGCCCCCGGCCAGAACGCCTCTGCCAACTGCAAGGCACGCGCATCGAACCGCACCAGTTCCTGCGCGGCGGCAAGATCGGGCACATGAACGATCAGCGGATTGAAACTGGGGCGCCCCTTGGCACGGTAGATTGCCGCGACAGACGCATCCCGGTCCGCCCGCGCCATCAACCCGTAGACCGTTTCCGAAGGCACCGCGACCAGCCTGCCATTGCGCAGAATGTCAGCCGCAGCCGAAATACCTTCCGGTGACGTATCGAGCATGGCAGGTCGACTGGCGTGGTCCATGCCCCGCCGCTATAGCCGCGCGCGACGAATGCCAAGGAAAAGCGCGCAGATGACCACCGCAACACCCGAAGCCGCCCTGCTGACCCGGATCGCCGAGGCCCTCGAACGCCTCGCCCCGCACACCGCAGACCAGACCGACTGGCTTGCCCACCCCGCCTACGTATGGACCGGAAGCAGCGCACGCGGCGTCGAGCGCCTTGATGCTCCCGCCCTCACCCTGCTGCGCGGGATCGAAAGTCAAAAGGAACGCGTCGTCACCAATGTCGAGCGCCTTGCCGCAGGGTACGCCGCCCACGACATGCTACTCTGGGGATCACGCGGCATGGGCAAGTCCGCCCTGCTGCGCGCCGCCATCCGCGCCGCCGATGCCGCTCATCCGAGGCGCATCGCCCTCGTCCAGGTGGCGCAGGAAGCGCTCTCAGGCGTCTCCGCCCTGTTTGCCGCCTTGGGCAAGGTGGACCGCAGCTTCCTCGTCTTCATCGACGATCTCGGTTTCGAGGAAGGCGACGGCTCAGGCCCGCGCGTGCTGCGCTCATGGCTGGAAGGCGGCGTCGAGGCACGCCCGGCGAATGTGCGCCTTGCCGTAACCTCGAACCGCCGCGCGATCGTGGGCCGCTCGATGGCCGAGCAAGACGACCCCATCAATCCCCGCGATATCGTCGACGAACGCCTTGCCCTAGCGGACCGCTTCGGCCTGTCGGTGGGCTTCCACAACTGCGATCAAGAAGCATATCTTGCGATCATCGGTGGCTATGCTGGCGAGTTCGAGCTGGAATGGGAACCGGGCGATGCACTCGAATGGTCACGCCGCCGCGGCGCGCGCTCAGGACGAGTGGCGTGGCAATATGTGAATGAATTGGCCGGACGGGCCGGGAAGACGCTTTAAAGGGGCGCAGGGGAGCTTGGCCCCCCCTGCTGCTCCTTTTAACACTTCAGGGCAGCAGTTTGTCGTCTTCCTTACGGAAGCCCCCGATCATCTCCGGGGCTGCCGTGGGGTCCTTGATCTCCTCAAGCGGCTTCATGTGCTCTGTCACCACTGGCTTGATCGCTGCCGACGGCTGCGCACCCGGAGCGATCACGCGCCAGATGATTCCGGCGGTATCGTCACTCACCAGCAGGGCGCCGCCCTTGTCCCACGCCACCCAGGTCGGGCGGCCGTGGGTGTCGCCGTTGTCCTTGAGGAAGCCTGTCAACACGGGCTGCGGCTTTACGTTCTTTGGGTTCCCGTTCGCATCGAAGGGTACGAAGACCACGTCGTAACCCGCTGCAGGGCGGCGATTCCAGGAACCGTGGCGTGCGATGAAGACGCCGTTCTCGTAGCCCTTGCCCATGCGGTTGCCGCCGTTCGCGAAGGTGAGACCCAGCGAGGATACGTGGGCGCCCATCGCATATTCGGGCTTACGGGTATATTCGAGCATATAGGTCTGCATCGGCCATTCGACGCGCTCGTCGAAGGTCGTCTTCCAGTAGACCCAGGGCCAGCCGTATTGGGCCCCTACGGGCACGTTGGTGAGGTAATCCGGCACGAGGTCAGGGCCGAGCATGTCGCGCTCCTGCACGGTCGCCCATAGCTCTCCTGTAGAGGGATTCCAGCCAAGGCCGTTAGGGTTGCGCATACCGGCAGCGAACTGGCGGCGACGCGCGGTCTCGATATCGATTTCCCAGATCATGGCGCGCCCGGTTTCGGCTTCCATGCCGTTATCGGCGATATTGGTGGCAGATCCGACGGCGACGTACAGGTGCTTGCCGTCCTCGCTCATGAGCAGGTTGCGCATCCAGTGGTTACCGGAAGGCGGCAGGTCCATCATCGTGCGCAGCGGCTTGCCTTCGAGCTTGGTCTGGCCCGGCGTGAAGGCGAATTCGAGGACCTTGTCGTGGTTGGCGATGTAGAGCTTGCCGTCGCGGTAGGCCATGCCGGAAGGCGAATGCATGTCGGCGGTGCGGAAGGTTTCGCGGGTTTCGGCCTTGCCGTCGCCGTCTGCGTCACGCAGCAGGACGATACGGTCGGGCGAAGGCGCACCGGCGCCGACGCGGCTCATCATCATGCCCATGATCGTGCCTACGAACCCGCTCGGCTTGTTGCCTGCAGGGGCGTTGGTTTCGGCCACCAGCACATCGCCATTTGGCAGCGTGAGCATGGTGCGCGGATGATCGAGCTTTTCAGCGAAGCGCGCGACCGTGAGCCCATTCGCGGCCCTGGGCGCTTCTCCGGCGGCCCAGCCCACCGGTTTTGCCAGCGCGATGCTGGGAATCCACTGCTTGGCAGGCTCGACCAGTTGCGGGTCCTTGCCTGCCGTCGCATCGCTGGGCAGGTCTGAACTGTTGGCGTGCAGGCCCCAGTAGACCAGCCCGGCGGCAGCCAGGACGATCACGGTGGAGGCGATGGCGGTCTTCTTGAGGATCGGGTGCATGCCACCGGGATAAGGCCACACAGCCTATGCGACAACAAAGAGTTGCGCTAACAGACCTCGATGTACGACTTTGCCGCTCAGACCGATCTCCCCAAGCCGGAACTCTACAGTAGCCTTGCCCGCGCCGCCGATGCGCTGTTGCAGGGTGAGCCCGATGCGGTCGCCAACATGGCGAACCTGGCGGCGACGATCTGGCAATTCTTGCCCGACCTCAACTGGGCCGGCTTCTACCGCGTGATCGGCGACGAGCTGGTGCTGGGGCCGTTCATCGGCAAACCGGCCTGCATCCGCATTCCCATGGGAGCGGGCGTCTGCGGAACCGCCGCCGCACTGGGATCGATCCAGGTAGTGCCGGACGTTCACGCCTTTCCCGGCCACATCGCCTGCGATGCCGCTAGCCGTTCGGAACTGGTCGTGCCGGTTTTGCGCGATGGCCACGTGATTGCGGTGATCGATCTCGATAGCCCCACGCCCGGCCGTTTCGACGACGAAGATGCTGCCGGCATCCAGCTTATCGCGCAGGTCGCCGCACTGGCGATCTGAGGGCGGCGCTTCGCGGCCTGCACCGATTCGGGACATCCATCGACGCCTGTGCAAGATCCTTGGTCTTGCGCGCTTTACGATGCTAAATTTCGCGTTAACTGATGGGACTAACAAGTCCCCGGCACCGCGAAAGGGTTCTCCCGATGCGTCTTCTTCTGCGTGTTTCCGCCGCTGCGGCAATTTCCCTCGCCGCTACCCCGGCTTTGGCCCAGCAGTCCCCCGCCTATCCGGGCGGGCTGTACCCCGGCGAAATCTATGAGGAAGGTCGGGATTCTCAGGGAGGGGATGAGGCACAGCGTTACGGCGGATACGAACCTGCCGCGCGCGATGCCTGGCTGGCCGATTGCCGCCGGCGCCTGTCTGCACGGGATTCCGGCTTGGGCGGCGCACTGATCGGCGGCGTGGTCGGCGGCTTTGCCGGAAACCGCATAGCAGGACGCGGCAATCGCACGGTCGGCACCCTCGCGGGCGCGGCCGTAGGTGCGGCTGCCGGCACGGTGATCGACAAGACCGAAGACACCGGCCGTAACCGCGACGAGTGCGAGGCTTACCTCGACGATTACTATGCCCGCTATACCCAAAGCGGGGGCAATCCCGGCTACGGCAGCTATGCGCAGCAAGGCTATTATCCTGCGCAGCCGCAGCCGAGTTGCACCGAGACAGTGGAATACGTCTACGAAGATGCTCCAGTGCGCCCCGCTTACCGCGTCATTCCGAAACGCCCCAGGGCAGCGCCGGACAAGCGCGTGAGGATCGTTCCAGACAAGCGCGTCAGGGCACAGTAAGGCCAACGAAATAGAGGGCCGGCTTCATCCAGAAGCGGCCCCCAATTTCGTCACCCTTATGGTCAGTGCGGCAGCGTCAGATCGCGCCGCCTGTCAGCCGCTGGCAGACCAGATCGAGCTGATCCAGCGTCGAATAGCGGATCGTCACCGTGCCCGATGCCGGGTCGACATCGGCGCTGATCTTCACTGGAAGGCCGAGGAATTCCTCGAGGTGGTTCTGCACGGCCATAATATCCGCATCCGCAGTGGCATTGCGGGCAGCACGGGCACGGCGCGGAGCGGTATCGCCGCGCTGCTTTTTACGTACCAACTTCTCGATCTCGCGAACCGACATCTGCTTGGTGACGGCAGCCTCGGCGATATCCTCTGCATCGTCGCAGCCGATCAGCGCACGGGCATGGCCCATGGAAAGCTGGTTCTTTTCGACAAGCGTAATCACCCCTTCCGGCAACGCGAGCAGACGCTGGAAGTTGGCGACGTGGCTGCGGCTCTTGTCGACCATGCGGGCGATCTCGGCCTGGGTCATGCCTTCCAGTTCGGACAGGCGGTTGTAGGCGCGCGCCTCCTCGATCGGGTTGAGGTCCTCACGCTGGAGGTTTTCGATCAGGGCCAGCGCCATGACTTCCCGGTCGGTCAGTTCGCGTACAAGTGCCGGGATCTCGTGCAACTGGGCCTTCTGCGCGGCGCGCCAACGACGCTCACCGGCAACAAGCTGGTAGCGGCCATTATCACGCGGGCGCACGATGATGGGCTGGATCACTCCGCGCTGGGCGATCGAGGCGGCCAGTTCCTCCAGCGCGGCTTCATCGAAGATGCGGCGCGGCTGCTGGGGATCAGGCGTGATGTCGGCGATCGACAAAACGGCCAGCCCGCCAACCCTTAGCGGCGCCCTGCCCTCGCCGCCGCCATTACCGGCCACCGGTTCCTCGCGCCGGGTTTCGCCCAGCAATGCGCCCAGGCCCCGGCCAAGGCCCTTGGGTTTCTGCTTGGTGGGGCCGCCAGCGGCACTCGCGGCAGCCGCATTGCCCGGCAGGCTGAAGCGGATGATGGGGTCGTCGTTCATGCCGCAATCCTCTTTTCGGGCAGGCGGGTAATCAGTTCGCGGGCGAGCGCCATATAGGCGCGGCTGCCGGCGCAGGCGTGATCGTAGATGAGAGCCGGAACACCATGACTGGGCGCTTCCGACAGGCGCACATTGCGCGGGATCGTCGTCTCGAAAACCAGCTTGCCAAGCACCGAGCGCACGTCTTCGGAAACCTGTTCGGTCAGCCGGTTGCGGCGATCGAACATGGTCAGGGCGATGCCGATGATGCCAAGGTCCGGGTTGAAGCGCTGCTGCACCCGCTCAACCGTCTGGAGCAACTGGCTCAGCCCTTCGAGCGCAAAGAACTCGCACTGCAGCGGCACCAACAGAGTATCGGCGGCGGTGAGCGCGTTGAGCGTCAGCAGTCCCAGCGAGGGCGGGCAGTCGATCAGACAGACGTCGTAACCCAGCTCCGGCCCCAGCGTGCGCTGAAGGCGGTGGGCGCGGTCTTCCGCATTGACCAGCTCGATCTCGGCACCGGACAAATCGACGGTCGCCGGCAGCAGGTCCAGACCGGGAATCTTGGTGGGCATCACGCATTGCGATACCGGCACCCGGTCGACCAGCACGTCATAGCAGGAGGCGCCACGTTCTGAGGCGGACACGCCGATGCCGGTGGATGCATTGCCCTGCGGATCGATGTCGATCAGCAGCGTCTTCCAACCCGTGGCGGCGAATGCTGTAGCGACATTGATCGCGGTCGTCGTCTTTCCGACGCCGCCCTTCTGGTTGGCAATGGCAATGCGGATCACGCGGTCTTACCCTTCCCGCCGGCAAGTTTGCCGACAATGATGCCTGCCTGCGGATCCGTTAAGGACTGTTCCACGTGGAACACATGCCGCCAGTTGCGAAGGTCGTCCAATTCTTGGCTGGCCGACCGCCCTTTGGGCAACAGCCAGATCGTGTCACTTGTGGAAAATCGCGAAGATAATGCGAGCAATTTCTCCAAAGGTGCAAAAGCACGCGCCGAGATGACACTGCATGGCTGCGATTCGGCCAGTTCGAGACGGCTGCCGACAATCCGCGCGCGCTCAAGGCCCATCGCGATTCTTGCGCGCTCAAGCCACTCGATTCGCCGATTGCGCGACTCGACCATGATCACTTCGCATTCCGGCCGCATCGCCGCGATGACTAAGCCAGGGAATCCCGCTCCGGTGCCGAGGTCCATCCAGGGCAGAGATGTTTCACGTGGAACATGTGGAAGCAACTGCGCGCTGTCCACGATGTGGCGCATCCACACCTGATCGAGGCTGGCAGAGGAAACCAGGTTCTGCCGCTGATTCTCTTCAGTCAGCATTTCCACGAGCAGCGTCAGGCGCTCCATGGCCTTGTCATCGCATTCGGGAAGCCCGCGCAACCAATCGCGTGCTTCGTCTTCGTTGGTGATCATGCAGCTTCCCTGCGGGCATGAACCAGCAACGCAGCAAGCGCGGCCGGAGTGATGCCCGGAATGCGGCCAGCGGCCGCGAGTGTTGTTGGCCTTGCCCGGGTCAGCCGCTCGATCATCTCGCGTGAGAGGCCGGGGGTCCGGTCATACGGAAATTCATCGCCGAGCAGCAGCGCTTCGCTTGCCCGCAAGTCGCGCAGCTCCCGCTCCTGCCTTTCGAGGTAAGGCGCGTAAGCCGCGTCCTCCGCCATCTCCTCCGCAAGGGCGGCATCCTCCAGCAGCGTCGGTGCGATCCAGGGTGAGAGCCCCTTCATGTCGACCCCGCCGAAGCGGAACCATTCGCGCAGTGGCAGTCGGCCCGCATCGCTGCGCACCGGCAGGCCTGCTGCTGCCATCTCCGTTGCCGGGACAATCGCGTCGAAAGCCTGCGAAAGCGCCGCCTGCGATTCCTCGCGCCGGGCGAACCATTCGCGCCGGGCCGGACTGGCCGCACCGGCGGCGATGGCCAGAGGGGTAAGCCGAGTGGTCGCATTGTTAGCGCGAAGGCGCAGACGATATTCGGCCCGGGCGGTAAGCATCCGGTACGGTTCACTCACGCCGTGCAGCGTCAGGTCGTCGATCATCACCGCCATGTAGCTGTTGGCCCGGTCAAGCGGCGGCGCCTCGCGGCCCATCACCGCGGCGGCTGCGTGAAGGCCTGCCACCAGGCCCTGCGCGGCGGCTTCCTCGTATCCGGTGGTGCCATTGATCTGCCCCGCGCAGTAGAGCCCGGGAATATCGCGCAGTTCGAGACTGGTGCGCAGCGCACGCGGATCGATGTGATCGTATTCGACCGCGTAGCCCGGCACTGCCATCTCGACCGCTTCCAGCCCTTCCATAGTGCGCAGCACCGCCCGCTGAACATCCGCCGGCAGCGAAGTACTGATGCCGTTGGGGTAGACCAGATGGGTGCTCAGCCCTTCCGGCTCCAGGAACACCTGGTGACCGTCGCGGTCGGCGAAGCGGTGAATCTTGTCCTCGATCGAAGGGCAATAGCGCGGCCCCTGCGCACCGATCGCGCCGGAGAACAACGGTGAGCGGTGCAGGTTCGCGCGGATGACGTCGTGGCTGCGCTCATTGGTACGGGTGATCGCGCAGAATACCTGCGGCACGATACGGCGCGATTCCATGGCCGACATCGTCCAGCTTTCACCGTCTGAGGGCTGCTCGCCAAGACGCGCCCAATCGATGGTGCGGCCATCGAGACGCGGCGGCGTGCCCGTCTTGAGCCGCGCCATCGGCAGCGCCGCTTCGCGCATCTGGGCGGCAAGACGCTGCGCCGAAGCCTCGCCGATGCGGCCACCGACGAGGCGTTCCTCACCCCGGAACAGGGTACCGCCAAGGAAGGTGCCGGTGCACAGGACCACGGCGTGCGCATCGAGCCTGCTGCCATCGGCAAGGTCAACGCCCACTGCCCTGCCCCCGTCGAGGACCAGCGCCGCCGCTTCTCCGGCAATCAGAGTCAGGTCACCCTGCTCAGGCAGCATTCGGTGAATCGCTGCCTTGAACAGCGTGCGATCAGCCTGGACACGCGGGCCTTGTACCGCGCTACCCTTCGAGCGATTGAGCATCCGGTAGTGGATCGCAGAGGCATCGGCCGCGCGGGCGATCAGGCCATCGAAAGCATCGACCTCACGCACGAGGTGGCCCTTGCCCAGCCCGCCAATTGCCGGATTGCAGCTCATCGCCCCGACGGCGCCCAGATCGAAACTTACGAGCGCGACACGCGCACCCATGCGGGCAGCCACGGCTGCCGCTTCACAGCCGGCATGGCCGCCGCCGATCACGATCACGTCAAAGGAGTGCATATCTACGCCTTTATCGCAGTGCGGGATTCGCGTCAAAGCGCGTATCGATGTTTCACGTGAAACACGGTTTATTTTCCGATGCAAAAGCGTCCGAATAGCGTATCGAGCATGTCCTCGGTCGTCGCACGGCCGATCAGGGCGTCAAACGATACTCGAACCCGGCGAAGGCACTCCGCCACCAGCAACGGGTCGCGCTCTGCCAGTCCGGCCCGCAAAGAAATCTCCGCCTCCGCCAGAAGGCCATGCTGCCTGGCATTAAGCGCGGCATCACCAGGGCGCGGCATCGCTTGGCGGGCTGTCTTGACGAGATCACGGCGCAATGCGTCAAGCCCCTCACCCGTCACTGCCGACACGGCATGGCGCGAGGCCACCTTGCCGGCTCCCTCGCTCCGGTCGACCTGAGCGGCGATTTCCCAACTATCATCCGGGCCATCACCCTCGGCGCCAAGCCAAAGGACAAGATCGGCCCGGTCCAGCGCAGCGCGTGCTCGGTCGATACCGATAGCCTCAATCACGTCGGTCGTCTCGTCGCGAAGCCCGGCGGTGTCGGCAAAGAGGAAAGGCATACCCTCGATAGCCACGGCCCGAGTCAGCACATCGCGCGTAGTGCCTGCAAGCGGAGCGGTGATCGCCGCCTCGTCCTCAACCAGCGCGTTGAACAGAGTGCTCTTGCCCGCGTTGGGCGGACCGGCCAGCACCACCCGGTAGCCTTCGCGCAAGGCCTCTGCGCGGGGGCGCGAAAGCCAGTCTGAAAGTTCATCGGCCAGCGCTTCGATACGCAGCGCGAAGTCGGGTGGAAGATCGGACACGTCATCCTCGTCCCCGAAATCCAGCACGGCCTCCACCGCCGCCGACGATGTCAGGACCCTGCCGCGCCAGTCTTTCACCTGCTCAGAGAAGGCACCGCCTGCCATCGCGATCGCACTGCGCCGCTGCAGCTCGGTTTCGGCAGAGAGGAGATCGGCAAGCCCTTCCGCTTCGGACAAGTCGATCTGACCATTGGCGAAGGCGCGGCGGGTAAACTCGCCCGGCTGTGCGCGGCGCATTCCCGGCAGATCGGACAGCGCCGTTTCCACCGCTGCGACGACTGCCCTGCCCCCGTGTAAATGCAGTTCCGCCAGATCCTCACCCGTCGCGGTACGGGGCCCGGGGAACCATAGCACTAGCGCCCGGTCGAGCACTGTTCCACGTGGAACACGCAAGGTCCGGTAACTGGCGCGGCGGGGCTCCGGCAGGCTTCCGGCGAGCGCCGACAAAGCCGCAGCCGCATGAGGTCCGCTCAGCCGGACAACGGCAATGGCAGCAGGCGGCGAACCGCTGGAGAGCGCGAAGATCGTATCGGTCATGAGAGGATCAATAGGGCCGCTGTATGAAGCGGCCCAGCTGTGATCAGTCGCCGCTCTTCTTGGCGGGCTTGCCGGCGCCGCTCATCGCCATGCCCATGCCGCTTTCCATCAGCTGCTGGAACATCTTGAGCCCGAACTGGCCCATCGGTGCGATCTGCTTGGTTAGCTCGTTGAGCTGGTCGAAGTTACCGGCGCCCTGCATCGCCTTCGTCAGGGCATCCACGTAAACATCATTGGCCCGGGTGACATCGGGTAGACCAAGAAAACGCCGGGCTTCCTCAGGGGAGCATTCGACCTCGACATTGACCTTCATCCCGGCCTCCTCCCGCTGGATTTTCGCAGCATAGCTGACACATGCGCTTGGCAAAGTCCATTGCAACTGCCTAACTCCCGCCAAGCGAAATCTGGAGAGTCGTATGACCACCAACACCGAAATCCCCACAATGGGCGCCGACGCCATGATCCCGGCCTACGTGGCACGCCCCGAAGGCACCCCGCGCGGCGCGATCATCGTCCAGCAGGAGATCTTCGGTGTCGACGCGGGCATCCGCAAGAAAGCCGACGACTGGGCCGCCAAGGGCTACCTTGCCGTCGCCCCGGACAGCTTCTGGCGCCAGAAGCCGGGCATTGAACTCAGCCCCTATATCGAAGCAGAGATGCAGCAGGCGCTGGATCACATGATGGCGCACGATTTCGACCTGGGTATCCGGGATATCGAAGCGGTAATCCACTGGATCCGCCGCGAAGAAGGCGTGGCGAAAGTCGGCTTCGTCGGCTTCTGCATGGGCGGCAAGATCGCCTACATGGCTGCCGCGCGCACCGATATCGACGCCTCGGTGGGCTACTACGGCGTGATGATCGATCAGATGCTCGGCGAAAAGCATGCGATCTCGCGCCCGCTCATGCTGCACATTCCCACCGCCGACCACTTCGTCGATGCTGCCACGCAGAAGGCCATGCATGAAGGCTTGGACGATCATCCACGCGTCACGCTGCACGATTACGAAGGCCTCGACCACGGCTTCGCCGCCGAGATCGGCGCTCGCCGCGACGAAGCCGGTGCCGAACTGGCGGACGGGCGCACCGAGGCGTTCTTCGCCGAGAACGTCGGCTGAAGGACAAGCCCATGACCAGCGGATACCGGATGATCGTGCGCAGCCACGGCGGGCCTGAAGTGATCGAACGCGAAGACTTCACGGTGCCCTCCCCCGGTGCCGGCGAAGTCCTGATCGAGACCGAGGCCGTCGGCCTCAACTTCATCGACACTTACTATCGCAAGGGCCTCTACCCCGACGCGCTGCCGATCAGCCTCGGCTCGGAAAGTGTGGGGCGCATCGTCGCTATCGGCGAAGGCGTTGATACCCTCGCCATTGGAATGCGCGTAGGCACCACGCAGAACGGCGGTGCCTATGCCACCCACCGCGTGATCCCCGCCGCCAAGGCCATGCGCATTCCCGAAGGCATCGCAGCCGAAATCGCCGCCGCCGTGATGCTAAAGGGCCTGACCGCCTGCTACCTTGCCGAAGATACCTTCCCGGCAAAGGCAGGCGACGTGGCCCTGGTCCACTCGGCCGCAGGCGGTGTCGGCTCGTTGCTGGTGCCGTGGCTGCTCGACAAGGGCGTGACGGTGATCGCTCACTCCGGCTCGCCGGGAAAGGCCGCGCAGGTTCCCGGCGAACATTCGCTCTGCTGCTCGTTCGAGGACCTGCCCGCAGCAGTGCGGGAAATCACCGGCGGAGCCATGTGCCACGTCGCCTATGACGGCGTCGGCGCAGCGTCATGGGACGCCTCGGTGGCATGCCTGGCGAAGCGTGGGTTCATGGTGAGCTACGGCAATGCCTCAGGCGCCGTGCCGCCGATAACAGTGCTGGACCTGATGCGTGGCGGCTCGCTTTACGCAACACGGCCTACGCTGGCGGACTACATCGCCACGCCGGAAATGCTGGCGACGAATGCGAAGAAGCTGTTCGACCGGATTGCCTCGGGCGTGCTCGATCCGAAGATCGGGCAGACGTTTGCCTTGTCGGATGCGGCAGAAGCGCACCGGGCGTTGGAGGGCCGGGCTACTACCGGGTCTACGGTGTTGTTGCCCTGAAGAGGTTGAAGGGGAAGACCTGGGGCCATCGCCCCAGACCCCTTAACGTCGAGGTAACGCGTGCAGCTTCGACATCGCACGTACTTGTCGCCGGAAGACATTTTTAGCCTCCGGCGGCAAGACGTCGTCCGGAACGATGCGACATAAAACTACGTCGATGCACGTGCAGCGACGACAGTTTCGGGGCCTGGGGCGATGGCCCCAGATCTTCCCCTTCTCACCAAAAAAGAAACGCCGGCATTTCTGCCGGCGCTCCGTTTTGCGTCTATGCCGCCAGATCCAGCCTTACTGGTTCATGGTGGCGAAGAAGTCCTCGTTGCTCTTGGAATCCTTCATCTTGTCGAGCAGGAATTCCATCGCATCGACTGTGCCCATCTGCATGAGGATGCGGCGCAGGACCCACATCTTCGAAAGCTGATCGCGCGGTACGAGCAGTTCTTCCTTGCGGGTGCCGGACTTGCCGACGTCCAGCGCCGGGAAGATGCGCTTGTCCGAAACCTTGCGATCGAGGACGATTTCCGAGTTACCGGTGCCCTTGAATTCTTCGAAGATGACTTCGTCCATGCGGCTGCCGGTATCGATCAGCGCGGTCGCGATGATCGAAAGCGAGCCGCCTTCCTCGATGTTGCGCGCAGCGCCGAAGAAGCGCTTGGGGCGCTGCAGGGCGTTGGCATCGACACCGCCGGTCAGCACCTTGCCCGACGAAGGCACCACGGTGTTGTAGGCACGGCCAAGGCGCGTGATCGAGTCAAGCAGGATGACCACGTCGCGCTTGTGCTCGACGAGGCGCTTAGCCTTCTCGATCACCATTTCAGCGACCTGGACGTGGCGCTGCGCGGGTTCGTCGAAGGTGGAGGAGATGACCTCGCCCTTCACGCTGCGCTGCATGTCGGTGACTTCCTCCGGGCGCTCATCGACGAGCAGGACGAGGAGGAACACCTCGGGATGGTTGTCGGTGATGGCCTTAGCCATGTTCTGCAGCAGGACGGTTTTACCCGTACGCGGCGGCGCGACGATCAGCGCGCGCTGGCCCTTGCCCTGCGGCGAGATGAGATCGATCACGCGGGCCGACTTGTCCTTCACCGTGGGGTCGAGGCAGTCGAGCTTCAGGCGCTGATCGGGATAGAGCGGCGTCAGGTTGTCGAAGTTGACGCGGTGACGCACGGCGTCGGGATCGTCGAAGTTGACGGTGACCAGCTTGGTGATCGCGAAGTAGCGTTCGCCGTCGCGCGGGGCGCGGATTTCGCCTTCGACGGTATCGCCGGTACGCAGGCCCCATTTACGGACCTGGTTGGGAGAGACGTAGATGTCGTCCGGGCCGGCGAGATAGTTCGCCTCGGGGCTGCGCAGGAAGCCGAACCCGTCGGTCAGCACTTCGATCGTGCCCTGGCCAACGATTTCCTCGCCGTCCTCGGACACTTCCTTGAGGATCGCGAAGATCAGGTCCTGGCGGCGCAGGGTGGATGCGCCTTCGACGCCCAGTTCCTCGGCCATTTCGACCAGCTCGGCCGATGATTTTTTCTTGAGTTCTTTAAGATGCATTTTGGTTTCCGAATGGAAATTGGAGTATCGGCCGGCGGATCAATGGGCTTGGGGAAAGCAGATCCGGGCACGCCAACGAAAGCGGCGTCCCCTGTGCCGGAACAGGAATCGCGATAATCGCTGCCTGCGCAGCGGTCAACGAAACAATCTGCCGAATGGTTTGTGAGCGAGGCGGACGGAAAGACGGCTGCAGACTGTCCTGCGCCGCCTATTCACCGCCCTCGTAGCGGCCTCGCCAAGCATCGAAGCGGGTGGCGAGGGGATCCAGTTGCCCGTGACAGCGGGCCTTGTCTGCCTGGTATGTTTCCGGGCCATAGCCTGGCGCGTGGAGGATTTTCTCCAGCTGCGCCCCGATGTCCAGCTGCGGAGACCGCGATTCAATCCGGCCGAAGTAGTAGAGCGCCCCCCCATCGACTTTGCGCCGCTGGTCACCGTCAACCTTGCCGGCGGCAACGGAAAGATAGGCGAGGCACCGCAGATCGTCCTCGTCTGCCTTGGGAAGCCCGGTGAGAGCGGCGGCGGCGGCAAGGAGGAAGATCATTCGCTAGACTCCCGAAAGCCTTCCTAGAAAGGCTTGACGACCACCAGAATGACAATGACCGCAGCGGCAAGGCCGGGCACTTCGTTAAGCAGGCGCAGCTTCTTGCCGGTCAGCGGACGCTCACCCTTGGCCAGTTTCTTCGAATAGGCCACGAGCCAGCCGTGATAGCCCGAAAGGCCAAGCACGAACAGCAGCTTGACGTGGAGCCAGCCCTCGCCCCAGGCGCCGATGGCGCTGGCGGTAAGCAGGCCCAGCACCCAGACGGCGATCATCGAGGGTGTCAGGATGATCTTGCGCAGCTTCGCCTCACGGTCGATCCAGCGCAGTTCCTCGGCCGAGCCCGGCTCGGATTCCTGATGGTAGACGAAATAGCGCGGCAGCATGAACAGCCCGGCCATCCAGAAGATCACGAAGATAACGTGACCGGCCTTCAGCCACAGGTAAGTGGTGGACAAAATCTGCTCCATGAAACCTCTTCTAGCGTGCCTTGGGCCTGCCGGTCAGCTGCCAAATTATCTCAGCCGCGCCAACCGCGCACGATGGACAGCAGCTGCTCGACATGGGCGATCGGCGTGAATTGGCCGATACCGTGGCCGAGGTTGAAGACGTGGGGACGATCCGCGAAAGCCTCAAGTACCGCAAGCGCTCCGCTTTCCAGTTCCGCCCCGCCTGAAAGCAGGAGCAGCGGATCAAGATTGCCCTGCACCGGTAGCCCTTCCGGAAGCTCGCGCATAGCCCAGAGGGGGTCGATCGTCTCATCGATGCCGACTGCATCCACGCCAGTCTCGCGGGCATAGGCAGGCAGCTTTTCGCCTGCACCCTTTGGAAAGCCGATGATCGGAGTCTCGGGATGGCGCGCCTTCACGGCAGCGGCGATTTTTGCGTTGGGCGCGATCACCCAACGCTCGAATTGCGAAGGCGAAAGGCTGCCGGCCCACGAATCGAAAAGCTGCACGGCTTCGGCGCCCGCCTGAATCTGGCCGCACAGGTATTCGACGGTAACTTCGGTCACGGCATCGATGATCGCCTGGAACGCGCCGGGATCGCGGTAAGCCATAGCACGCGTGTCATGCTGATCGCGGCTGCCCTCGCCTGCGACCATATACGTCGCGACCGTCCAGGGCGAGCCGGCGAACCCCAGCATGGTCTTGTCGGCCGCGAGCTGGCTACGAACCTTGCGCACGGTGTCGTAGATCGGAGACAGCCTTTCAGGCACCGCGACAAGGCTTTCAAGCGCGTGATCGACCAGTTTGGGGCTGAGTCTGGGCCCTTCGCCCGCGAGAAACTGAAGGTCCTGCCCCATCGCGTAAGGCACGATCAGGATGTCGGAAAACAGAATCGCGCCGTCGAAACCGAAACGCTGAATCGGCTGCAAGGTGATCTCGGCCGCAGCTTCGGTATCGTAGACCAGTGCGAGAAATCCGCCCTTTTCCGCGCGCAGTTCGCGGTACTCCGGAAGATAGCGCCCTGCCTGGCGCATCAGCCAGATCGGGCGCGGTGCTGAATCGCCGTTTGAATCGCTGCTGGAAACGGTTCCGCGCAGGGTGTCGAGAAGCAGGCCGGGCATCGCGTTTTCGTCCAATCAAAAAAATATAGAGAATTTATATAAGGTTGATGGGAGTAGTTGGTCCTGTGGATATCGGGGACGGCTGCGCATTGCCCGATTTGTACCCCGATGAACAGGCCCTAGCGGTTCATGCGACTCTCAGCCTTCGTTGAGTCAACGAAGGTTTGTTCGCCTTCTCCACAGGGTGTTGATGGAAACGGCCCGGCTGTCCACATCCTGACTCGTTGAATCCCGTTAGCGGGCAGGAATCGGCGCCTGCGAGTTGTCACCGGATTGCTCCCGTGGTTTATGCCGGAACATATCCACAAGGCACGGCGCTGGTCCACAGTGCCCGCAAGAAGGGCCAGCGAAAGCCGACCATGGCGCGATTCCACCTCCATCTGCTGTCCGATTCCACCGGCGAAACGCTGGAAATGATCGCCAAGGCTGCGCTTGCGCAGTTCGACGATTCCGACGTTCTGCGCCATTTCTGGCCGATGGTGCGCTCGCAGCAGCACCTCGACCGGATCATGGGCGAGATCGCGGCGAACCCGGGCCTCGTCTTCTTCACACTGGTGAACGAAGAAACCCGCGGCCGACTGGAAGAACGCTGCCAATCGCTGGGCCTGCCCGCCATCGCAGTGCTCGACGGGGTGACCGATGCGCTCGAAGCCCTGCTCGGTCAGGAAGCCAAGGGCCGCCCCGGCCGCCAGCACCGGCTTGACGACGCCTACTTCGCGCGCGTCGATGCGATCCAGTTCACCATCGCGCATGACGACGGCATCCTGTGGGAGGAATGGGAGGAGGCCGACATCGTGCTGGCGGGCGTTTCGCGTACCAGCAAGACGCCGACTTCGATCTACCTCGCCAATCGCGGTTACAAGGTCGCCAATATCCCGATCGTGGTTGAAAGCCCGCCTCCGCCGTCGCTGTTCGATTTGCGGCGCCCGCTGGTGGTGGGATTGACCACCGCGCCCGACCGGCTGATCCAGATCAGGCGCAACCGCCTGCTGTCGCTCAGCCAGTCGCCCGACACGGATTATGTCGACAACGATGCCGTGGACAGCGAACTCAAATATGCCCGGCGTATGTTCGCCGACAACTCATGGCCGGTGATCGACGTTACCCGCCGCTCGATCGAGGAAACCGCCGCAGCGGTCATCAACCTCTACAACGAGCGCAAGGCCGCCGGCGAAACCGGACAGGTCGGCCCCAAACCGATCTGACGCGCACTTACGGAAAAAATCCCCATGATCGTTCTCGCATCCCAGAGCGCCTCTCGGCGCGCCATGCTCGAAGCTGCCGGAATCGCTTTCCGCGCCCAGCCTGCCCACATCGACGAGCGCGCGCTTGAAGCGACGCTGGCTGACGCACCCCCCGCGCAGGTGGCGCTCGCTCTTGCCAGCGCCAAGGCCGAAGTTGTTTCACGTGAAACATCGGGCGAAATCGTGCTGGGCAGCGACTCGCTCGTTTCGGTGGAAGGCCGGCGGTTCGACAAGCCTGCAAGCCGCGCCGATGCCGCCGCACATTTGCGCTTTTTCTCGGGCAAAGTGATGGAACTGCACAGCGCCGCCGCGCTGGTGCGGGACGGCGAAGTCCTCTGGGCGGACACCGCATTGGCGCAGCTTCACGTCGCGCCGCTTTCGGATGATTTCATCGAGAGCTACCTCGATGCCGAATGGCCCGAAGTCGCCGCCTGCGTTGGCGTATTCCGCATCGAGGCGCGCGGCGTGCAATTGTTCGAGCGTATCGACGGAGATTACTTCACCATCCTTGGCATGCCGCTGCTCATGGTGCAGTCGGCGCTGCGCAACCTGGGAGTGATGGCGCGATGACTATTTATGCCGAAGTGATCGGCGATCCGATCGCGCAGTCGAAATCACCGGCGATCCACAATTTCTGGCTGGCGGAACTGGGTCTTCCCGGCCGCTACGACCACCACCAGGTCAGCGTGGAAGCCTTGGGCGACTATCTTGCCCAGCGTCGCAGCGATCCGCAATGGCGCGGCTGCAACGTGACGATGCCGCATAAGCTGGCAATCATACCGCTGCTCGACCGGCTCGATCCGCTGGCAGAGCGGATCGGCGCCGTGAACACCGTGGTGCGCGAAGCGGACGGCACCCTCACCGGCTACAACACCGATGCTCCGGGCTTCCTCGAACCGATTCAGGAGGAAGTCGACAAGATTCACCTGTTCCGCATGGCACGGGTGTTGGGCACCGGCGGCGCGGCGCGGGCAATCGTGGCGGCGCTGGCCGATGCGAAGTTCGTGATCGTCCTCGCCGGGCGCGATCCGGCCAAGGCGCGCGCGATGCTCGACGAACTCGCACCGAACGGCGAACACCACGCAATCGGCCTCAGCCATTTTGCCGATCCCACCGATTTCGCTTTCGATGACCGCGAGCAGTGCTTCGACCTCATCATCAATGCCAGCCCGCTGGGGATGGCCGGTCAGCCGCCCCTGCCCTTCGATTTTAGCCACGCGCCGCCGCGCAGCGTGGTTTATGACATCGTCACCAATCCGCTGGACACCGATTTCCTGCAAACCGCCCGCGCCGCCGGGTTCGAGACGGTCGATGGCCTGTCGATGCTGATCGGCCAGGCAGACAGCGCTTTCACCCGCTTCTTTGGCGCGAAGCCTCCGCGCGAGCGCGATGCGGCACTGCGCGAAATACTCGGTTCGTGACGAAGATCCTCGGTCTCACTGGCTCGATCGGCATGGGTAAGTCTACCGTTGCCGGGATGCTGCGCGAGTTGGGCGTGCCGGTGTTTGATGCCGATGCCGCCGTGCACCAGTTGCAAGGCCCGGGCGGCGCGCTGCTGCCGCTTATCGAGGAAGCCTTCCCCGGCACCACCGGGCCTGGCGGAGTAGATCGCCCGAAGCTGGGCGCCGCTGTCTTCGGCGACAAGGACAGGCTCAGCCAGCTGGAGCGAATCGTTCACCCCGCAGTGGCAGCCATGCGCGGTGATTTTCTACGCGAAAATGCGCAGGCGCCTCTGGTCGCATTCGACATCCCGCTGCTCTATGAAAAGGGCGGTGACCAGGGGCTGGACGCTGTCGCGGTGGTCTCCGCCCCGGCCGATGTACAGCGCGCCCGCGTACTGGCCCGCCCCGGCATGACGTCGGAAAAATTCGAGCAGATTCTAGGACTTCAAGTTCCCGACGCGGAAAAGCGCGCCCGCGCCGATCATGTCATCGACACCGGAATTTCGCTCGAGGAAACGCGAGAACAGGTGGCCGGTATCGTGCGGGCGCTGACCCGAATGTAATAATCCCCCTCAGGCCCTTGCACTCGGGTGAGACGAGGCAGATATGGAGAGGGATGAGAGAGATCATCTTCGATACCGAAACGACCGGATTTGACCCGAAAAACGGGGATAGAATGGTGGAAATCGGCTGCATCGAAATGATCAATCGCGTGGCAACGGGGCAGTCCTACCACGCCTATTTCAACCCCCAGCGTTCAATGCCGGCTGAGGCCGAGGCGGTTCACGGACTGTCCGATTCCTTCCTCGCCGACAAGCCGCTGTTCGCAGCTTCGGCGCAGGATTTCCTCGACTTCATCGAGGACAGCCCGATGATCGCGCACAACGCCAATTTCGACTTCAACTTCATCAATGCCGAGCTGGCGCTGTGCAGCATGCCGATCGTCAGCCGGGACCGGATGGTCGATACCGTAGCGCTCGCCAAGGTGCGCCATCCGGGTGCGAAGCTGTCGCTCGATGCACTGTGTTCGCGCTACGGGATCGACCGTAGCCACCGCACCAAGCACGGCGCCCTGCTAGATGCCGAATTGCTGGCCCAAGTTTATGTCGAGCTTCGCGGAGGCCGTCAGATCGGCCTCGAACTCGTTGCCGAAACCACCAAGATCGTGACGGAAATCAAGGTTCTCAACACGAAGGACCGTATATTCCGTCAGCCGCGTCCCCACGCGGCTTCCGACGAGGAACTCATTGCTCACGCAGGGTTTCTCAAGTCGGTCGATACCCCGCTCTGGGGTGCCTGAACTCTAAAAAGGAGAATACGCCCATGGATATCCGCGTCTCCGGTCACCAGGTCGAAACCGGCGAGGCCCTTCAGGTCCACGCCAACGAACGGCTCACGGCGATCATCGAGAAGTATTTCAGCCGGGCGCTGTCCTCGCACGTCACTTTCAGCAAGGCCCCTGCGGGCGCTTTCCGCTGTGACATCATCATGCATGTGATGCAGAACCTCGTCCTCAAGGGCACGGGCAGCGCGCAGGACGCGCACATCTCGTTCGACCAGTCGGCCGAAAAGATCGACAAGCAACTGCGCCGCTACAAGCGCCGCCTGACCGATCGTCACGAACAGGCAGCCCACACCGCATCGGTCGAGGAAGCCGCCTACATCATCTTCGAGGAATCTCGGACCGAGGAAGACGAGGAACTTGAAGTCGACGCACCTGTGGTCATCGCCGAGACACGCGTCGATGTTCCCGAAGCCACCGTTTCCGACGCGGTAATGATGCTCGACTTGCGTAATACTACGGCGTTATTTTTCAAAAACGCTGGAACGGGACGCCATAATATGGTTTACCGCCGTGGCGACGGTTCGATTGGCTGGGTCGAACCACACTGAGGTTCCAGGATTGGTGCCCGGGATTTACGTCTCTTTGACGTAACCGCTTCTGATCTCTGAGGAGAAGAAGAAAAACCCCCGGTTCGCCGGGGGTTTTTAGGGGTATTCAGCTTTGGAAACCGGTCAAACTCTAGTATCAGAATCGCAATGAGTGGGCTTTTTGCACTGCTTCCCGACGCCGTGATTACGGTGGCCGCGGACAGCAAGAACGTAATTTTGGATAGGCTCGCGGCCCAGTTCGCGGCGGTTTATGGTCTCGACCATAAGGCCGTGCTGGCGCGCGTCGCCGAGCGTGAAGAATTGGGCAGCACCGGCTTCGGCCGCCGCATCGCCATCCCTCATGCCCGAATGCCGGGACTGGGCCGTCCGGTGGCTGCATTCATGCGCCTGGAATCCCCGGTCGAGTTCGATTCCGCCGATGGCATGCCTGTGGACCTCGTGTTCGGCCTGCTCTCTCCCGAGGGTGCAGGGGCCACGCACCTCCACGCCCTGGCCGCGATCTCGCGCATGATGCGGGACGAACGCATGCGCGAGGCCCTGATGGCCGCTCCCGGTCCCGAGGCGCTATACGGCCTCCTGAGCAATGTTATCGACCGCGATGCCGCATGACCTGACGGCTCCCGGTAGCCTCGAAGATGTTTCGGGGACTGCCGGCGCGGGATTGCACTGGCGGGCTCTCGAAAGCCTCTACGCCTCTGCCCCGATCAACCAAATGTTCCGTTCCTCGCTGGAAATCACCGGCGAGGGCCTCTCGCGCATCACCTTTCTGGTCGAACCGGATTGCTTCCACGCCGCTGGCGCGGCACATGGCACGATCTATTTCAAGATGCTCGATGATGCGGCCTTTTATGCCGCCAACACCCACGTCACCGATCGGTTCCTGCTCACCACCTCGTTCAACATGCACCTCAGCAAGCCCATAAAGGGCGGCCGCATCGTGGCTGAAGGCCGGTGGGTAAGCGGTCGCCGCCGGGTTCTGGTGGCCGAATCCTGGCTCCTGGATGAGGACGGAGACGAATGCGGGCGCGGCACCGCCACGTTCATGCGCTCGCGAATTGCGCTGTCCAGCCTGCCCGGATACTCGATTCCGCCGGTTTCGGGCTAAACCGATGGACGCGCGGCTTCCCGCACATCTCGAAGTTTCCGCCCTTATTCGACAGGTCAACGCCGAAGGCGGCTTCGCGGCGGTTCTGGCAAAGGGTGAGCGCGACGCCGGGACGATCCTTGTCGTCCTTGCCCACAACGGCGCGGCTTCCCGTCTGTTCGAACGGATGCCGGAACTGGACGGGACTCGCCCATGGCGCTGCTCGCGGACTCAGGATTCGCAGGACCCTTTCGCGTTTCAGGACTACCTGGACCGGCGCAAGGCACAGGACCCCGATATGTGGATCGTGGAACTTGACGTCGCGAAGGGCGAACGCTTCATCGGCGGAGAAGCCGAACAAGGTTGACTTGCACGCCATGCAAGTTAATGGCCGCCCTCGCAAACGCGAAAGCGGCAAGGGCGGCACTTCGGTCGCCCGGCTAGCACGCAGACGGGGAATCGTCGGCAGGCTCAACGGAATCAGAACGCCCGAATACGGCATTCCGTTCCAGCCTGTGTCGGATCGGTTCACCGCCGTTGATATGATTAAATGCGAACCAAGGTTGAATGGGCGGGCGTCATGGCGCTGGCCGCAACGGTATTGACCGCACTGTTGAGCGCCCAGGGCTCGGGCGCAGCGGCATCGGACTTGATTCCGATACTGACTGAACAGAAGCCCGCCGTGGAATTCGTTTCCCGGCCTATGGTCCAGGCCCTCCCCGCCGAAGACGGCGCCGAGGAAACCGACGGGACCGACATTTCTCCCGACGCAGATTCGCTTCAGGAACTGGTATCGCAGCAGTCGATGCCGGATGACATGTCGAACGAAATGCGTTGCCTCGCCGGCGCGATCTATTTCGAAGCGCGCGGTGAAACCCTCGAAGGCAGGCTCGCCGTGGGCCGCGTGATCGTCAATCGTTCGAAGTCGGGCCGCTTCCCCACCAGCTATTGCGGCGTGGTGTATCAGCCCTCGCAGTTCTCGTTTGTGCGCGGACGTTCGATGCCTTCCGTTCGCGAAGGCTCGATGAGCTGGCGCGAAGCCGTTGCCGTGGCGCAGATCGCCGACGAAGGCAGCTGGAAAAGCCCGGCAAAGGGCGCGCTGTTCTTCCACGCCACGCGGGTTTCGCCCAATTGGCGCCTGACCCGTCTGGCGCGGGTCGACAATCACGTTTTCTATCGCTGATTTGTTAGCGCAGCGAAGGAGACCTGGGGCCATTGCCCCAGACCCTTCCCTTCCAGATTACTGGCTGAGTTCTACCCAGACCGGAGCATGATCGCTGGCCTTTTCCCGGCCGCGATGTTCCTTGTCCACGCCGCAGGCCACCAGACGATCCGCCAGTTCAGGCGAGAGCAGCGAGTGGTCGATGCGAAAGCCGTGGTCGCGTTGCCACGCGCCTGCCTGATAATCCCAGTACGTCCACACCCCGCCGCGCGGGTTGTGGGTGGCAAGAGCATCCGTCCACCCATCGCCGAGCAGGCGAAAATACGCATCGCGCGATTGCGGCTGCATCAGGGCGTCTGCGGCCATCGCGGGCGGCGCCCAGATGTCGCGGTCGGTGGGGATGACGTTGTAGTCGCCAGTAATGATTGCGGGCACTTCCTGGGCCTTGATCGCATCCATGCGGCGGCGCAGGCGTTCCATCCAGCGCAGTTTGTAGTCGAACTTGGGGCCCGGCAGCGGGTTGCCGTTGGGTAGGTAGATGCACACGACCCGAATACCGAAGACGTCCGCTTCGAGGTAGCGGGAGTGTTCGTCCTCAGGTTCGCCCTCAAGGCCGCGCTGGATTTCCACCGGCGCTTCGCCGTCTGCCAGGATGGCGACGCCGTTGAAGCCCTTCTGGCCGTGCCAGATGCCTTTGTATCCCAGCTTCTCGAACTCGGCCATCGGGAAGCCTTCGTCCTGCGTCTTGATCTCCTGCAGGCAGGCGACAGCGGGACGGGTTTCTTCAAGCCATTCGAGCAGGCGGGGCAGGCGCGCCTTGACCCCGTTGATGTTGTACGTCGAGATTCTCATACCGAGAAGCTGGACCCGCAACCGCAGCCTGCCGCTGCATTGGGATTTTCGACCTTGAAGGCGGCGCCGCCCAGCGACTCGACGAAATCGACGACGCAGCCGGCGACAAGATCGAGGCTGACGGCATCGACGACGAGGCGCACGCCGTCTGTTTCGGTGACGCTATCGTCGCCTTCCGGGGCATCGGCGAGGCCGAATTTATACTGGAAGCCCGAGCAGCCGCCGCCTTCTACGGCGAGGCGCAGGATGGCGGGCTTGCCCTGCTTGCTGGCGATCGCGGCAACGCGCGCGGCCGCCGAGGGGCTGAGTGTCAGGCTGTGCTGTTCCATGCCCACGATGTAGGCGCGCACAGCCCCTGCGGCAAGCAGCGGCGCGGTCAATATAGGCGCCCTGAAATCAGGGGCCGTGAAATGGCGCCGGTCAGGCCGTCTGGATGTAGTCCCGCATCGCGGCGGCCTCGTGCTCGATCATGTCGATCCGGTGCTTCACAAGATCGCCGATCGAGACGAAGCCGATCATGTCCGCGCCGCTCAGCACCGGAAGGTGGCGAATGCGGCGGCGGGTCATCAGCGACAGCGCCGCGATTACCGAGGTATCGGGTTCCACCGTCACCGGCGAGGCGGTCATGATGTGGCCCAGCGGCATGTCGAGAACGCCGGCGCCGATTTCGCTGAGCCGGTAGATCACATCGCGTTCCGAGAAAATGCCGGCGATCTCGCTGTTTTCCATCACCGGAACGGCGCCGATGCGCCGCTCTGCGAGGATCGCCACGGCTTCGCGTACGGTGGTGGCGATGTCGCAGGTAACGACAGCGGTGCGGCCTTCGATAATACGACCAATGGTCATCGTCTTGGTCTCCCTATTTGCAAAGGGCCCCTGCTTTTTACCGATCGCCCCGGGAGAAGAGTATCACAGGCCCGCGCCGCCGCCAGCCATGATTTGCTTGCGGGCGCGGGGCGGCGGGGCCAAATGGGGCGGCATGACACGGCGCTCCCCTCTCGACGATCCGGCCAGGGCGGCCCATGCCTGGGCGCGTTACCGGCGCATCATGGGTTGGATGATGGCCGTCACCGTGGGCCTTGTCGCGGGTTCGGCGATCCTGCTCTATCGTTCGAACGGGATGGTATCGGTCCATTTCTACATCGCGGCCGCGCTGGGCGTGGGTTTCACGATGCTGCTGGCCTCGGCGCTGATGGGGCTGGTATTCCTGTCGAGCGGAAGCGGTCACGACGACGCGGTTGTGGATCCACTTGAGGATGAGAGCACCGGAAAGTAGGGCTTTTCAGCCTGGCTTCGGATGCAGGCGATATTCCTCTACCGGCTGGCCGCCGATGAGGTGCTGCTGGATGATCTTTTCCAGCGCTTCCTCGTTGCATGAATGATACCAGACGCCGTCGGGCCAGACGACCGCGATCGGTCCGGCGAAACAGATGCGCAGGCAATCCGCCTTGGTGCGCGCCACGCCGCCCCCGTTGGATGACTTGGGGCCGTCGAGGCCGAGTTGTTTCAGGCGCTTCTTCAGGTACTTCCAGGCGGCCTGGCCTGCTTCGGGTGAGCAGCACTCGCCCTTTTGCGGTTCCGCGCAGATGAAGATGTGGCGCTGGATGCTGTCGCCGCCGGTCTTGGCCAGCGCATTTTGCGCCTTCTCGATTTCGCGGTGTCCTGCGGCGTGGGTGCTCATGGCCTCAGCCTCCATTGGTCTATCTGGTCCGCGAAAGAGGCGGGGAGAGGGACGGGTCCGTCCTTGCCGACGATCACCATGACGCTGCGGGCAAAGGCGACCACGCGCTTCTCCTGCATGAGCAGTTGGACAAGACGGTGGCTGGAGCGGCCGGTATCCTCGACGGCGCTGTGGATCGTCACCGGATCGGGGTAATGGCCCTCGCCCAGATATTCGATGGCGATGCTGGCGATCATCGAAGACAGGCCGGTCAGGGCATCGCGGTATCCGCTGGCACGGTGGAATCGCACGCGCCCGTCTTCGAGAAGACCGGCTATCGCCACGTTGTTGATGTGCAGGTTGATATCGAGATCGCCGAAGCGCGGCTCGATGGTGCAGGAAAACGGGTAACGCGCAGGGTCGAGCAGCGCGGGATCGGGCTTTGGCATGAGCCGAAAGGTAGGGAGCGCGGGGGCCAAGGTCCAGCCCGGCCCCTGATTGAGCGCGGCCCCGATCAGCCCTTTTTGCCGACGATCCGCGCGATTTCGGCGGCGACGAGGCGCTCGACCATCGGCGGCAGGTTCTTGTCCAGCCATTCCGCCAGCGCCGGGCGCAGAAGTTCGCGGGTCAACGCTTCGAGCGAGGTTTCGCCGGAGCGGACGATTTGCGGCTGGGCGCCGGGTTCGGACAGCATGGCGAGCGCGGCCAGCGATTCGCGCATGGAATTGCGCGCACCGGGCTGGATCAGCGGAGATTCTTCACTGTCGTCCGGGGCCTGCGAAGGCAGCTGTGCGGCTTCCTGCAGTTCCAGCACGTCGTCATCGTCTGTGAAGGGGGTGGACCCGAGGAGGGCTTCGATCGCGTTATCGCGCAAGGGGCGGGCAGGACGCGGATCCGCAAGGGTATCGCGCGCGATGACCTGCTTGATCGACTGGAGGATCTCCTCGACCGAAGGTTCACCGTTCTGCCGCATTGCGAATTCGTCCCCGTTGGCGTCCCGATGCACGCCGGTTGATTTCAAGTAGACTGGATTTCCTACGAAAACCCGGCGCGCACAAGTCCTTTTGCCGAATCAGGATTTTTTCGTGAATCCGGCTTTAAGGTTCCTGCGATGCCGGGATTTCGCCGTCCTGCGCCGGGGTGCCGGTAGTACGGGTGGAGCGGGCGACCGGAGCGGGATCGTTGTCCCAGTCATTGAACCTGCCGCGCACACGCCGGTAGTTGAGGTCGGGATCGTAGAGCGTGCCGCCATCGAGGTTTAGGTCGCGCGCTTCGCCCCGGCCCATCGCGGCCAGCAGGGTGAAGCCGGCGACGTAGGCATTGCGCCGGGCGGTCACCAGCTGGACCTGCGCATTGAGCAGTTCCTGTTCGGCGTTGAGGATATCGAGGATCGTGCGGTTGCCGACCGAATTCTCCGCCTTAACTCCCTCAAGGCTGAGCCCGGCAGCATCCACGGCTACCTGCGACGAGCGAATCAGGTCGTTCGAGGCGATGTACGAGGTATAGGCGGACCGCACCTGGGCGATCACATCGCGTTCGGTGGCGATTTCCTGCTCCAGCGCAGCGGAGGCGGTGGCCGTGGCCTGCCGGCGCTGCGCGGCAGGAAGGCCGCCTTGGAAAATCGGGATCGAAAGCTGGGCGCCGGCCTGCGCCGAGGTATCGGTTTGCGATACCCCCGAACTGGGAACGCCGCGTGCCAGCGTGCCCAGATAGTTGTTATAGGAGCCCTGTGCGAACAGCCTGACCGTGGGAAGGCGCCCTGCCCCTGCCACGTCGATGTCCTTGTCCGCTGCTTTGGTGCGTTCGCGCGCGCCGATCAGGTCGGGATTGGAATCGAGCGCGATGGCAGCCGCGTCATCCGCGGTTGCGGGAAGGTTGGGGAGCGGCGGCGGGGCTTCGAGTGCCTGGGGTGCCGTACCGACGAGGCGGATATAGGTTTCGCGCGCCGCGGCGAGGTTCGCCTCTGCGGTGCGCAGGTCGCTTTGCGCAACGGCGAGGCGTGACTGCGATTGGGCGACGTCGGTGCGGGTAAGGTCGCCGATCTCGAAACGGTCGCCGGTGGCCTGCAGGTTGGTCTGCAGCACGCTCACGTTCTTGCGGTTCAGCCCGACGATCGCCTCGGTGCGGATCACGTCCATGTAGGCCGCGACCACGGAGGAGAACAGCGAACTTTCCGTCCCGCGCAGGTCGGCCTGGCCGGCTTCGACGCGGATCTTGGCGGCTTTGACGCGGTTCTTCACCGCGCCGCCCGAATAGATCGGTACGCCCAGATCCGCGCCCGCGTTCACGGTGCGCGACGGGGCGTTGAACGAATTCTCGCTCTGCTTCAGGAATTCCGTGTAGGTCCCGCTCGCACTGGCCGACGGCAGGCCGGCGGCGCGCGCAATGGGCACGTTCTCGTCATTGGCGCGCTGCTGGGCCCGCGCCGATTCGAGTGTGGGGTTGGACTGATATGCAATGACCAGCGCGTCGCGAAGGGTATCGGCCCACGCAGGTGAGCCGGCCGTCAGTATCAGACATCCCCCTGCGAGCAGCCCGGCACGCTTCGCGAACCGGGCCATGCTCAGAAGCTCCAGCGTTTGGGCGCTGCAAATTCCGTCAGAACCGGAATGCCCATTTCGGCGAGCGGCAGCAGCGAAACCGCGCCGGCAGCCTTGCGGCCAGCGGCAAGGCGGGTGACGCCGCGTTCCACCAGGCCGGTGACGATACGGCCGCCGTCGACGAGACGGGCGCCGAGCGCTTCTGGTAGGACTTCGGCCGCGCCGTCGATGACGACGAGCGAGTAACCGCCCTCACCGGCATTGGCGGCATCGGCGGGAGCAACGGCGTCGACCGAACCGGCCAGCGGACGCAGCAGCGCGGCAAGATAGCCCGCGCCATCACCCACCAGCAGGACCTTGTCGGTCTTGGCAGGTTCGGCTTCGGCAAGCATGCGGCCGTGGACCAGCGGCGCGGCCAGGAAGCGGCCTTCGCCTAGCGGGATCGCGCGGTCGATATAGGCGGCATCCCGCATGGAGGCAGGCACGAAGTCCTCCCGCGCGATGCCGGCCATGGCTTCGAGCACCCAGGGCTCGTTCACGCCGCTGGTACGCAGCTGGCTGGAGATCATCGCGCGGCGCGCTACGGAGATGGCGGCGCCGGTCGGTGCCGACCGTTCCTCGGTCAAGGTCATCAGGTGCAGTTCCCTAATTCGTTCGCAGATCCGGCTGGCGCGTTGGGCATCGAAGCCTTGCGAAGACGGCACTAATAGCGCGCTTCTAGGCGAAGCCGCCGGTCAGGCCAAGCCATTTGCGTATACGCCGGTCGATCAGATCAAGCGCTTTGACGATAGGCCCCTCGCGGCCTATGGCACCGGCAAATTCACGTTATCCGCCAGAACCGGGAGCGAAAATTCCATGACAGATATGGTAACCATCCGCGAAGAAGACCTGATCGATTCCGTCGCCGACGCGCTGCAATACATCAGCTACTACCATCCGATGGACTACATCCGCGCGCTGGGCGACGCCTACGACGCCGAAGTCGGCCCGGCCGCCAAGGATGCCATCGCGCAGATCCTGACCAACAGCCGCATGTGCGCGGAAGGCCACCGGCCGATCTGCCAGGACACCGGCATCGTCAACGTCTTCATCGAGTGGGGCCAGAACTGCCGCCTCGAATCCGACAAGTCGCTTCAGGACGTGGTCGATGAAGGTGTGCGCCGGGCCTACAACCACCCGGAGAACAAGCTGCGCGCCTCGGTGCTGGCCGACCCTGCCTTCACCCGCCGCAACACCAAGGACAACACGCCCTGCGTACTCTCGGTGGAGATGGTGCCGGGTTCGAAGATCTCGGTCGACGTCGCGGCCAAGGGCGGCGGGTCCGAGAACAAGTCCAAGTTCAAGATGATGAATCCCAGCGATTCCATCGTTGACTGGGTGGTCGAGATGCTGCCCCAGATGGGTGCCGGCTGGTGCCCGCCGGGCATGCTGGGCATCGGCATCGGCGGCACCGCCGAACACTGCGTCAAGCTGGCCAAGCAGAGCCTGATGGAGCCGATCGACATGGCGCAGCTCAAGCAGCGCGGCCCCCAGAACGACATCGAGGCGCTGCGCATCGAGATCTTCGACAAGGTCAACGCACTGGGCATCGGCGCGCAGGGCCTCGGCGGCCTTGCCACGATCCTCGACGTCAAGATCCTTGACTGGCCGTGCCACGCCGCCGGCAAGCCCGTCGCGATGATCCCCAACTGCGCCGCTACCCGCCACGCGCACTTCGCCCTCGACGGTTCGGGCCCGAGCTTCCTAGAAACCCCGAAGCTGGACGAGTGGCCGCAGGTGCACTGGAAGCCCGACAAGGCCGCCAAGAAGGTCAATCTCGACACGCTGACCTCTGAAGAGGTGCAGGGCTGGAAGCAGGGCGACCGCCTCCTCCTCAACGGCAAGATGCTGACCGGCCGCGACGCCGCGCACAAGCGTATCCAGGACATGCTGGCGAAGGGCGAGGAATTGCCCGTCGAGTTCGCCGGACGCGTGATCTACTACGTCGGCCCGGTCGATCCGGTGCGCGACGAAGCCGTCGGCCCCGCCGGCCCCACCACTGCCACGCGCATGGACAAGTTCATGGACATGATGCTGGGCACTGGCCTGCTCGCCACCATCGGCAAGTCCGAGCGCGGTCCGGCTGCAACCCAGTCCATCGCCGAGCACAAGTCGGCCTACCTGATGGCGGTCGGAGGCGCGGCGTACCTTGTTTCGCGTGCGATCAAGGAAGCCAAGGTCGTGGGCTTCGAAGACCTCGGCATGGAAGCGATCTACGAGTTCACCGTCGAGGATATGCCGGTAACGGTGGCAGTCGATTCCGGGGGGAACAACGTCCACACCCTCGCGCCGCAGCACTGGAAGGCGAAGATCGCCGAGGAGCATCTGCTGGCGAACTGAGGGATACGGTGAAGGGGAAGTTCTGGGGCCATTGCCCCAGACCCCGGAACTGTCGGCGTAGCGCTTGCACCAGCGGCGTGCACGCCTTGCTGCCGCAGGCTATTGTCTCCCGCCGATGAGTGGGCGCAGTGACAACGCTGCAAGCGCAGCCTCGACATAAAAGGGGTCTGGGGCAATGGCCCCAGGTCTTCACCCTTTCCGATAATGCGCCCTCAAAAGCCCGACAAACGGGCTGGAAAGTCCCTGCACTACGGCCCCTTCGCCTGCGTGCAGTAACCCCACCTCCCGCGCCAGTTCGAAGTCCCGCACCGGTACGAACCGCTCGGGGCCGGAAGCGAAGCATTCCGGCATCATGCCGATCCCGGCGCCGCTGCGCACCACCGCCAGTACGCGTTCGTCGCTGGTGGTCTTGAGGACGAAGCGCGGGCGGACGCCGTGTTCCACGAAGAAGCGGTTGATCTCCGGCAAGGCTTCACAGTGACGGCGCAGCGCCATGCGGTCGCGGGCGAGCTGCTCGGCCTGGACCTCGGTTTCGCCGGCAAGCGGGTGGCCCGGCGGCAGCACCATCATATAGCGTTCGCGGGCGAGAACCTCGGGATGAAACCGTGTGTGATGCGGGCGGATTACCGTGAGGGCGATGTCTATGCGGCCCCGCTCAAGGCGTTCGGTAATGTCGCGTTCGGCGCCGTCAAGAATTTCCAGCGCTTCGCCTGAACCCAGCGCGCGGTGGCGGGTGAGCCAGTCTTCCACGAAGCGGGCGGGGATGGTGTTCAGCACACCGATGCGCAGCAGGGTGGGGTCGGTAACCTCGCTCAGTTCGACCAGTGCGTGTTCGTATTCCGCCGCGATGCGCCTTGCCCGGACCAGGAAGCGGCTGCCTGCGGGGGTCAGGGCCACGCCTTGGCGGTCACGGTCGAACAGGCGCGCGCCCAGTTCGCGCTCCAGCTTGGCGATGCCGGAGGACAGGGTGGGCTGCGTAACACTCACCCGTTTGGCCGCGCGGCTGAAGCTGCCGGTTTCCGCGACGGCCAGGAAATAACGCAGGAGGTACTGGTCGATCATAGACAGTGTCTATGGCAAGACGCGGAAACTTTCAATTTTCGCTCGCGTTGCAGCTGGGTTAGATAGACGTCGCAAATCGAGAGGCAGGCCGATCGCGCCGCCCGCTAAGGAAAAGGAAGAGGCATGAGCGCGCCGGTCCTGCAGACCCAGATCAACCTCGACAGCCCCGAGGCCAAGGCGCGCGATGCCCACAACCGCGCGCTCGCCAGTGAGCTTCGTGCCCGGGTAGCGGTAGCCGCGCTGGGCGGGGACGAACGTTCGCGCGAAAGGCACCTGTCGCGCGGGAAGCTGCTTCCGCGTGACCGGGTGGAGCGACTGCTGGATGCAGGCTCCGCCTTTCTCGAGATCGGCCAGCTTGCCGCCAACGGCCTTTACGGCGACGAAGTGCCGGGCGCAGGGCTGATCGCCGGGATCGGGCGCGTCTCGGGGCGCCAGTGCATGATCTTCGCAAACGATGCGACGGTGAAGGGCGGCACGTACTTTCCGCTGACCGTCAAGAAACACATCCGCGCGCAGGAGATCGCCGCGGCCAACCGCCTGCCCTGCGTCTATCTTGTCGACAGCGGCGGCGCGAACCTGCCCAACCAGGCGGAAGTCTTTCCCGACCGCGACCACTTCGGTCGTTTCTTCTTCAACCAGGCGCAGATGAGCGCGGCGGGCATCCCGCAGATCGCCAGCGTCATGGGCAGCTGCACCGCAGGCGGCGCCTATGTCCCCGCGATGAGCGACGAGAGCGTGATCGTGAAGGAGCAGGGCACGATCTTCCTCGCCGGGCCGCCGCTGGTGCAGGCCGCGACGGGCGAGATCATCAGCGCCGAGGATCTGGGCGGCGGCGATCTGCATAGCCGCAAGTCCGGCGTCACCGATCATCTCGCCGAGGACGACGAACATGCGCTGACCATCGTGCGCGACATCGTCAGCCACCTTGGCCCTGCGCATCGCCACCAGTTGGACGTGCGCGATGCGCGGCCGCCGAAATATGCGGCGGAGGAGCTGTATTCCATCGTGCCCGAGGACGTGCGCGCGCCTTACGACGTGCACGAGGTGATCGCCCGCATCGTCGACGCCAGCGAATTCCATGAATTCAAGGCGCTCTACGGCGCCACGCTGGTCTGCGGCTTTGCGCATATCCATGGGATGCCGGTGGCGATCCTTGCCAACAACGGGGTGCTGTTTTCGGAAAGCGCGCAAAAGGGTGCGCACTTCATCGAACTGGCCTGCCAGCGCGGCATTCCGCTGCTGTTTTTGCAGAACATTTCCGGTTTCATGGTCGGCGGCAAATACGAGGCGGAAGGTATCGCCAAGCACGGCGCCAAGCTGGTCACCGCCGTCGCCACCGCGCAGGTGCCCAAGCTGACGGTGCTGATCGGCGGCTCGTTCGGGGCGGGCAACTACGGCATGTGCGGGCGCGCCTACGACCCGCGCTTCCTGTTCACCTGGCCCAACGCACGAATCTCGGTGATGGGCGGCGAGCAGGCGGCAAGCGTGCTGGCGACGGTCCACCGCGATGCCGCCAAATGGTCGCCTGAGGACGCCGAAGCCTTCAAGGCCCCGATCCGCCAGAAGTACGAAGACGAGGGCAATCCCTACTACGCCACCGCCCGCCTGTGGGACGACGGCGTGATCGACCCGGTCCAGACGCGGGACGTGCTGGGACTGGCGCTGTCGGCCTGCCTTGAGGCGCCGATTGCCGACAGGCCCCAGTTCGGCGTGTTCAGGATGTGATGGAGATGGCCGTGAAAGACCGCCTGTTCGTTCTAGGCTTCGACTACCCCGATCCCGATTTCGCGCCTCGCCGTTTCTACTGCAAGGATTGCGTGACGGTGGAGGGATTGCTGGCGCTGTTCCCTGAACGCGCCTCCAATATCGAGCTTGTGCGCGTTCCCTGGCCCCGCCCGCGCGCCGCCGTCGCAGCTGCATTGGGCGAGGACAACCAGAACCTGCCCTCGCTGGCCTTTGCCGAAGGCGGCTTCGTCAACGAAATCGAGGCGCTGCTGGCCGCGCTGCACACCCGCCACGGATTCCCGGAGCGTCACCCATGATCACGTCCCTCCTCATCGCCAATCGCGGCGAGATCGCCTGCCGCATCATCCGCACCGCGCGCGCGATGGGCATCCGCACGATTGCGGTCTATTCCGATGCCGATGCAAAGGCCCTGCACGTGCGGCAGGCCGACGAGGCGGTCCACATCGGCCCCTCGCCCACGCGCGAGAGCTATCTGATGGGCGAAAAGATCCTCGCCGCCGCGAAGGAGACGGGGGCTCAGGCCATTCACCCCGGCTATGGCTTCCTTTCCGAGAACGCCGAGTTTGCGCAGGCCGTGATCGACGCCGGGATCGTCTGGGTCGGGCCCAACCCGGCCTCGATCACCGCGATGGGCCTCAAGGATGCCGCCAAGACGCTGATGGCTGAGGCCGGCGTGCCGGTGACGCCCGGCTACATGGGCGCGGAGCAGGCCTCCGAATTCCTTGGGGCAGAGGCTGCGAAGATCGGGTATCCGGTGCTTATCAAGGCGGTCGCCGGCGGCGGCGGCAAGGGCATGCGGCTGGTCGAGGCCCCGGCCGATTTCGCCGACGCGCTCGCCTCGTGCAAGCGCGAGGCGGCAGCCTCGTTCGGTAACGACCACGTACTGATCGAAAAGTACATCGCCTCTCCGCGCCACATAGAAGTGCAGGTGTTCGGCGACAGGCACGGCAATGTCGTCCACTTGTTCGAGCGCGACTGCTCGCTCCAGCGCCGACACCAGAAGGTCATCGAGGAAGCCCCTGCTCCCGGCATGGACGCCGCCACGCGCGAGGCGCTTTGCGGCGCGGCAGTGCGGGCAGCAAAGGCCGTCGATTACGTGGGCGCGGGCACCATCGAGTTCATTGCCGATGGCTCTGGCGCGCTGAGTGCGGACCGCATCTGGTTCATGGAAATGAACACCCGCCTGCAGGTGGAGCACCCTGTCACCGAGGCGATCACCGGCGTCGATCTGGTCGAATGGCAGCTTCGCATCGCCAGCGGCGAGCCGCTCCCCTGCGCGCAGCATGACCTGACGATCGACGGATGGGCGATGGAAGCGCGCCTCTATGCCGAAGACCCCGCGAAGGGCTTCCTGCCCAGCATCGGCCGCCTGGAACTCCTCCAGTTCGGCGAGGCCGAGGGTGGCCGCATCGACACCGGCGTGTACGAAGGCGCGGAAGTTTCCCCCTTCTACGACCCGATGATCGCCAAGGTGATCGCCTGGGGTGAAGACCGCGAGGAAGCCCGGACGCGCCTTGGTGAAATGCTGGACGATACCGCCGTCTGGCCAGTCAGGACCAACGCCTCGTTTCTTGTGAGGGCGTTGCAGCATCCCGACTTTGCTGCGGGCAATGTCGATACCGGCCTGATCGGCCGCGACGGCGAGGCGCTTGCGCAGCCGCCCGTGCCTTCCGCCGAATCCCTGCGTATTGCCGCGCAGTCGCTGGTGCCGGCCACGCCGGCTCCGGGCCTGCGCCTCAATGCTGCGCCGGTACGGACCGCATGGTTCCTGCTGGACGGCGAGAAGATCGAGATCGAGACCGACGCGGACGGCAGCGACGAGCCGATGCCGGGTGTACTCGTGACCGAACAGGGGCAGGCCTGGCTGCTGTCCCCCTGGCGGCGCGACGGATCGCACGGCGCTGCGGCGGGTTCGGGCGCGATCCTGGCGCCGATGCCGGGCAAGGTCATCGCGGTAGAAGTGACACAGGGTCAGGCGGTGACCAAGGGGCAGAAGCTGCTCACGCTGGAGGCCATGAAGATGGAGCACACGCTGACCGCTCCGTTCGACGGTATCGTGGCGGAACTGAGCGCTTCGGCAGGCCAGCAGGTGCAGGTCGAGGCCTTGCTCGCAACGATCGAAGAAGCCGCGGCACAGACACCGCAGGAAGGATGAACTGACATGCCCGGACGCTTCTTCGACGAATGGCAGGTGGGGACAAGGATCACCCACCAGCCTAGCCGCACCGTAACCGAAACCGACAACCTGCTGTTCTCGGCGATGACGCACAACATGCAGCCGCTGCACCTTGATGCCGAAACCGCCAAGGCAAGCGAGTTCGGGCAGATTCTGGTCAATTCGACCTTCACGTTCAGTCTCGCGGTGGGCCTGTCGATCGCGGATACAACGGTCGGCACGCTGGTCGCCAACCTGGGTTTCGACAAAGTGGTGACGCCAAAGCCAACCTTCATCGGCGATACCGTCACTTGTTCGAGCGAGGTAGTGGAAATGCGCGAAAGCAAGTCGCGGCCGGGGCAAGGGATCGTGGTTTTCAAACACGAGCTGATCAATCAGCGCGGGGAAATTGCCCTGTCGATGCTGCGCACGGTGCTGCTGAAGAAGACGGACGGATAGAAGCAGGCGGGGGGAGAAGCGGCGAATGCTCCACGTGGAACATTCCATCCCTCCCCGCTCGACGAACGGCTGACTATCACCGATCGGCGAACTGGCGCGGTCCGCCCGTTTCGCGCTATTCGTCAAAATAATGGCGCCTGACCTTTCCAACCCTCGTGTTCCCGCGCGGCTCGTCCTGCTTTCGCTTGCCGCGCTTTGGGCTTGTTATTTCATCGTCGCGACCTTGCGCGGTGCGGTCATGGGGTTCGACCTCGCCTGGCCGATCATCTCACGCAGGCTGACGATCTGTATCGTGTCGATGCTGGTGATGGCGGCGGTATGGCCGCTGTTGCAACTGCTCGACCGCAAGTCCGGCGGGATGCGCCTTGGCATCGTGCTGGTGGGCGCCTTGCCGCTGTCGCTCGCGTTGAGCGTCATCAACGACGTGATCTTTGCCGACATCGACATGCCGGCCGTTTATGGCGACGAGGAGGACGCGGCCGCGATCAAATCGGGCAACGTGCGCATCTCGCGCGATGAGGCTGGCAATATCCTGGTCGACCTGCCCAAGATCACCCCGCCTGCGCCGCCCGCTCCGCCTCAGCCCGGCGATGCAGCGACGCAAGGCGCTCCCCCCGCTCCCCCTACCCAGAGCGAGACGACGAGCAGTTCGGGCATCACCATCAACACCGGCGATGCGGCAGACCACGGCCTGGGGCGCTGGGCGGCTATCACCGACACTGCGTTCGGCCGCTACTTTCTGGTGCTGGCCTGGGTCGCGCTGTATTTCGCGCTCGCCAAGGCCGAGGAAGCGCGCGGCGCGGAGCGGCGCGAGGGTGAATACCGGCGGGCGGCGGAGGCGGCGGAACTGCGCTCGCTGCGCTATCAGGTAAATCCGCACTTCCTGTTCAATACGCTCAATTCGTTGTCGGCGCTGGTCATGACGGGGCGGCAGGACGATGCCGAGGAGATGATCCAGACGCTTTCGACGTTCTATCGGCGTACTTTGTCGGGCGACACGACCAACGACATTTCGCTGGAAGACGAGATCGAACTGCAGCGCCTTTACTTCGCGATCGAGGCAATTCGCTTCCCCAATCGATTGCTGGCTAACATCGATGTTGACGATGCTGTCCTCGATGCGAAAGTCCCCGGCATGATTTTGCAGCCCCTTGTCGAAAATTCCGTGAAATACGCCGTTGCCGCTACGCAGCGGCCGGTCACCATATCCATCGAGGCGCGCCGCGAAGGCGGTCAGCTGGTAATCGCCGTTCATGACGATGGCCCGGGCGAGCCGCTTGCCAACAAGGCTCAGGGCTGCGGCATCGGCCTGGTCAATGTGCGCGACCGTTTGCGGGCTCGCTACGGCGATAGCGCCACTATCGTGAACGGTAAGCAGGGGAACGGCGGTTACGCCACGATCCTGCGGCTTCCGCTGCAGACCGGCCCGCTGGAACTGGGTCTTGCGGAGAACGGGCGTGGCTGAGACTGACGGCGCGCCCCCATCCCCGCCGCTGCGCACGCTCATCGTCGATGATGAGCCGCTGGCGGTGGAGCGTATGCAGGTGATCTGTTCGCGAATCGAGGGAGTCACGGTGATCGGCACCGCCAGCGACGGCCAGGCCGCGCTGCGACTGATCGAGGCGCTGGGCCCGGATCTCGTCCTGCTGGACCTTACGATGCCTGAAACTGACGGACTGACTGTGGCGCGGCGCCTGGGCGGACAGCCCAATGCGCCGGCGGTGATCTTCGTTACCGCGCATGACGAATTCGCGGTCGAGGCGTTCGACCTCGATGCCGTCGACTATGTGCTCAAGCCTGTGGCGCCGGACCGGCTACAGCGCGCCGTCGCGCGCGTGGTAACGCGGCGGGGCGAACGTGCGCAGCTTCCGGCAAGTCGCTGGCTGGATGAATTCTGGGTGCCGCACCGCTCGGAACTGGTGCGTGTGGCAGCGGCCGAGGTGCACCGCATCGATGCCGAGCGCGATTACGTGCGGCTGCATGTCGGGGGCCAGAGCTATCTGCTGCTTCAGACCATCACCAGTCTGGAGGAACGCCTTGATCCCGGCCTGTTCATCCGCATCCACCGCAGCTGCATTTTGCAGCGCAGTCACGTCTCGGGCCTTCGCCATGAAGGGCTTGGGGTCTGGTCGGCGGAAACGGCGGACGGCGAAGCGCTGCGAATCGGGCGCACATACCTTCCGGCCGTGAAGAAGATGGCGGGCCGCTAGGGCCCGGCCCCACGCCAACAAAGAAAATGGCGGGCCACTAGGGCCCGGCCCCGCCTCCAGAAAAGAAATGGCGGGCCACTAGGGCCCGCCAGGCGTTTTCCGGGTCTTTTCTTCTTATGGGACCTGGATAAAAGGGGTTGGCCTTGCGCCGGGATCAGCCGCCGAGGCGGGTCTCGTCCGATGCAGTGTCGATCACGGCGGCGACGCGCTGGCGAACCTGAGCAAGGGCCTGCTTGTAGCAGGTGCGGTCTACGTTGCCGTGGATGTGCGTGCCGGTGGTGGCGCGTTCGGTGCGGCATACGTTGCGCGCAGCCTTCTCGATGCGGGTCTGCAACTGCTGCTGGCCGTCGCTGGTCGCCAGGTCGAGGTCCTTGAAGGTTACCTCGGTGGACTTGGCGAAGGCGGCCGGAGCAGAGAACAGGCCGACGGTGCAAAAGGCGGCGACGATAATGGCGTTGGTCTTGATCATGATGTTTTCCTCCTCAAAGTGAGCCTTGGGGAAGAAACTCTCCGTCCGGCTCGATGAGTGTGATGTGCACCAGGTCCCGGGCTCGATCACGCGAGGGTCGACTGCCCGCCATGGCGGGTCGACGAAGGCATGGGCGGGTTGACCAACGACATCTGTAGTCGACGAACGACTTGCAACAGGCATGCGCCGCCTCCCACCCTGCGCTTTGCGATTCGTGCGCCGCGAGATAGAGTGGCGCTTGATGCTGCCGCTTGTGTTCGTTTTCTGCTTCGGGGTTCTCAACTTCGCCGCGCACAAGGCGGTGATCGATAGCGGCCGTCCTATGCTGGCCCAGGTCCCGTGGTTCTTCCAGTCGCTTGGCGGAAGGCTCAGCCTGGTGGTCGAATTCGTGATGCTGGTGGGCGCGATGATCATGGCGGCGCACGGCTCTAACGGCTGGGCCTGGACCTATGCCTTTTACACGGGACTAAACGGCGTTTCCGCCTGGCTTATCTTCAGTGGGCGCCTTTGACGGGAACCGCCCGGCGTTTGGAGGACTATTGCGGGCATGGAACAAGCAAGCGGCGATACTGCGGCGAAGGTCTGGCTGGTGTGCAACCCGGCCAGCGGCAGCAATGACGAAGCAGCGGTGGAGGCGTTGGCCGCCGCCATCGCCGATGCCGGGCTCGACCTGGCCCGAATCGTCCGTTTCCCGGATGACGGCGCCCCCACGCCCGCCGATCTGGATGCAGCCGGAGTGGACATTCTCGCCGTTTTCGGCGGCGACGGGACGACCCATTCCATTGTCGCTGCGGCCTATGGCTGGGGCGGTGCGGTCCTCGTCCTGCCCGGCGGTACGATGAACCTGCTCGCCAAGCGCATGCACGGCGAGGCCCCTGCCCCGGATATCATCGCACGGCTCACGGGGAAAAAGCTGCGCACCCAGCGGCCCAACGTCATTCGCTCTCGCCACGGTATCGGCCTGACCGGCGCCCTTGCCGGGCCCGGCACGGTCTGGAACGAAGTGCGCGAGGCAATGCGCAGCGCCAACGTCCTGGACTTCGTCGCCACCGCGCGCGAGGCGATCGCCCAGTCTGCGAATGGTCCCCGCGTGGTCTGCGCCGAGGTCGACTGCGGGCGTGAGGACGGCTATGCGGCGATCACGGTGGTTCCGCGTGAAGACGGCCTCAAGGCCAACGGATACTATGCCGAATCGCTGGCCGACTATGCGGGGCAGGGAATCGCCCTGCTCAACCGGGACTTTCGAAATGGGCCGCACGATGAACTGGGCCGTCACGAACGGCTGCGGCTGGTCAGCCCCACAGGCGAACCGATGGGTCTGCTGATCGACGGAGAGCCGTTCGACGGCGCGGCCGAGGAAATTTTCGAACTGGGCCCTTGCGAGGTCGACCTGGTGACGACGAAGGAGTTAGACGAATAATGCACGGAAAGTCCGCCTCGATGCACAGCGGCCCGCTGCGGCTGTTCCATCTGAGCGACATCCACTTCGGGTTGGAAGATACCCGCGCGATCGCCTGGGCCAAGGAGTGCATCGAACGCGAAAAGCCCCATGCCGTCGCCATCACCGGCGATCTGACCATGCGCGCCCGCCACCCCGAATTCCTCGCCGCCTGCAAATGGATCACCGCGCTGGACGTGCCGGTGACGGTCGAGGTTGGCAATCACGACATTCCTTATTTCAACCTCTACGAGCGCTTCTTTGCGCCCTACAAGCGGTTCAAGGCGATCGAACGCATGGTGGAAAGCCAGCTCGACCTGCCCAATCTGGCGATCGTGCCGCTTCGCACCACCACACGCGCACAGTGGCAGCGCTTCCCGTGGTCCAACGGCTGGGTGACGCAGGAAGCACTGGCCCAGACGCTGGCGGCGATCGACGAACTGCCGGAAGGTACGCGCATCCTTATCTCGTGCCACCACCCGCTGACCGAACGGCGCGAACGCGATAACAAGCTGCTGACGATCAACGGCACCCGAACGATGGAAGCACTGGCCGGGCGCGGCGTGATGGGCGTACTTTCGGGCCACATCCACGATCCTTTCGACCTGACCGAGGCCACGCCCGCAGGCCCGCTGCGGATGATCGGCGCGGGTACGCTGTCGATGCGCATCCGTTCGACTCCGCCCAGTTTCAACGAGATCGTGATCGACGGGGACCAGATCCGCGTCACTGCACGAAACCTTGAACAGGTCGCGACGCGCGACATGCAGATCGACGAAGTGCCCGAGAACGCCCTGCCGCCGCGCACTCCCGAGGAGCCGGTTTCGCCGGTCGGTGCAGTGCCGCCGGTCGATCCGCCAGTGCATTGAAGTTGAGGGAAGACCTGGGGCCATTGCCCCAGGTCTTCCCTGCCCTTTTCTTCCCGAAACACAGCAAAAAGACCGCACTGTCTTTCGACAGCGCGGTCTTTCGCCCTCCTCCCGAGAGTTACTTCAGTAGTCGTGGTTGATATCGCCGATCCCGTGCATGCGGCTGCGCAACGTGGCGGGCTTGCGGATCAGGGTGACATTGCCTGCGCCGTTGATTTCGACGTCGACGGTGCCGGTGGCGCCGATGGTGACGTCGCCCACGCCGTCGATGCGGATGGTGGCGTCGCGGCCCTGGACCTTGCCGAGGTCGATATCGCCTGCGCCTGCGGAATTGACGAACATGCGGTTCACCTTGCCCGAGGCTTCGAGGTCGATCGCACCGCGCGAATTGAGGTGCAGTTCTTCTTGGTCGAGGCCGTTGAGCGTCACGTCACCAGGGGCGTCGAGGTCCAGTCCGGCGATTTCGGGTGCGGTGATGCGCACCTTGACGCCGTGGTGGATGGACTTCAACCCGGTGACGGAAAGGTGGCCGCCCTGCCAGACCAGACGGTCGACGACATCGGCGGGGCCTTCCACGGTCATTCCCGCTTGTTCGCCGCGGGTGAAAACCAGTTCCACGGGGATTTCCATGGCGATCTGGCTACCTGACTGGATGGCGAAGGCGCGGGTCTTGCGCGGTCCCTTGTGGTCGCGGTCTTCGTCGTCGAAGTTCATGTACCAGCCGTGGCCGTTGTTGAATTCCTGGCGCAGCTTGTCTCCGCCGGCGATCCAGGCTGCGCTGAAGGCGACGATCGAAAGGATCACGCCGCTGGCGAATACGATGAGCAGTTTCCTGAGCATGTTGAGGTCCTCCTTCTTTCGTCTTCAGGCTTCGGAATGGATGGCGGGTTCGATCACACGGTAGTGCAGGCGGCCGAACCACATCAGGGCGTTGACGATCCAGATGCTGACCAGCGTGAGCAGTGCAGCCGCTGCGACTGATGCGCTCATGGTGCCCAGCCCTGCCAGGATGGCGACGAGCGCCCCGCCCGGGAAACCGCTGAACGGTCCTGCGATAAGCATGAACCCGCCGCCGATGAAGCATGCGACCACGGCCACGAACAGGCCGAACATTACGCCCAACAAGGGTAGCACGATGGGCAGCAGGATCAGGATGTCGATCGTTGCCAGCCCCATGAAGGCCAGGATCGCGCTCCAGGCGGAAGAGGGAGTGCCCTCTGTCTTCCAGTTGCGCATACCCGCCTCGAAGCGCAGTTCGCGCGCCAGCCGGCTTGGATTGCCGAGTGCGGAGGCGACTTCCTCTTCGCTGCGACCCTCTGCAAGGCCGGCTTCGAAATGTTCTTCGTAGTCGGCGACGATTTCGTCGACCACGTCCTGCGGCACGCCCTTGAGGCCCGCCTTCAGGCGCTTGATGAATTCATTACGCTTCATGGCTGGGTTCCCCTTCCTGCGCTTGCGCTGCGGTATCTGCGGTTTCGGGTGCGGAGGCGGCGGCATCGATCATCGCGTCGACGGCGGCGGTGAACCCGCGCCATTCGGCGGTCTGCTCGGCCAGGCGCGCGTGCCCGGTTTCGGTGATGCGGTAATATTTGCGCGAAGGACCGGAGGGCGATTCCTCCAGATAAGTCGCAACAAGGCCTTCGGACTGCATGCGGCGCATGAGCGGATAAATCGTCCCTTCACCCATATCGACCGCGTCGGCCATGCGGCTCGCGATCTCGTAGGCGTAGCTGTCACCGCGTGACAGCAGGGCGAGCACGCAAAGCCCGAGCACCCCTTTCTTCAACTGAATTTCGATTTCGGACATCGAATCATCTCCTCGATGACCGAGTGTATATCGACAGCTACTGTGTGATGCAAGATACCTTGCGATGAAAAGTACAGTGCGCGGCAAGATACCTTGTTATGGGGAGGTATCTTGCGGTGTGCTGTTTTTTGAAACGGCGGAAAAGTGCGAGAAATAGGGAAGAATTGGGGACATGATAGCTTGGCGCGGCACGAAGCGCCCGACGCGCCTGCACCCGCAGCAATTGCATTTCCGGGGTCCGGGGCGATGACCGCAGGACTTCCTTTCGCCCCTTGCCCTCACCCGCTAGATCAAGGCGATGACCACCCCTTACCATCCGCCGATAAAGCGCTCGGTCGAGATCGCCGGGCACAAGACTTCCATCAGCCTCGAGCCGATATTCTGGACATGGCTGAGGCAGGTTGCCGCGCAGGAAGGCATGCCGATCAACGCGCTGGTTGCGCGCATCGATGCAGAACGGCTGGAAGCGGAGACGCCGCCAGGGCTGGCGAGTGCGATCCGGGTGTGGCTGGCGACTTCGGGCCTGCGCTCAGGCTCAGGCCGCGCGGCGGACGTCTAGCGACCCGCGCACGATCTGGTCGAGGCTGACGGGCCCCCAGCCGGTTTGCTCCGCTGCAACGCAGAAGAACCCTTCGCGAGCCCAGGTCTGTCCCGAACCGCGTCCGTGGAGGACGAGGCCGTCCATTTCAGGCGCGGCGGAGGGATCACTGAACAGCGCTACCTCGCCATATTCCGTATCGAGTCGGCGGAAATCGCAGACGCTGGCGTAGCGGCCGGTCGCAAGACAGTTCAATGGTTGCGGGTCCAGCGCCCCGCGCACGAGGTGCTTGATGCCGGGAAGACTTGCGAGGTGGACGGGGTTGCCGACGTTTCCGAGGATCCACACGGTATCGGCGGGGCTAACGCGGGCGGCCCATGTTTCGCAGATACGGCGAGCCATCTCGGCGCTGTCGGCAAACCCGTGCGGATGGGCGTGGCGCGCGTTGTCGCCGTTGAAATGCAGGTCCGCGACAAAATGAATCGCCATCGCTCAACTCCAGGGCCAGGAAGCGGCTCTCCCGCCGTTCCCGGAACACTTTCAACGGCTTGGCAGGGGGATTCGTTCCAGCGTCCGGGCGTGATAGCGTGCATTCGCGACGATTTTGCGACCAATGGTGAAGCAGATGCGAAAAGGGCGGAAGAAGCGTTGCTCCTTCCGCCCTCATGCGGTCTTTCGTGGATCAGTAGCTGGAAGGCGGATCACTGGCCGGGAAGCTCTCGTCGATGGCTTCGTCGGTCTTGCTCCAGTCCTTCGGCGGAGAGGTCATGTGATCCGGCCCGGAATCGCGCACATTGGCGCGATCGCCGCCGGCGAAGACCTCCTCCAGCTTCTCCTTGTTGACGTACTTGTAGAGCGCATAGCCAACGGCACCGGCCGCAGCCAACTTGATAAGGCCCATAACGGTTCTCCTCTCGATATCTCGAAGGAAGAACGCGCCATGTCTGCGGAAGGTTTCAGTCCCCGCCGACCCGTTCGATCTGCGCGCCGACCAGCGCGAGCTTCTCCTCGAGCCGCTCGTAGCCGCGGTCGAGGTGGTAGAGGCGGTGGACCTGGGTCTGTCCTTCGGCGGCGAGTCCGGCGATCACGAGGCTCATCGAGGCGCGAAGGTCGGTTGCCATCACGTCGGCGCCGGCCAGCTTGTCCACGCCGTGGACGATGGCGGTGCGGCCCTTGGTCTCGATGCGCGCGCCCATCCGGTTGAGTTCGGGAACGTGCATGTAGCGGTTCTCGAAGATCGTCTCGGTCAGCACGCTGGAGCCTTCCGCGCGGCACAGCAGCGCCATGAGCTGGGCCTGCATGTCGGTGGCGAAACCGGGGTACGGCGCGGTGGAGAGGGTGACGGGCTTCAGCTTGCCCTCGGCGGCGACGTAGATGCCATCCGCCTTGGGTTCGACGTGGACGCCGGCATCGCGCAGGGCCTGCACGGTGGCTTCCATGTCCTCGATCCGGGCGCCCTTGAGCAGGACTTCGCCGCCGGTGATCGCAGCGGCGCAGGCGTAGGAGCCGGCCTCGATACGGTCAGGCATGACCATGTAGGTCGCGCCGTGCAGGCGGGGGACGCCGTGGATGGTGATGTCGGAGGTGCCGATGCCCTCGATCTGCGCGCCCATGGCGACCAGCAGGTTGCACAGGTCGACGATTTCCGGCTCGCGCGCGGCGTTGTGCAGGGTGGACTTGCCGTTGCAAAGCACGGCGGTCATCAGCGCGTTCTCGGTCGCACCGACGGAGACGACGGGGAAGGAATAGCGCCCGCCCGGAAGGCCGCCGTCAGGGGCGATGGCGCGTACGTAACCGGCTGCCATCTCGATGGTCGCGCCCAGCGCTTCGATCACCTTGAGGTGCAGGTCGATCGGGCGGTTGCCGATGGCGCAGCCGCCGGGCAGCGACACGGTCGCCTCGCCCATGCGGGCCAGCATCGGGCCCAGCACCAGGATCGAGGCGCGCATCTTGCGCACCAGATCATAGGGGGCAACCGAGCTGGTGATGCGGGTTGCCTGCAGGGTCATCACCCGGCCGAAATCTTCGGGGCGACTGCCGGCAATCGCGGTGGAAATGCCGAACTGGTTCATCAGGTGCTGGAAACCGTCGATGTCGGCCAGACGCGGCAGATTGCGCAGCGTCAGTGGTTCTTCGGTTAAAAGTGCGCAAGGCAGAAGGGTCAGTGCCGCGTTCTTGGCGCCAGAAACGGGGATGGTGCCGGAAAGGCGCTTGCCGCCCTCGATGATGATCTTGTCCATAACCCCGCTTTAGCGCGAATCGCAGCAGGGGCAACGGGAGGCCGATCAAAAGAACGACGGATTAAAGTCGGAACAAGATGGGCGCCCTTCGGTTGCGCTACGGCAGTTTAGCGGCTTTAACCGCAATGCAACATGAGCGAGGCAAGATCCGGTTCCATGAGTGAGAACACATTCCGCAAGCCTGTGCGCAAGGCCGTTTTCCCCGTCGCCGGTCTCGGCACGCGCTTCCTTCCCGCCACCAAGGCGATCCCGAAGGAATTGCTGCCCGTCGTCGACCGTCCGCTGATCCAGTACGCCGTCGATGAGGCGCGCGAGGCCGGGATCGAGGAGTTCGTCTTCGTCACCGGCCGCGGCAAGACCGCAATCGTCGAGCATTTCGACACCGCTTTCGAGCTGGAAGCGACGATGACTTCGCGCGGCAAGTCGCTCGATCCGCTGGAGCCCACGCGCATCCAGCCGGGCAACCTTGTGACTGTGCGCCAGCAGGTGCCGCTGGGCCTGGGCCATGCAGTGTGGTGCGCCCGCGCCGTCATCGGTGACGAGCCTTTCGCGATCTTCCTGCCGGACGAACTGATGTACGGCTCGCCCGGCTGCATGAAGCAGATGGTCGAAGCCTATAACGAAGTGGGCGGCAACCTCGTCTCGGTGCTGGAAGTGCCGATGGAGGAGGTTTCCAGCTACGGCGTGATCGCGCCCGGTGCCGTTAATGGCGCGCTCACCGAGGTGAAGGGCCTGGTCGAGAAGCCCAAGGTGGCCGATGCGCCTTCAAACAAGATCGTCTCGGGCCGCTATATCCTCCAGCCCGAGGTCATGGGTCTGCTGGAAACGCAGGGCAAGGGCGCGGGCGGCGAGATTCAGCTGACCGATTCGATGGCCAAGCTGATCGGCCAGCAGCCGTTCCATGCGGTGACTTTCGCGGGCCGCCGTTTCGACTGCGGTTCGAAGCTGGGCTTTGTAGAGGCAACCTTGGCCATCGCGCTCGACCGTCCCGATCTGGGCGACGATGTGCGTGCCATGATGCAGAAGATGCTGGGCTGATTTCAGCCCGACCTCGCGTTCGAAAAGAGCGCGCTGCCTTCGCGGCGGCGCGCTTTTTTCGTTTATGGGGCGAACGCAGTGTACGGGCTTCGACAGGCTCAGCCTGAGCGGAGGTAGTGCAACGCGAGAGATTATATCCCGCGGCCTCCTTTTTCGATTAATGCAACGGCCGCTCAGGCTGAGCCTGTCGAAGCCCGCACACCGCGTTCGCCAGATTATCAGACGATCTTTGCCAGCAGTTCCTTGGCGCGGTCGCAGTCGCGGTTCATATTCTCGATCAGTGCGCCCAGCGAGGAGTGCAACGTTAGGGATAATACCCCGAGGCCTCGCTTTTCGATCTAATCCAACGTCCGCTCAGGCTGAGCCTGTCGAAGCCCGCACACCGCGCTCACCAGATTATCAAACGATCTTCGCCAGCAGTTCCTTGGCGCGGTCGCAGTCCCGGCCCATCTGCTCGATCAGTGCGTCGAGCGAATCGAACTTCGCTTCCGGTCGCAGGAAGTGGTGGAATGCCACCTCGATCTCCTGCCCGTAGAGGTCGCCCGCGAAATCGAAGAAATGCGGCTCCAGCAGTTCCTTGGGCGGATCGAAGGTGGGGCGGATGCCGATGTTCGCCGCCCCCGTCACCACGCGGCCGTCGGGCATGCGGCCGGTCACCGCGTAGATGCCGTAGAGTGGGCGCAGATACGTCGCCATGTCGATGTTGGCGGTGGGAAAGCCGATGGTGCGGCCCAGCTTGTCGCCGTGCTGCACGCGGCCCCGAATGGAGAATGGGCGGGTCAGCAGGCGGGCCGCCGTCTCGCAGTCGCCGGTCTTGAGTGCATGGCGGATGCGGCTGGACGAGATCGTGCCCTCCCCGTCGCTGACCGGGCCGACCGTGCGGCCTTCCATGCCGTGGCGCGCGCCGATTTCGCTCAGCACCTGGGGGTTGCCGCCGCGCGCCTTGCCGAAGGTGAAGTCGTCGCCGGTGACGACGCCGGCCGCGCCCATATGGCGTACCAGCATTTCCTCGGCCCAGGCGGGTGCGGTCATCGCGGCCATGGCGGTGTCGAAGTGCAGCACGAGCATGGCGTCGGCCCCGGCGGCGGCGAACAATTCCTGCCGCTGGTCCAGCGTGGTCAGGCGGAAGGGCTGCGCGTCGGGCTTGAAATGACGCACGGGATGCGGATCGAAGGTAGCGACGATGGCCGGACGGCCTTCCGCCCTGGCCCAGCGGATCGCTTCGCCGACGACGGCCTGATGGCCTTGATGGAACCCGTCGAAGTTGCCCAGCGCCAGCACGGCGCCGCGCAGCGAATCGGGAACAGGCAGGCGGTTGTCGAGGCGAATCATGAGTGACAGAGCCTATAGGTCGCGCACGAGCGTCACGAAAGCATACGCTGGAAATGTACCTTCGGCCGGATGCTCCTCACGCGCGGTTTCGCGCCATCGAGGCCCCGGTTCCGGCACATGCGTATCGCCCTCGTAAGTACCGTGGATTTCGGTCAGCTCGATTCGGTCGGCATGATCCGCGAACAGCGCGTAGATTTCCGCGCCGCCGATCACGGCCACGTCGCTGCCTGCGAGCGTCAGCGCTTCGTCCACCGAATGCACGGTTTCCGCGCCGGGTGCGCTCCAGCCGGTATCGCGGGTGAGGACGATGTGGCGGCGGCCGGGCAGCGGCGCGGGAAAGCTGTCAAAGGTCTTGCGGCCCATTATCATCGGCTTGCCGATGGTCATGGCCTTGAACCGCCTGAGGTCGGCGGGCAGCCGCCACGGCAGCGTGCCATCGCGGCCGATCACGCCGTTCGCCGCGCGGGCGTAGATGAGGAAGATGCCCTGCATCGCGCGGTCTTTATCCTTCAGCCCAGCGTCAGCCGGGTGACGTGGCCCATCTTGCGGCCGGGACGCGCTGCGGCCTTGCCGTACAGATGGAGGTGGTTGGCGGGGTCGGCAAGAATTGCCGGCCAGTCATGCGCCTCGTCGCCGATGAGGTTGCGCATCTCCACCCCTTTGGCGGCAAGGCCGGTGCCGCCCAGCGGCAGTCCGCAGATGGCGCGCACGTGGTTCTCGAACTGGCTGGTTACCGCGCCCTCGATGCTCCAGTGGCCCGAGTTGTGGACGCGCGGGGCCATTTCGTTGAACACGGGGCCGTCTGCGGTGGCGAAGAATTCCAGCGTCAGCACGCCGACGTAGTCCAGCGCCTGCGCCACCTTCGCGGCAAGTTCGCGCGCCGCAGGCACCTGCTCCAGCAGCGCAGCGGGCGCAGGCAGGGTGCTGAGCGCGAGGATGCCGCTTTCGTGGACGTTGTGGGCCGAATCGAAGTAGCGGATGTCGCCGTCCGCGCCCCGGCACAGGATCACCGAGAATTCGGCAAAGAAGGTGATGAAGCCTTCGTAGACCAGCGGCGTGGCCGGAAGATCGAGGCCGTCCGCATCGGCGGGCGTCATGATGCGCCACTGGCCCTTGCCGTCGTAGCCGTCGCGCCGGGTCTTGAGGATGCCCGGCGCTCCGATGGCGGCAATGGCCTCGGCAAGATCGGCGGCGCTGTCCACGGGGGCGTAGGGGGCAGGGTTGCCGCCAAGCTGCGTGACGAAGTGCTTTTCGCTCAGGCGGTCCTGCGCGGTTTCCAATGCGCGCGGGTGCGGCAGCAGCGGGGTATCGCCCAGCGCTGCGAGCGGGCTGACGGGCACGTTCTCGAATTCGTAGGTGACGACCGCGCAGTCGGCTGCGAAGCGGGCCATGGCCTCGGCGTCATCCCAAGCGGCGCAGGTGAACTGGGCGCAGACGTCCGCGGCGATCGAATCAGCTTCGGGCGCATAGACGTGGCAGCGGTAGCCGAGCTGCGCCGCCGCGACGGCGATCATGCGACCGAGCTGGCCGCCGCCGAGAATGCCGATCGTTTCGCCGGGGGGTATCATCGTTATGCCAATTCGCCTGCTTGGTGTGCCGGCCCTTCGACAAGCTCAGGGCGAGCGGACTTCACTATATTCTGCGACAACCCCCGCCTGCGCAGGGGCTGTCGTACCACATCAGACGGGCCGCTCTGCCACGCTGGCAGTCTGGGCGCTGCGAAACGCCTTGAGCCGTTCTGCCAGCGCCTCGTCCGAGGTGGCGAGGATCGCGGCGGCCAGCAAACCTGCATTGGCCGCACCCGCCTCACCGATGGCCAGAGTGCCGACGGGAATACCGGCAGGCATTTGGACGATGGAAAGCAGGCTGTCCTGGCCTGAAAGCGCCTTGGACTGTACCGGCACGCCCAGCACCGGCAGGTGCGTCATCGAGGCGACCATGCCGGGCAGGTGGGCGGCGCCCCCTGCCCCGGCGATGATGACCTTGAAGCCCTCATCGTCCGCGCCCTTGGCAAAGTCGACAAGACGCTGCGGCGTGCGGTGCGCCGAGACGATCCGTGCTTCGTAGGCGACTTCCAACTTGTCGAGCATTTCGGCGGCGCGGATCATGGTCGGCCAGTCGGACTGGCTCCCCATGACGATCGCTACCGGCACGGGCGTTTCAGCCATGCTTCAACGCTCCGAGAGGTAATAGCGGTCGAGCACCGCGAGATCATCATCCAGATCGTAGACGATCGGCTGGCCGGTCGGGATTTCCAGCCCGGTGATCTCGTCGTCGGAAATGCCCGAGAGGTGCTTTACCAGTGCGCGCAGGGAATTGCCGTGCGCGGCCACAAGCACGGTCGAGCCGGTCTTGAGGTGCGGCACGATCGAGCCTTCGTAATAAGGCAGGACGCGCGCGATGGTGTCCTTGAGGCTTTCCGTCATCGGCACGTCGATCCCGGCATAGCGCGGGTCGGTCGACAGGTCGAACTCGGTGCCGCGTTCCATGACGGGGGGCGGGATGTCGAAGCTGCGGCGCCAGATCTTGACCTGGTCCTCGCCGTGCTTGGCAGCGGTCTCGGCCTTGTCGAGGCCGGTGAGGCCACCATAGTGACGCTCGTTCAGGCGCCAGTCCTTGGTTTCCGGGATCCACAGGATGCCGGCGGCTTCCAGAGCAAGGTGCAGCGTCTTGATCGCGCGGCTCTGGAGCGAGGTGAAAGCGACGTCGGGCAGCATGCCCTTGTCCTTCAGCAGCGCGCCGGCAGCGCGGGCTTCGGCCTCGCCTTTCTCGGTGACGTCCACGTCCCACCATCCGGTGAAGCGGTTTTCCAGGTTCCACTGGCTCTGGCCGTGGCGGAGAAGGATCAGGCGAGGCAAGGCGTAGCTCCCTTTTTAGTATGGGACGGGACGGATGCAGTCTGGTGGCAGGCCCTAGCTTTCCAAGGGCGATTTGGGAAGCCTGACCGATTCGTTATCGCGCGGGCCATCCGCTTAGTCCTCGGCGCCGGACGACAATTCGCGTGCCTGTACCTTTCTTCTGCGCAGGTTCTCGCGCAGCTTTGCGGCAAGGCGCTCTTCGCGCGTCAGCTTTCCTGCCGGTTTTGGCGGTGTTTGCGCGGCTGGCTGCTCATCGTTCATGGCATCGGCAATGACGTTGTGTCAGATAAAGCGCAAGCGGTGCTTGACAACCTGCCCGCCTCCATACAATAGCGCGCCCCTGCCCTGGGTCACCGGGGCTTTGGAACGGCGCTGCTGTAGCTCAGTGGTAGAGCGCGTCATTGGTAATGACGAGGTCGGGAGTTCAATCCTCCCTAGCAGCACCATTCCGCCGTTCCCGACATTCTGACATCTTCGCAGGCGCTCGCAACCACTCGGGGTTGTGCGCGCATTTCGGCGCTTTGATTCGCCGGAATGCTTCGAACATTGGGATTTCCCAATTGTCATTAAACTGTCTTTGCGCTCTCACTGGAGTGTCATGAAACCGGCCTAGGGGCCCCTGCAAGACTTACAACGTCGCAACAGGGAACCTCTCCAGTCATGACACGTTCGATCCAGCTCCTCGCGGGGCTGCTCGCCTCGGCTTCGTTCGCCACCATTGCCCAAGCGGGTGAAGTGTCCGGCCACGTCAGCGATGCCACCGGCACGCGCGCCCTGCAGTCGGCCGCTGTGCGTATCGTCGAACTCAACCGCACCGCCGAAACCGACCGTGCGGGCAGCTTCGTGTTCGGCGACGTCCCCGCCGGCACTTACACTCTGGAAGCCCGCTACGTTGGCGCCGAAGTCACCACGCAGACGATCACCGTCGCGGCGACCGGCACGACTTCGAGCGATTTCGACCTTACCGCAATCGGCGGCGCCGACATCCTCGTCACCGGCCAGACCGCGAACCTGACCAGCGCCCTGTCGCGCCAGAAGGCAGCCGACGGCGTCGAATCGGTCCTGACGCGCGACGCCGTGGGCCAGTTCCCCGACCAGAACGTGGCCGAATCGCTGCGCCGCCTGCCGGGCGTCAACATCCTCAACGACCAGGGCGAAGGCCGCTACGTGTCGGTTCGCGGCCTTGATCCCGACCTCAACGGCACTTCGGTCAATGGCGTGCGTATCCCCGCGCCGGAATCGGACTCGCGTTCGGTTGCGCTGGACGTGATCTCTTCCGACACGATCGAATCGATCGAAGTCAAGAAGAGCTTCACCCCCGACATGGACGGCGACTTCATCGGCGCCTCGGTCGAGATCAACACCACCAGCGCCTTCGATTCGAAGAAGAACCGCTACTCGGTCAGCGCCGAGGGCAGCTACAACGACTACTCGGGCAAGGTCATGCCCAAGGGCGCGTTCGACTTTACCCAGAAGCTGGGCGACGATTTCGGCGTCGCCGGCTCGGTCAGCTACTACAAGCGCAAGTTCGAGACCGACAACGTCGAGACCGGCGGCTGGCACCAGAACGACGACGGCGTCTGGGCCGACTCGGTCGAGTACCGCGACTATGACGTGGAGCGTACCCGCATCAACGCGGCGCTCTCGGCAGACTGGCGCGTGTCCGACACCACCAAGGCTTACGTGCGCGGTAACTGGGCCCAGTTCGACGATCACGAATATCGCCGCCGCACCACGCTCGACTTCGGCGATTTCGAGGATGACGGCCCGACCGCCTTCACCGCCAACGGCGCCACTTTCAACGGTGCCGACGAGCGCATCACGGTGGAGCGCGACATCAAGGACCGCTTCGAGCGCCAGCGCATCCGCTCGGTCTCGGTCGGCAGCGACACCGACACCGGCACCTGGAAGTTCAACTGGATGGGCAGCTACGCCAAGTCGACCGAGCGCGAGAACTTCTCGGTCGACCCGACCTCGTTCCGCGCGCGTTTCCGCGCCGGCACCGTGGTCGGCATGGATTATTCGGACAAGTACGTTCCGACCTACTCGGCCACCGGCGCCAGCTTCAATACGCCCGACGCCTACGAGTTCGACAAGACCGAACTGACCACCCTGTCCGACAGCCAGGATCGGGAATGGGCGATCAAGGCCGACCTCGCGCGCACTTTCGCCGGTTCGAGCGGTGACTTCACCGTGCAGGCGGGCGCCAAGGCGCGCTGGCGCAAGAAGTCGTACAACTTCAACATGAACTACTACGACCTTGCCGAAGACGCCGATTACACGCTGGCCGACGTGCTGGGCAAGCAGACCTACCGCCTGGTCGACATGGGCCCGGTTGCCAGCAAGACCGGCGCCAAGGCCTTCCTGCAGGCCAACCCCGGCTCGTTCGAGCTGAACGAGTACGAGAGCGGCCTGGCTTCGGCCACTGACGATTACTCGGTCAAGGAAGACATCCTCGCAGGCTACGCACTGGCCCGCTGGGACAGCTCGACCCTGCGTGTCATCGGCGGCGTGCGCGTGGAGCGCACCCACAACGAACTGAACGGCAACCTCGTTACCGACCTCAGCGACGACGAGGAGTTCTCCTTCGTCCCGGTGCAGTACAAGCGCAACTACACCAACTGGCTGCCCAGCCTGACGGTGCGCTACAGCCCGCAGCAGAACGTGGTCGCCCGCCTTGCCGGCTACAAGACGGTCGTGCGTCCCAAGTTCTCGCAGCTGGCCCCGCGCTACACCGTGAACGAGGACAACGAAGCCGAATTCGGCAACCCGAACCTCAAGCCCTACCAGGCCTGGAACCTCGATGCCGGTTTCGAGTACTACTTCTCCAACAACGGTGCCATCTCGGTCGGCGCGTTCTACAAGTCGGTGAAGGACTACACTTACGAGCAGGTCCTGCGTGACGGCGCCGTCATCGACGGCGTGGCATATGACCAGGTCACCATCCCGGTGAACGGCGACAGGGCCGACATCACCGGCCTCGAAGCCAGCTTTAGCCAGGTCTTCTCGATGCTGCCCTCGCCGTTTGACGGCCTGCTGACCCAGCTCAACTACACTTACACTTACGCCCGCGGCACCGTGCTGCAGGAAGGTGAGGACGGTGCAGGCAACGCGATCGACATCAAGCGCCGCATCAACCTGCCCAACTCGTCCAACAGCACCTTCAACGTCGTGCTCGGCTACGAGAAGGGCCCTGTGTCCCTGCGCGCCGCCGGCACGTTCCGCGACAAGTACCTCGACGAAGTCGGCGGCACCGTCGAGGAAGACCGCGTGGTCAACCAGCACTTCCAGCTCGACCTCTCGGCCAAGTACAAGGTCACCGAGAACATCCGCATCTTCGCGGACTGGGTGAACGTCAACAATGCCAAGTACTTCGCCTACCAGAACCTCGCAGGCGCCAAGCGCGTTCTGCAGTACGAGGAATACGGCTCGACCGTGAAGTTCGGCGCGCGGGTGTCCTTCTGATGCTCGTTCGCGACATCCTGAAGGTTGCCGCGAAGGTTGGGCCGGGAGCATTGCTCCCGGCCTTCCTGCTTGCGGGCTGCGCAACAACGCCGACCGGCACCAGCGCTGAAATCGAAGCCGCGCGCCCCCGCTACCCCGCCACCGACATTCCTGCCGAGGCGGAAACCACCCCGGTCGGCACCGGCAATGCCGATGCTGCGGACGACCCGGCGATCTGGCGCAATGCCGCCAACCCCGCTGCCAGCCTGCTGCTGGGGACGGACAAGAAGGCCGGCCTCTACGTCTATGGCCTCGACGGCAAGGTGCGCGATTTCTCGCCCGCCGGCGCGCTCAACAACACCGACCTGCGCGAAGTGCGCATGGCCGATGGTTCCACCCGCATTCTTGTGGGCGCCAGCGACCGCACCGACCGCACCGAGCCCAGGATCGCCCTCTTCGGCCTCGACGGCGCCACCGGCAAGCTGACCGTGCTGGGCTCCGATTCGTTCCTAAAGCCGGGCCATGCTCCGGCCGAGGCTTACGGCTTCTGCATGGGCGCTCCCCTCGCCGCCGGTGAACTGGCGCGCGCTTATGTCGTCCTCAAGGACGGCACCGTTGCCGAAAGCCGCCTCGTCGAAAGCGGCGGCAAGATCGTGCCGCAGCATCTGCGCGACGTGAAATTCGCGACCCAGTCGGAAGGCTGCGTCGTCGATGACGCGACCAGGACGCTCTACGTCGCCGAGGAAGATGTCGGCATCTGGAAGGTGCCGCTTTCCGGCCGCGCCCTCACCGCGAAGGCTTTTGCGAAAGTCGGCGCGGCGGACGGTCTTGTCGATGACGTCGAGGGGCTTGCCATCGCCCACGAAACGGGAGGCCGCACCTGGCTCGTCGCCTCCAGCCAGGGCGACAACGCCTATGCGCTGTTCGACCTTGCCACCGGCAAGCCCGCGGGCCGATTCCGCATCGAAGGCGGCGCGATCGGCGGCACCAGCGATACTGACGGGATCGAAGTCGTGCTTGGTGATTTTGGCCCGGCCTTCCCCGAAGGCGTATTCATGGCGCAGGACGGCAACAACGCACCCAAGGCGCAGAACTTCAAGCTGCTCTCCTGGCGTTCGATCCGCACCGCCATGGGCATCCGGTAAGGCCACCAGGATGCGCGCCGCCCTGCCTTCATCCGGCTGTGATTTGCATCCGGTATGCGGTAAGGCGGCGCGCATGGTGAGGGAAACGAATCGGTGAGGCGGATCGCTGCGCTATGTGCTGCCTTGGCGCTTGCCGGTGCGGCTCAGCCGGGCCCTGCCCGCGCCGACGTGCTGCAGATCGGCGCGTCCGGCGCTGAATGGATCGCGGGCGGTCCGACTACTTTCGCCGCGCCGGAATTGACCCAGATCGACCCGGGTTCCGGCGTCGGCTTCATCGGCACCACCGTGGCCAGCGCGCCCGAACAGGTGGAGGAAGCGCCGCTTTCCGTCGACGCGAACCTGCATCCCCTCTCCTTCACCCAGGCCCTTTCTGCAGCCGGGCCCAGTCGATGGCGGGACCGTGTGGCCCTGCTCGCAGCCAAGTATGATATCAGCCCGGCCCTGCTGGAAGCTGTGGTCTGGCAGGAAAGCCGCTGGAACGAACTGGCCGTATCCCCGGTGGGCGCGCGCGGTCTTGCCCAGCTGATGCCCGGCACTGCCGCGCAGATGGGCGTCAATTCCGCCGATCCGATGGCCAACCTCGAAGGCGGCGCGCGTTATCTGCGGATGCAGCTCGATGCGTTCGGCGGCAATATCGAGAAGGCGCTTGCCGCCTACAACGCCGGCCCCGGGCGCGTGGTGAAAGCGGGCGGCATTCCCAACATCCGCGAGACGCGCCTCTATGTCGCCGCGATCATGGCGCGCCTGACCGACCCGGTTCGTCAGTAGGCCGCCCCTCATCCTGGAACAGGCCGGGGATGACGATGTGCACGTCACAGTGCTGGCAAGCAGCACTTCCAACCAACCCGCATTTGCTCTAGTGCGCGTGCCGTTATGACCGAACAGCGTGATTATAGATCGACCGTCTTCCTGCCGAAGACCGATTTCCCCATGAAGGCCGGGCTCCCCCAGAAGGAGCCGGGTATTCTGTCGCGCTGGCAGGCCGAGGATATTTACCGCAAGACCCGCGATGCGCGCAGCGACCGCGAAAAATTCATCCTCCATGACGGCCCTCCCTACGCCAATGGCGACATGCACATCGGCCATGCGCTCAACCACATCCTCAAGGACATGGTGGTGCGCACGCAGACGTTGCTGGGCAAGGACGCGCCCTACGTTCCGGGATGGGACTGCCACGGCCTGCCCATCGAGTGGAAGGTCGAGGAGGAATACCGCAAGAAAAAGAAGAACAAGGACGAAGTTCCCGCCGAGGAATTCCGCGCCGAATGCCGCGCCTACGCCCAGAACTGGGTAAACGTGCAGCGCGAGCAGCTCAAGCGGCTGGGCATCAACGGTGACTGGGACAACCCGTACCTGACGATGGATTTCCAGGCCGAAGCCACCATCGTCGGCGAACTGCTGAAGTTCGCCGAGAACCAGATGCTCTATCGCGGCGCCAAGCCGGTGATGTGGTCGCCGGTGGAAAAGACCGCGTTGGCCGAAGCCGAGGTCGAATACGAGGACATCCTTTCCACCCAGATCGATGTGGCGTTCGAGATCACCGAATCGGCCGTGCCCGAACTGGTCGGCGCCTACGCGGTGATCTGGACGACCACGCCCTGGACGATCCCGGTGAACCAGGCGCTGGGGTACGGGCCTGAGATCGAGTATCACCATTACCGCGCCCACGACGGGCGGCGTTTCATCGTGGCGGTGCCGCTGCTGGAAGCGTTCTTCGCGCGGACCGGGCTTGGTCCCGTTGCCGAAAACGTGGAAGGCGATGCGGACTTCTCCGAATATGCGCTCGGCACCTTCAAAGGCTCCGACCTCGCCGGCACGTTCGCGCGGCATCCGATGCACGCGCTGGGCGGATTCTTTGCCGAGCCGCGTCCGTTCCTGTCGGCAGACTTCGTCACCATCGACAGCGGCACCGGCCTCGTCCACGAGGCTCCGGACCACGGCGAGGAAGATTTCGAGCTGTGCAAGGCCAATGGCATCAACCCGAAATTCGTGGTTGAGGCAGACGGCAAGTACCGCGAGGACTGGCTGTGGCTGGCGGGCCAAGGCTCTGTCATCAATCCCAAGTTCAATTCGCCCGAAGGCCCGGTTTGCACCGACCTGCGCGAAGTGGGCGCGCTGCTGGCGGCGTCCGCCGACTACAAGCATAGCTACCCGCATTCGTGGCGCTCCAAGGCCAAGGTGATCTACCGCTGCACGCCGCAGTGGTTCGTGCCGATGGACAAGGCGATGACGCATCTTGACGGTTTGGCTCCCATCCTTCGACAAGCTCAGGATGAGCGGGATGAGGGCGCGGTTTCCAATCCCGCTCAGGCTGAGCTTGTCGAAGCCCCCGCAACCCTGCGCAACGTCGCCCTGAACGCCATCGCACAGACGCGCTTCGTCCCCGAAAAGGGCCGGAACCGCATCGGCGCGATGGTCGAAGGGCGCCCTGACTGGGTGCTCTCTCGCCAGCGCGCATGGGGTGTGCCGATCACGCTGTTCGTGGACCGCAAGACCGGCGAATACCTCGTCGACGAGGCCGTGAACGAACGCATCAAGGCTGCCATCCTCGCCAAGGGCGTCGATGCGTGGTCGGACGAGGCCGCGCAGGACCTGCTTGGCCCTGACTACGATGCCGAAAATTACGAGCGCGTCGCCGACATTCTCGATGTTTGGTTCGATTCGGGCTCGACCCATGCCTTCGTGCTGGAATCGGGCCGCTGGCCCGACCTCCTGCGCCCCGAAGGCTATGTTGGTCCCAAGGCCGACCTGTATCTGGAAGGTTCCGACCAGCATCGCGGCTGGTTCCAGTCCTCGCTTCTGGAATCGTGCGCGACGCGCGGCCATGCGCCTTACAAGACAGTCCTGACCCACGGTTTCACTATGGACGCCAAGGGCTTCAAGATGTCGAAGTCGCTGGGCAACACGATCAGCCCGCTCAAGGTCATGGAAACCAACGGCGCCGACATCATCCGCCTCTGGGCGCTGTCGGTGGACTTCACCGAAGACCACCGCATCGGCGACGAAATCCTCAAGGGCGTGGCCGACCAGTACCGCAAGCTGCGCAACACCTTGCGCTACCTGCTGGGCGCGTTGGACGGTTTTGGCGAATCCGAGCGTTTGCCCGTGGCCGAAATGCCCGAGCTGGAGCGCTATGTACTGACGCTGCTGGGCAATCTGGACGCCACTTTGCGCACCGCAGTCGATGCCTTCGACTTCAACACTTATGTCCGCTCGCTGCTGGACTTCTGCAACGAAGACCTCTCGGCGTTCTTCTTCGATATCCGCAAGGATTGCCTCTACTGCGATGCACCCACGGACCCGAAGCGCCGCGCTTATCGCACCGTGCTGGACACGCTGTTCCACGCGCTGATCCGCTACGCCGCCCCGGTGATCGTCTTTACCGCCGAGGAAACCTGGCAGAGCCGCTATCCGGGCGAGAGCGTGCATCTGCTGGAATGGCCTGAAGTGCCGGCTGCCGAAGCCGATCTCGACAAGTGGCAGGCGCTTCGCACCCTGCGCGCGGCCGTGACCGAGGCGATCGAGCCGCTGCGCCGCGAAAAGATCATCGGCTCCAGCCTTGCCGCCGAAGTGACGGTGCCGGCATCGGCGCCCGACGCGGATCTGGCAGAACTGTTCATCACCGGGACAGTCACGCGCGGGCAGGCAGAAGGCGTGAGCGTCACCCCTTCCCATGACCACAAGTGCGGCCGCTGCTGGCGCCATCTCCCCGAAGTGACCGAGGACGGCGACTTGTGCGCCCGCTGCGACGACGTTGTCGGCGCCGTGGAGGTGCAGGCGTGACCGCTGCAACTAACCCCTGGCGTAACCGCCTGATCGGCCTGCTGATCGCGGCGGTGGTCTTCGCCATCGATGTGGGCATCAAGGACTGGGTGGTTCACGGCCTGCGTCTGCAGGAAATCGGCCAAGTCTACGTGCTGCCGTTCTTCAACTTCACCTGGACGCAGAACTTCGGTGTCTCGCTGGGCCTGTTCACCGCAGGCTCGCCCGAGGCGCGCTGGGCGCTGGTGGCGATGACCGGGGCGATTGCCGCTTTCGTGTTCGTCTGGCTGCTGCGTGAGCGCAAGCTGGCCGAGATTGCTGCGCTGGGCATGGTCCTGGGCGGCGCCGCCGGCAACATCCGCGACCGTTTCGCGGTTGGCTATGTGATTGACTATGCTGACTTGCACATAGGCGGATTTCGTCCGTTTCTCATTTTCAATCTCGCCGATGCGGCCATCACCATCGGCGTCCTGATTATCCTTGCCCGATCACTGCTTTCGCGCGAAAAGCCCGATGCAGAGGCGGATTCCGCCCCCGAGGCTCAAAAGAATGCGAGTTGAATTGATGCGCATGAAGAAAACCGGTGCCTTCGTCCTTGTCGCGACCGGCGCCGTCTTGCTGTCGGCTTGCGGCAGCACCGGCCTGTTCAACCGGGCCGGACCTGACGAATTTGCTGTGCAGCGCCAGACTCCGCTGGTCGTGCCGCCAGACTTTTCGCTGAGCCCGCCCAAGGAAGGCCAGCCCCGCCCCGCCGACGACTCGCTTCAGCAGCAGACGCTCGATGCGCTGTTCGGCGGCCCTCAGGCGCGCAGCGACATCGAGAAGTCGACGCTGGCGCTGGCCGGCACGTCGGAGCCGGCGATCCGCTCCACCGTAGGCGATCCGGGGACTTACGCCGTTGCCAAGGGGCAGGTGACCCGCGCAATCCTCGCCGCGCCGGAAGGCGATGGCCGCGATGCGCAGACCGCCATCGGCACCTGAACCTTCGGGTTTGCGGAACAGAAAAAAAGGCCGGGCGAAAGTCCGGCCTTTTTCGTTCGGAATGGGGAAGGCCCTGCAGGACCCCGCAATACCGGCGTCGACGTTAGCCGTCGACATCAGCCGCCGACCTCAGCCGTCGCCGGAGACTCCGTCGTCGGCGTCCTCGTCGATCAGTGCGTTCACCAGGATCTTGTCGATCTTCAGGCCGTCCATGTCGATGACCTCGAAGCGCCAACCCTGCTCGGTGAAGTGTTCCCCCTCGCGCGGGACCTTTTTCAGCACGGCCAGCACATAGCCGGCCAGTGTCGCGAATTCGCGGTCGCCGGGCAGGGTGATGGCCAGCCGGTCGGCCAGTGCGTCGGCCGGCATTGCCCCGGACACCAGCAGCGAGCCGTCTTCGCGCACGACGATCATCGGCTCGTCGCCCTCGTCCTGATGCGCGACGAAATTGCCCGCCAGCGCCGCCAGTACGTCGGACGGCGTGACGAGGCCTTCCAGATGGCCATATTCGTCGTGGACCACGGCCATCGCCACTTCGGCGGTCTGCAGCTTGCGCAGGGCGTCCATGGCGTCGAGCTGGTCCGGGATGACCTCGGCCTTGCGCATCATCGCGCGCACGTCGACCGGGCGGCCGGCAACCCAGCAGGCCAGCACTTCGCGCACCTTGAGGATGCCGATCACATTGTCGGCGGAACCGTCACCGGCCACCGGCAGCAGCGAGTGCGGCGAGGCATCGATCCGGGCGCGCAGCTGCGCTTCGTCGGCATCGACATCGATCCAGTCGATCTGGTTGCGCGGGGTCATCAACTCGCGAACGGGTCGTTCGGCGAGGCGCATGACGCCGGTCATCATCGCGCGCTCTTCTTCCTCGATTACGCCGGAGCGGGTGGCTTCGGCGAAGATCATGTGCAGTTCTTCGGCGGTGAGCTGTTCACCGTCGCCGCGCCGAATCGAAAAGAGGCGCAGGATCACCGCCGAAGACCGGTCCAGCAGCCAGACAAACGGGCCCATGATCGTGGCCAGCAGGCTCATCGGCCGCGCCATGATCAGCGCCACCGGTTCCGCCATGCGCAGGGCCAGTTGCTTGGGCACCAGTTCGCCCACCACGACGCTGGCATATGTCGTGGCGATGATGACCAGCGCGAAACCGGCCTCTCCGGCGAACCGAACGGGCAGGCCCATCGCGGTCAGCCGTTCGCCCACCGGGCCGCCCAGGCTGGAGCCCGAGTAGGCACCGGCGATGATGCCGATAAGAGTGATGCCGATCTGCACGGTGGACAGAAAGCGGCCCGGGTCGGCGGCAAGGTCCATCGCGGTTTGCGCCGCGCGGCTCCCCTTGTCGGCCATGGCCCGGAGACGCGCTGCGCGCGCGGAAACGATGGCCAGTTCGGACATCGAGAACAGGCCATTGATCAGGATCAGGCCGGCGATGATGAGGAGGTCAGTCCAGGGAAAGGGCGTCACAATGCGCCATCGCTAGCAGAGATTGCGGCATTCGCGAAGGCCCGTGATGCGGCGCAACGCTTTGCAACGTAGCGTGCCTCGGGAACACAAGCGCAGGAAGTGGGTTGAGCGGGCATTATCCATTTGCCATTCATGACCACTACCGCACACAAATGCCCGTAAGGCATGTCTCAAGGGCAAATAGAGGAGGGCCAGACTATGAAGAATTCGCGCCTAATTACATCGGCAGCGGCAGTGTTCGCGCTGGTTACGGTTTCTGCCTGCGTCACCGATCCCAACACTGGTGAGCGCAAGGTTTCGCGCACCGCGATCGGCGGTGCCGGCGGTGCTGGCCTTGGCTATCTGCTGGGCAGCGTCATCGGCGGCAAGACCGCGCGTATCGTCGGTGCGGGCATCGGCGGCGTGGCCGGCGGTGTCGTCGGCTACCAGATGGACAAGCAGATCAAGGAACTGAAGGAGCAGACCGCAGGTTCCGGCATCGACGTCACCCAGCAGGGCGACGGCATCCTGGTGAACCTGCCCGACGTGACCTTCGCTGTCGATTCGACGGTCATCAGCACCTCGTTCCAGGCTTCGCTGGACAAGGTCGCGCAGTCGATGGTCCAGTATCCCAACAGCCTCGTCGATGTGTACGGCCACACCGATTCGACCGGCTCCGCTGCGCACAACATGGACTTGTCCAAGCGCCGCGCCGATTCGGTGGGCCGCTATCTAATCAGCCGCGGGGTTTCCTCCTCGCGCATCCAGACGCAGGGTATGGGCATGAATTATCCGGTGTCCGACAATACAACGGCCGAAGGCCGCGCGCTCAACCGCCGTGTCGAGATCAAGATCACACCGGTGACGACGGACGACGCTTCCGGCGCCAAGTAATATCGTTTTCCGCAAGGAATACGCACATCAGGGAAGGGGCCGGTGCTGCGAAGCGCTGGCCCTTTTTTCATCGAGTATAGAGGCAATAACGCTTTGAATTGTCATGCCGACTGCGTAGCCTGACGGGCGAACGGGGTTCGGGGGACCTGATGCGATTCAAGATGGTGGCGGCGGTGCTGTCCGTATTTCTGTGGCCGGGCCTTGCCCATGCCGCATGGCTCGAAGCGTCGAGCGAACACTTCGTCATCTATGCCGACGATAACGAGCGTGACATCACCCGGTTCTCGCAGCAGCTCGAACGGTACCACGCGGGCATGGCGCTGCTGCTGGCCTCGAAGGCGCCGGTGCCCAGCCCTTCGAGCCGGGTCACCGTCTATGTGGTGCGTAACAAGCGCGAGGTGCAGGCACTGCACGGCGGCGACAACAAGTTCCTCGGCGGCTTCTACGTACCGCGCGCTGGCGGATCGTTGGCGATCGTGCCGACCGTCGATTCCGGCAATGGCGCGATCACGATGTCGATGGTGGTGTTGCTGCACGAATATGCCCACCATTTCCTGATTTCGTCGAATTCGATGCCGATGCCGCGCTGGTTCAGCGAAGGCGCCGCCGAATTCTTCGCCTCGGCCAAGTTCGAGGCCGATGGCGGGGTGTGGCTGGGCCGCCCGGCGCAGCACCGCGCGGGCGAACTGTACCTTGCCAGGGATGTGAAGGCGGCAGACCTGCTCGACCCCACCGAATACGACAAAAGCAAGCATACCGCCTACGATGCCTTCTACGGCAAGAGCTGGCTGCTCTATCACTACCTGACGTTCGATGTCGCACGCAGCGGCCAACTGGGGCGCTACCTCGCGCTGCTGCAAGATGGCAAAGGCCAGCGCGATGCCGCGCTGGAGGCATTCGGCGATTTCGACGTACTGGAAAAGGATCTCGACAAGTATCTGAGCAAGAACAAGATGTCGGCGCTCAAGCTGACGGCGGAGAAAGTGCCCATCGGCGCGATCAGTCTTCGTGCTCTGCCGGCGGGTGAAGCGGCAATGATGCCGGTGCGGATACGATCGAAGCGCGGCACATCGCCCGAGGAAGCGCCGACGCTGCTGGCCGAGGCCCGCACTGTCGCGCTGCGCTACCCCGGCGACGCTGCCGTTCTGTCCGCTCTGGCAGAAACCGAATACGATGCTGGCCACGACAAGGAGGCCATCGCCGCCGCCGATGCGGCGCTGGCGCTCGATCCCAAACAGGTCAACGCCTACGTCCAGAAGGGGCTGGCGCTGTTCCGCATCGCGCCCGAGGCTGACGATACCGCGGCGGCCTACAAGGCCGCGCGCGCGCCCTTCATCGCCCTCAACCGGATCGAGAACGACCATCCGCTTCCGTTGGTGTACTTCTATCGCAGCTTTGTCGAGCAAGGCGAGAAGCCGCCGGCGCTGGCACTCGACGGATTGATTCGGGCCATGCAATTGGCCCCTTTCGATCTCGGCCTGCGGATGACCCTGGGTCATGCACTGGTCGGGCTCGGTCGGCGGGACGATGCGCGCACCGTGCTGTTGCCCGTGGCCTACAACCCGCACGGCGGCGGCATGAGCGACTTCGCGCGCAAGATGCTCGACCGGATTAACAAGGACCCGGCGTGGAAGGGTGAGGGGGATGAATCTGAAGAAGCCAGCGAGGCCATTTCCGAATGAAGTCCTAGGCGGAGTAGCGCACCGCTCGTTCCGCCAGACGTTCCACCGCCGCTTCATGAATGCCGGTTGAGGCGACCATCACCCCAAAGGCGCGCGGGTCGTGCTTGTTGTAGTTGAGCGGCTGGCCGAACGCATCGGTCACTACCGCCCCGGCTTCGCGCGCAATCAGGCCGGCGGCGGCGATGTCCCATTCATACCCCCAGCGCAGCGTGACGAGCAGGTCTGCCTCGTTGGCCGCGATCATCGCCATGCGCAGCGCAATCGAATTGGGCTGGTCCACCAGGGTGAGGTCGGCATCTTCGGCCGCCAGCTTCTGCGCGGGTACGCGTGAGCCGGCCAGCGAATCGCGGCGGCTGGCGACGAGCCGCTCGCCGTTGCGCCAGGCGCCCTTGCCCGCCTCCGCGAACCAATACTCGCCGCCATCCCCGCGCCGCCGCACCGGAGCATAGAGGTAGCCCAGCAGCGGGCGCCGCATGTTCACCAGCGCCACCGAGATCGCCCAGCCCGTGCGGCCTCGGATGAAGTCGCGAGTCCCGTCGATCGGGTCGACCAGCCAGACCAGTTCGTGGTTCTGGCGATCGAGGCTGTCGGTCGTCTCTTCGGAAAGCCATCCTGCCGCAGGCAACAACTTGTGAAGTTCGGCCTTGAGAAAGCCGTCGACCTCCAGATCGGCAGTGCACACCGGACTGCCGGGGGTCTTTTCCCACGATTCGAGGCTATGGCCATCACCCGGCCAGCCTGCCAGCGCGATGCGCCCGGCCTCTCGAACGATGGCTTCCAGTCTCTCCCGGTCAATCATGTGCCGACTTTCGTTGCTGCATTCGTTCTGGCATTGCTATTGCGTATTCTTATCAATTAGGTTCGAACAAATCGTTCTCACCTATGAATTTGCGCAGGCTACGGGACTTTTCAAGCCAGCGGGGATGTGCTTATGCGGCGGGGCATAACTATGGCTACGGCGCCTTCCCAAGGAACCTCCAGCAGAAAGCGATTTGAGCGATGAACATTCACGAATATCAGGCCAAGGAACTGCTGTCGAAGTATGGCGTGGGTATCCCCGCCGGCATCGCCGCGCTGACCGTAGAGGAAGCGGTTGCCGCCGCCAAGCAGCTCCCCGGGCCGCTCTACGTCGTGAAGGCGCAGATCCACGCCGGCGGACGCGGCAAGGGCAAGTTCACGGAACTTCCCGCTGACGCCAAGGGCGGCGTGCGTCTCGCCAAGTCGATCGACGAAGTCGAGGCATTTGCCAAGGAAATGCTCGGCAACACCCTCGTCACCATCCAGACGGGTGATGCCGGCAAGCAGGTGAACCGCCTGTACGTGACCGACGGCGTCGACATCGAGAAGGAATACTACCTCTCGATGGTCGTGGACCGTTCGACCAGCCGCGTCGCCATGATCGTGTCGACCGAAGGCGGCATGGACATCGAAGAGGTCGCCCACTCGACCCCCGAGCGCATCAGCACCATCACCGTCGACACCGCGACCGGCTTCCAGGCTCACCATGGCCGCGCCGTCGCTTTCGCGCTCAAGCTGTCGGGTGATCTCGCAAAGCAGGCGCAGAAGATCGCCAAGCAGCTTTACGAGGCGTTCGTCGCCCTCGATTGCGACATGCTGGAAATCAACCCGCTGGTGGAAACCAAGGACGGCAACCTGCTGGTCCTCGACACCAAGATGAGCTTCGATTCGAACGCCCTGTATCGTCACCCCGACGTGCTGGCCCTGCGCGACGAAACCGAAGAAGATCCCGCTGAAGTCGAAGCCTCGAAGTACGACCTGGCCTACATCAAGCTCGATGGCGACATCGGCTGCATGGTCAACGGTGCCGGCCTTGCCATGGCGACGATGGACATCATCAAGCTGAACGGCATGTTCCCGGCCAACTTCCTCGACGTTGGCGGCGGCGCCAACAAGGAGAAGGTGACTGCGGCGTTCAAGATCATTCTCGCGGATCCCGCAGTCAAGGGCATCCTCGTGAACATCTTCGGCGGCATCATGAAGTGCGACGTCATCGCCGAGGGCATCGTTGCCGCGGCGAAGGAAGTGAACCTGCAGGTTCCGCTGGTGGTTCGCCTCGAAGGCACCAATGTCCAGCAGGGCAAGGACATCCTGGCCGGCTCGGGCCTGCCGATCGTCGCTGCCAACGATCTGGGCGACGCTGCCCGCAAGATCGTTGCCGAAGTGAAGAACGTGGCCTGAACTGGCCGCGTTCGCGCGCACGACGAAACGTCGTGCTCGCGATCACATGACGAATATTGAGACGGCGGGGGTTTCGCGACCCCCGCCGTTTTGCATATGTAGCTCAGCTATGTACCGCCCAAGCTCTTAGCGCTTTGTGGGGCTTGACGCGGTGGATTAGGAACGCGATAGCTCCCGCACCAGTTTAATCGCGCGGTTAAATTTTGCCGTCCCAGCAGTGAGAGGACAGATCGCATGAAGATCATCGTGCCCGTAAAGCGGGTCATCGACTATAACGTGAAGCCGCGGGTCAAGGCCGACGGCACGGGTGTTGACCTTGCCAACGTCAAAATGAGCATGAACCCGTTCGACGAGATCGCGGTGGAAGAAGCCATCCGCATCAAGGAAGCGGGCAAGGCCGAAGAGATCATCGCGGTCTCGGTCGGGCCGGCCAAGGCTGCCGAAACCCTGCGTACCGCGCTTGCTATGGGCGCCGACCGGGCGATCCTCGTCGAGACCGACGCAGAGGTCGAGCCGCTGGCCGTCGCCAAGATTCTCAAGGCCATCGTGGGTGAAGAGAACCCCGGCCTGGTGATCCTGGGCAAGCAGGCGATCGACGACGATTCGAACCAGACCGGCCAGATGCTCGCCGCGCTGCTGGGCCGCCCTCAGGGCACCTTCGCCAACAAGATCGAGATCGACGGCGAGCAGGTTGCCGTCACCCGCGAAGTCGACGGCGGTCTCGAAACGGTGAAGCTCTCGCTTCCCGCCATCGTCACCACCGACCTTCGCCTGAACGAGCCGCGCTACGCTTCGCTGCCCAACATCATGAAGGCAAAGAAGAAGCAGCTCGATACGAAGAGCCCCGCCGACTACGGTGTCGACATCACGCCGCGCCTCAAGACCCTCAAGGTCTCCGAGCCGCCGGTGCGTTCGGCCGGTATCAAGATCGCTGACGTCGACGCCCTCGTCGCGAAGCTCAAGGAAATGGGAGTAGCCTGAAATGAAGACTCTTGTTTGGGTTGAGCACGACAACGCTGTCGTCAAGGACGCCACCCTCGCCGTCGTCACCGCCGCTGCACAGCTGGGTGAAGTGCACCTGCTGGTTGCAGGGTCAGGTTGCCGCGCCGTGGCCGATGCCGCTGCGCAGATCGCGGGCGTGGGCAAGGTCCACCTCGCCGACGACGCCGCTTACGAGCATGGCCTGGCGGAAAACGTCGCCCCGCTCGTCGCCGAGTTGATGGGTCATCACGATGCTTTCGTGGTGCCCGCCACCACCACCGGCAAGAACATCGCGCCGCGTGTCGCCGCGCTGCTCGACGTGATGCAGATATCGGACATCCTCTCGGTCGAGGGCGAGAAGACCTTCACGCGTCCGATCTATGCCGGCAACGCCATCGCCACCGTCGAATCGAGCGATGCCAAGCTGGTCATTACCGTGCGCGGCACCGCCTTTGCCAAGGCTGAGGCCACGGGCGGTTCGGGTACGGTCGAAGACGTCTCGGGTGCCGGTGACGCTGGCCTGTCCAGCTTCGTGGGTGCGGAACTTGCCAAGTCCGAGCGTCCCGAGCTGACCAGCGCCAAGATCATCGTCTCCGGCGGCCGCGCGCTCAAGGATTCGGAGACTTTCGAATCGATCATCCTGCCGCTGGCGGACAAGCTGGGCGCGGGCGTTGGCGCATCGCGCGCTGCGGTCGATGCGGGTTATGTGCCGAATGATTATCAGGTCGGCCAGACCGGCAAGATCGTCGCACCGGAAGTCTACATCGCGGTCGGCATCTCGGGCGCGATCCAGCACCTTGCCGGCATGAAGGACTCCAAGACCATCATCGCCATCAACAAGGACGAGGACGCCCCGATCTTCCAGGTCGCCGATATCGGCCTGGTCGCGGACCTGTTCAACGCGGTGCCGGAGCTTACCGGCAAGCTTTGAGCTTTCCTTGCCGTCACAAAGATTTAACCCCCGGATGCGAGTCCGGGGGTTATTTCGTATGCACGGCGTTTACGGGCGCGCCGAAGTGAAGGGGCAGGTCAGACGTGATCCATCGGTATTTTCTCGCACTTTTTGTTCTTGGCGGACTGACGGCTGCGGCCTTGCCCGTCCATGCAAAGACCAAGGAAACGACCCTGCCGAAAGCGTCGAACTGGCTTCTCGACGCGGCCGATAAAAGCTGCCTGCTGGCGCGCAAATTCGGCACCGATGACAAGCCTGTGCTGCTGGGCATGCGGACCTATGGCCCGGGCTATCATTTCGAAATCACGCTGTCAGGCGCGCCGACCAGAATTCTGCAGACCGCGCACAAGTTCACTATCGCTTACGGAGGGGGAGAACCGCTGCCGGTCCGTTCCTACCAGATGGGCAAGAACGACGACTACGGTGCAGCCGTGATCTTCTCCAACACGCTTTCAATGACGGCACCCCCGCAGGAGAAAACGGAACTGGAAGAGGAGGACGACATTCGGCCGGTAGCGATTGATCCGGCTGTCGAGGCTCAGATCGACACCATCTCGATCGCCACTAACGGCCAGCGTTTCATCCTCAAGACCGGCCCCATGGCGAAGGCGCTGGCGACTGTACGTCAGTGCACCGATGGGTTGGTCACGCGTTGGGGCCTTGATCCGGTGGCCCAGTCCAAGCTGAGCCGCCGGGTAAGGTTGGGGGATTTTTCCTGGATTGAGCACATCCAGCGGATATATCCCGCCGAACTCATGTTGAAGCGCAAGGAAGCACGCGTGAACATGCAGATCGTGGTCGACAAGACCGGCGCGGCGACGCGCTGCGATACCGCGCAGGCTTTCGCCAACACGGATTTCAAGGTTCGCGCCTGCGGTATCGTTCTCAAGGAGGCGCGCTTCCAGCCTGCGCTCGACGAGAGCGGGCAGCCGATCGATTCCTATTATACGACGACGATCCTGTACAAGATAAGCTGATCGGCTGGGCCCGCGTCAGGTTGATTGGGCCCGCGTCAGGGCTTCAGACGTTCATACAACCCCAGGACCGCAGGTACGGGGCCATCGGCGACCTCGTGATCGGCATAGTGCGCGAAGCCGAGACGGGCCGCGAGCCGCTGCGATGCGTCATTGCCCTCCTCGATCATGCAGGCGATGCGGCGGGGGCCGTGCGCCTCGTCGAACCACGCGAGCACGGCGTCCATGACCTCGCTGGCGATGCCCTGTCCGCAGTGGTCGGCGCGGACGATCCAGCCTGCTTCGGGCATGTCGTCCAAGCCGAGCGCTTCTCCATAGCCCCGGTATGAATGGAAGATCCCGGCGCTCGCGATGATCTCGGTCTCGCCCCGGACGCGCACCATGAAGCTGCCGTAGCCGTATACCGCCCAAGAGCCGGCATTACGTAGCAGGCGTTCGAACTGGGCTTGGGGAGCGGGGTCGGCGGGGCCCAGGAAGCGGCGCGTTTCCTCGTCGGCGATCAGTCGGCACAGGCCGGGGAGGTCGCCGGGGGCAGGGCGGTATAGTTCGAAACGCCGCGTCGTCAGCATGGGCCCCTCGCTCACAGGAATTGGTCCACGGCGTGGATGCAGACCCCGAACAGCCCGCCGACAAGAGTGCCGTTGATACGGATGAACTGAAGGTCGCGGCCGACGGCGCCTTCAATGCGGTCGCTCACGGTGCGGGCGTCCCACCGCTTCACGGTCTCGGAGACGAGGCGGACGATCTCGTCGCCGTAGCGGGCGGTTACGCCTACCAGTGTGCGGCGCGCGAAGCGGTTGATCTGGCTCTGCAGGCGTGGGTCGTCGCGCAGGGCGTTGCCCAGTTCGCCCAGCATCGTCGTCAGCTGGCCGCCCAGCGCCGTGTGCGGATCGCGCGCGGCGGCGATGAGCTGGTGGCGAAGGCGTTCCCACACGCCCTGCCACCACCGGCTTACCGCGGGGTTGCCGATAAGTTCGCGCTTGGCGTTCTCGACGCGGGCGCGCAGGGCCTCATCGTGTTGCAGGTCGTGAGCAAGGCCCTGCAGCATCTGCTCGACCTTCGCCTTGAGCGGGTGGTCGGGCTGGACGATCATTTCGGCCAGCAGCTTGTAAAGACCGTCCAGCACGGAATTGGCGATGCGGCTGTCGAGGCCGGTGAGGCGCAGCAGGCTGTGGGCGCGCTCCCGGATCATGGTGCGTACCAGTTCCTCGTTGGCCTCCAACGCCTCGCCCGCCCAGCGGATCGCGCCTTCCAGCAGGGGCAGGTGGCGGCGATCTGCGATGGTGGCTGAAAGCATCTGGCCAAGGAGGGGGGCAATCTCCACCCGCTCAAGCTGGCGGGCCATCCCGGCGCGCACCTGGTTGCCGAGCCGGTCGGGGTCGAGCGATTCGAGCATGTCGGCGACGAGGTTGGCGGCGCCTGCGCGCAGGCGCGATTCGCCGCCCCGGCCGGGGTCTGAGAGGAAACTGCCTGCGGAACCGGCGAAATTGAAGGCGTTCACCCGCCGGGCGACGACCTGAGGGGTGAGGAAATTGTCGCGCAGGAACGTCGCCATCGAATCGGCGATGCGGTTCTTGTTCTCGGGAATGATCGCGGTGTGCGGGATCGGCAGGCCGAGCGGGCGGCGGAACAGCGCGGTAACCGCGAACCAGTCTGCCAGACCGCCCACCATCGCCGCTTCGGTGAAGGCGATGGCATAACCCCAGGCGGGGTGTTCGCCGCCAAAACGCCGCAGCACGATGAAGGCGATCGCCATCATCAGCAGCAGGCCGGTGGCGAACAGGCGCATGCGCTGCGCCCGGTCCTGCGGGATGCCCTTCAATGCGAGGCTTGCTGAACTACGCCCGGCTGGCGGCAATGTGCGTTCTTCCTATTCGGCCGGGTGCGGTTGGTGAACGCCCCCGGTATGGGCCTGCGCGGAGCCTTTCGGGCCATGCTCGCTGGGGTCGTATGTCAGCAGCGACTTACGCAGTTTCGGTCCGACCCTCTTTTCGAAACCATCGGCGAGGCTGAAGGCTGCCGGTACGATGACAAGGGTCAACAGGGTGGAGAGCACCAGGCCCCCGATCACGGTGACGCCCATCGGCGCACGGAACGCCCCGTCGCCCGAGAGGGAGAGGGCGGTGGGTATCATGCCGGCGGTCATTGCCACGGTGGTCATGACGATCGGCTGGGCGCGCTTGTGGCCTGCGTCCATGATCGCGGTCAGCTTGTCGACGCCCTTGGCCATCTCCTCGATCGCGAAGTCGATCAGCAGGATGGAGTTCTTGGCGACGATGCCCAGCAGCATCAGGATGCCGATGTAGACCGGCATCGAGATCGGTTGACCCCATGCGGTCAGCGCCAGCATGCCTCCCAGCGGTGCGAGCAGCAGCGAGGCCATGTTTACCAGTGGCGAGACGAAGCGCTTGTAGAGCAGCACCAGCACCGCGAAGACCAGGAAAATGCCGCTGACCACCGCGATGATGAAGTTGCTGATCATCTCGGCCTGCCACTTGTCCTCGCCCACGGGGGCGTTGGAAACGCCGGCGGGGAGGTTCTTCATGATCGGCAGCTGCTGGATCGCGGCCATTGCCGGGCCCTTGATCTGTCCCTGGCCAAGATCTGCGCCCACGAAGATGCGGCGCGACTGGTTGTAGCGCTGGATTTGCGTGGGACCGGCACCGAAGCGGATTTCGGCGACGCGGCTGAGCGGCACCGAGCCGCCGCTGGCGGTGGCGACGGGCAGGTTTTCGATCGTCGAGAATTCGCGGCGCGAGGTACGGTCGAGGATCACCCGGATCGGAATCTGGCGATCCGAGAGCGAGAACTTGGCGGTGTTCTGGTCGATCTCGCCCATGGTGGCGATGCGGATCGTCTGGCTCAGCGCACCGGTGGTCACGCCAAGCTGCGCAGCCAGGTCGAGGCGGGGGACGATCACCAGTTCGGGGCGCTGCAGGTCGGCGGCAATGCGCGGGGCGACGATGCCGGGAATTGCGCGCATCTGCTCGACCAGCGTCTGCGCCGTCTTGTTGAGCAGTTCCGAATCGCTGCCCGAAAGCATGACCGAAATGTCGCGCCCGCTACCGAAGCCGCCGGACTGGGTTGCGAAAGTGACGCGCGCATCGGCAATGCCCTGAAGTGTGGGGGCAAGGCGGCGCTCGAACTCGATGCTGGTGGCTTTACGCTCATTGGCAGGCTTGAGCGCGATGTGCAGGTTCGCCGAGCCTTCGCCGGAGAATTCGAGCACGCGCTCAACCTCGGGCTGCTTTTCAAGCAGCTTCGTGACGCGGCCGGCGACTTCCTCGCTCTGTTCGAGGGTGGTGCCGGGCACCATCTCGATCTTGACCTGGCTGGTGTCGTCATTGGTGTTCGGCTGGAACTGCTGGGGCAGGCCGGCGAGCAGTGCGAAGGTGACGACCAGCGCATAAATACTGGCGCAGAAGGCATAGAATCGGTGGTCGTGCATGCGCGCGATCACGCGGTCGGTGAAATACCGATACCAGCGGCCCAGCGCGCCCAGGGCGCCGGCAATCGCACGCAGCAGCCAGCCCAGCGCCCAGATTGCGGCGGGAATGCCGAGCGGGGCGAGGACGGCGGCCAGTACGAAGGCAGCCTTGCCGAGGCCGATCTTGGTAAGGCCCCCTTGCAGCGCCGAGAACAGCAGCGCGGCAAGGCCGAGCCCCGCCCCGATGAGGAGGACGAAGGCCAGCGTCGCTATGAGCACATACCACCAGGTACGCGGCTGCGGCACCAGTGCTGCCTTGCGGCGGTGCGCTTCGCGGCTGTCGAGCGTCCAGGCGAGGACTTTCATGTAGTAGTCCATCGCCTTGCCGCCGCCATGTTCAGCGTGGCCGTGCGACTTGAGGAAATAGGCCGCGACCATCGGGGTGATGATGCGCGCAACCGCAAGGCTCATCAGCACCGCCGCGACGACGGTGAGGCCGAAAGCCTTGAAGAACTGCCCGGGAATGCCCGGCATCAGGCCCACCGGCAAGAACACCGCGACGATCGAGAACGTCGTCGCGACGACCGCGAGGCCGATCTCGTCGGCGGCGTCGATCGAGGCCTGATAGGCGGATTTGCCCATGCGCATATGGCGCACGATGTTCTCGATTTCGACGATGGCATCGTCGACCAGCACCCCCGCGACAAGGCTGAGGGCCAGCAGCGAAAGGAAGTTCAGCGAAAAGCCGAGCATGTCCATGAACCAGAACGTCGGGATCGCCGAAAGCGGAATGGCCAGCGCCGAGATCATCGTCGCGCGCCAGTCGCGCAGGAACAGGTAGACGATCACGATCGCCAGCACTGCGCCTTCGACCAGGGCCTCCATCGAGCTGGTGTACTGCCCGCGCGTATAGGTCACCTGGCTGAACAGCCGGGTGATGTGAATATCGGGGTGGGCCTTGCGGATTACGTCGAGCTTCTTCTCGGCCTCGTCGTAGACAGCGACGTCGGAAGCGCCGCGCGCGCGTTCGAAGCCGAAAGTCACCACTTCGCGGCCGCCCACGCGGGCGACATCGGTACGGTCGGAGTAGCCGTCAGAGACGCTGGCGATGTCGGCCAGCTTGATCTGGCGGCCACCGCCCAGGTTGATGCGGGTCTGCGACAGGGCATAGGCATCCTGCGCATTGCCCAGCACGCGGACCGACTGGCGCGATCCGGCGATTTCCGCCTGGCCGCCCGCCGCGTCGACGTTGACCTGGCGCAGCACGTTGTTGAGGTCGTTCGCGCTCACGCCCAGCGAGATCATCCGGGCTGGGTCGACCACGACGCGGATCTCGCGGTTGACGCCGCCGTCCCGGCTCACCGTGGCCATGCCCGGCACCGAAAGCAGCGACTTGGAAATGGTGTCGTCGACGAACCAGCTGAGCTGTTCGATCGTCATGTCGTCGGCCGCGACCGCGAAGTAGGCGAGGCTGCCGCCGCCGCCGGCCTCGATCTTGGAAACCTGGGGTTCCAGGATGCCGTCGGGCAGTTCGCCGCGCACCTGGTCGACCGCGTTCTTGACCTGCTGGGTCGCGACGTCGGCATTGGTGCCGACCGAGAAGAACACGATGGTGGTCGAGCGTCCTTCGGACGCGGTCGACTGGATTTCCTCGACGCCGGGGATGGAGCGCACCGCGCCCTCGACGATCTGGGTAATCTGCGTCTCGATTTCGGTCGGTGCAGCGCCCGGCTGCGAGACCGCGACGTGAACGCCGGGGAACTCGACGTCCGGCATGTTGTTCACGTCCATCCGATTGAATGAGACGATGCCCGCGATCATCAAACCGATGAAGAAGACGATGGGAATGATCGGATTGCGGATCGACCAGGCCGACATGTTACGCATGGCTTGAGGGTCCGTCCGTTACTTGCCGGTGGCGGAAACGAGCCGGGTCTTGACCTTGTCCCCGTCGTTGAGGAACCCGCCGGCGCGCAGTACCACCTTTTCGGTGCCGGTCAGCCCGGACGGGACGGTGATGCCAGTGGCAGTGACCAGTCCGGTCTTGACCGGGCGTCGATGAACTTTGCCGGCATCGTCGACGACATAGACGAAGGAGCCCTTGGCATCGCTCTGGATCGCGGATTCGGGCAGCATCGGAGCCACTACCGCGCCGCTTGCGATCACCGCGCTGGCAAAGCCGCCGGGCCGCAGCGCGGCGTCGTAGGGAAGGGCGATGCGGGCCGTGCCCTGGCGGGTGGTGGTGTCGATCACCGGCGCCAGCTGCCAGACCTGCCCGGTGAAGGTACGGCCCGAGCCTACCGGCGTCACCTTGGCCTCCACCCCTACCGAAAGCGCAGAAAGATCGGCTTCGGAAAGATTGGCCAACAGTTCCATTTCGCCGCCCTTCGCGAGGCGAAAAAGCACCCCGGTGCCGCCGCCGACAACCTGGCCCAGCTCGACGTTACGCTCGAGTACGAGGCCGGCGGCGGGGGCGACGATGTCCAGGCGCGCGTTCTGGGCGCGCAGCTGGCCAAGCGTGGCACGCGCGACGCCGACCCGCGCCGCGGCGGCATCGCGCGTGGCGGTCAGCTGGTCGATATCGGCCTTGGAAATGAATCCGCGATCGACGAGCTTGAGGCCGCGATCGAGGTTGGACTGGGCGATGCGGGCATCGGCTGCGGCGACCTGGATCTGGGCGGACTGGCTGGCTGCCGCCTGCGACTGCACCGAGCGATCGATCACGGCAAGGACCTGGCCCTGCTTGACCCAGTCGCCGGCTTCGACGCGGATTTCGCGCACTTCGCCGCCTTCGCCGACCGAGCCGACCGGCATTGTCCGGCGCGCACCCAGTGAGCCTGTGGCGCTGATCTCTCCGGCGACGGTCGAGCGGCCGGGCACAACGACCGTGACCACGGGAACCTGCGCGGCATCCTTGCCGGCTTCGTCCGCGCCCTTGTCGCCTTCATGGACAACGAACCAGATGCCCACGACAAGCATGGCCACGACGATCGCCACCAGCCAGATCCAGCGGCGCGAGCGGCGATCCTGTTCGGTGTCGCCGATCAGTGGGCTATGGCCCGCGTCATAGGCTTCGTGTTCCCCGGCGGTCATCTGGCCGGGCTCAATCCTGCTGTCGTAGTTCATCTGGTCACCGCAAGCACCACACGCGCGTCCTGGGCGGCGTGCTTTCCCCCGCCACGCGGCTTTCCGGCCCATCAAGGGGCAGGCCGCCGTCGTGGCTCAAATCCGCTTGTTTCATATACCTGCGCAAACAGCGAGGCAATCTTCAGTCGGTTCGCGGTCGACCTGCATCGACAAACGACTTCATGCCGTCAACTTTGGGGAAGGTTGTTATATTATTGCGTAAAAACGTAAAAAGGCGACCGTGAAGCCATGTTCGCGGTCGCCTTTTGATTGTCGCCGGACTTGCCGGACGCGGTCAGTACTTCTGCTGGCGCTCGTAAAGATCGCGATAGTGTTGGATTCGGGTCACACGAAGGCCCTGCATGCCCGAACGATCGACTGCGCGTTGCCACGAGGCGAACTCTTCAAGCGTGAGGTGATAGCGTTCGCACACGTCGTCGATCGACAGCAGGCCGCCGTTGACGGCCGCCACGACTTCCGCCTTGCGGCGAACGACCCAGCGCGTGGTGTTTGCAGGCGGAAGGGAATCGACGGTCAGCGGCTCGCCGAGGGGGCCGATTACCTGGGCCGGACGGATTTTCTGGTTCTCGATCATATCACCCTCGCTCGCCGTTACCGTTCACGTCGGCGGCAGTGCTGTTAGTGGCAGCTACGGGCTTGCCATTGCTTGAATCATCAAGGTTAACCGGCTTTAACGATGCCTGGAAGGTCGTCAGCCTGGTGGCGGCATAGCCGTCGAAGCTGCCCCGCAGATGCAGCCGTGACGCAGCGGAATCCGCTGTCATGACGGCAAGCGTGTCCCGCGATGCGAAGAGGCGCGAACGCAGTGCCTGCCAGTCTATGTGCGTGAGATCGGCGGGAAACTGGAGATCGACGAACTCGTCACCAGCGCGACCCTGCGCATCCCCTGTGTCCGGGGCTAAGTGGTTACGTGCGATGTTCATAGTGCCGGCTATAGACCATGCTTGGTCAAGGGATCGTAAAGGCGCCCTTTACCCTCTGTTCACCATTGCCCTGGTGGGCGGCCCGGCTGGCGGGAATCCGGTGCTGTCACGGCGCAGGTAGGAAATCGGCGCATTTGCCTGTAAGGGGCGCGGGTGATGACTGTGCTTCCCGAGCTTCTTTCCGGCCTTGATGCCGCTGAACTGTTCCAGCTTTCCGGCCCGCTTGCGCAGCGCAAGATCGTTGTCGCCATGTCCGGCGGCGTCGACAGTTCGGTGGTCGCCGCGCTTGCCGCTGCCAGCGGGGCCGAGGTTATCGGCGTCACGCTCCAGCTGTACGACTACGGCGCGGCGACGGGCCGCAAGGGCGCCTGCTGCGCCGGCGACGATATCCGCGACGCGCGCGCCGTGGCCGATCGCCTCGGCATCGCCCACTACGTTTTCGACCACGAAAGCGCCTTTCGCGAGGAAGTGGTCGAGCGTTTCGCCGACGATTACCTCAATGGCCGCACCCCGATCCCGTGCATCCGCTGCAACATGGGGCCGAAATTCACCGACCTGCTGGCGATGGCGCGCGAACTGGGCGCGGATTGCCTGGCCACGGGCCACTATGTCCGCCGCGAGATGGGTCCGGCCGGGGCCGAACTGCACCGCGCTTTCGATCCCGCGCGCGACCAGAGCTATTTCCTTTACGGCACCACCGAGGCGCAGCTCGATTTCCTGCGCTTTCCGCTGGGCGGCCTGCCCAAGAGCGAAACACGCCGGATCGCCGAGGCGGCGGGCCTCAGGAACGCCGCCAAGCCCGACAGCCAGGACATCTGCTTCGTGCCCGACGGCGATTACGCCAAGATCGTGCGCGCCGTGCGCCCCGAAGGCGAAGCGCCGGGCGAGATCGTCCATGCCGAGACCGGCGCAGTGCTGGGCAGTCATCGCGGCGTGATCCACTACACCGTCGGCCAGCGGCGCGGCCTGGAGATCGGCGGCCAGCCAGAGCCGCTCTACGTCACCGGCATCGAGGCGGAAACGCGCCGCGTGCGAGTCGGCCCGCGCCGCCTGCTCGCCACCGCTTCGGCGCGGGTGGTGGAAACCAACCGAATCGGCCCGCTCCCCCACGGACCACTGACCGCCAAGGTCCGTTCGCTGGCAAAGCCCGTGCCGATCACGCTGGAAGGTCCGCTGGGAGAGGGCGGCGAAGTTACGATTCGCTTCGAGAACCCGGAATACGGTGTCGCGCCCGGACAGGCGGCGGTGATCTACGCCGGTGACCGGGTGGTCGGCGGCGGCTGGATCGATTCGACCGAAAGCGCCGTTTCCGCAGTCGAGGCCGCCTGACGCTGGGCTTGGAATGACGGAGTTGGGGGCAGCGCTCAGTCCTGCCAAGGCTCCAACTGGCATCCGCGAGTCTCGTGGAAATCGGCGCTCTGGCTGGCGAGCAGCGGCACTGAACCGGTGATCGCCTGCTTCCCCGCATCTTCCGAAAGCGAAACCCGGCGCGCGATGCCGCCCAGGCCCGCCACCTTGAGGTCGCCCTCGCAGGCGGCCAGCGGGCGCTTCGAGACGTAGCGGCACACACAGCCCACCCGTGCACCGTAAGCCGCGCCGACCAGGGCTTCTTCGCGCAGGCCCTGCCACGCCCAGGTCAGCCAACCGGCCAGAACCAGTATCACCAGCAGGATCAGGTTGCGGCGCCAGCGCGAAGGCTGCCTGATCGGATGGGAGGCCCAGGGGTCGGCGGTGCCGACCTTGTCCCCCGCTGCGGATTTCCCGCCTGTTGCCATTCTTCAGCGCCTCGCACATCACACCGCGCGTCATGCCGGTGCGCCGCCTCCCCCTTATCCTCGCCCTACGCGCGCTGCCAGCCCTTGCCCTGCTGGCAGGCTGTGGACAGTCCGCGCCCGATGGCCCGCCCCCGCCAAGCGCCAGGTCACAGGCTGCCATCAGTGATGACGGCGGCGCCCCGCGCGAGGCGCTGGGCCGCGCGATCGACACGATTTTCGACGACGAGACGGTAGGCCGCACCGACGCTCTGGTCGTCATGAAGCGCGGCACCGTGATCGCCGAACGCTACGGTGAGGACATCAAGCCCGAGACCCGCCTGCCCGGCTGGGGCGTGGGCCAGTGCGTCACCGCGCTGATGATTGGCCAGCTGGTCAGCGACGGCCGGTTGCGCCTGAACGAATCGGCCCCGGTGCCCGAATGGCAGCGCCCGGGCGACCCGCGCGGCGCGGTGACGCTCAAGCAGTTGCTCCAGATGCGCTCGGGCCTGCGCCATGACGAATCGGCGGTTGCCGGCACCGGCATGCTGGAACGCGAATCGGACCGGATGCGGATGCTGTTCCTCGACGGGCGTGACGATATGGCTTCTTACGCCGAGGCGCAGCCGCTGGAGGCTCCGGCCGGCAAGCTGTTTGAGCATTCCTCGGCCAGCGCGGTGATTCTGTCCGACCTTGCAGCACGGGTGCTCTCGCCCGATCACGATCCGGGGCGGCGGCGTCAGGCGGTGAGCGATTACCTCAAGAACCGGGTGCTCCTGCCGATCGGCATGGGCTCGACCATCGTGGGCTATGACCGGGCAGGGACGATGATCGGCTCGGGCATGATCGCCTCTTCCGCGCGCGACTGGGCGAAGCTGGGAGAGTTCCTGCGCCATGCCGGCTCGGTAGGCGGCGCGCAGATCCTGCCGCGCCGCTGGATACAGTTCATGCTGGAGCCGTCACCGCGCGAACCGGGCTACGGCGCGGGCGTATGGCTCAACCGCGCGGCGGCAGGGGAGGGGCCGAAGCTCTATCCCGGCACGGCGCCCAAGAACGTGTTCGGATGTGTGGGCGAATATGGCCAATACGTGATCGGCTCACCCGACCAGTTGCTGACCATAGTGCGCATCGGCCACAGCGATGCGGCGCAGGGGCGCGAGATTCACGACCGTCTGGGATCGCTGCTGGCACTGTTTCCGGGCGGCAAGAGCTGAGGAAACACCATCGTCCCGGACGTGATCCGGGACGATGTAAATATCAGACCGTGAAGCTTTCGCCGCAGCCGCAGGCGCCCTTGGCGTTAGGGTTGTCGAAGACGAAACCGGCGGTGAAGTCGTCTTCCTTCCAATCCATCACGCTGCCGATCAGGTACAGGACCGAGGCGCTGTCGATGTAGAACGTGCCGCCGGGCGTCACGATCTTCTCGTCGAACTTTGCCTCTTCGCTCACATAGTCGACCGAGTAGGCAAGGCCCGAACAGCCCCGGCGCGGGGTCGACAGCTTGACGCCGATCGAACCTTCAGGCGCCTCGCCCATGAGCTTGGTGATGCGGGCCTCGGCGTTGGCCGTCAGGATTACGGCGGCGGGGCGCACCCGTGCGGTTGTCGTGGTCATAGTTTCTTTTCCCAGAACAGCGCGGTCCCGGCCTGCGGGTCTAGCGCATAGTCTCCATAGCCAAGGGCGACGTAAAGCCCCTTTGCGGCATCGTTGCCGCTCAGCACTTCGAGGGTGATCTTGCAGGCCCCGCGCGCTTTCGCCTCGGCCTCGACCGCCAGCATCAGCGCCCGGCCGATGCCTAGGCCGCGCTGGCCGGGCAGTACCGCCATGTCGTGAATGTTCACGAGCGGGCGTGCTGCGAAAGTCGAGAAGCCGGTGATGCAGTTGGCCAGCCCCACCGCTTCCTCACCCGCGAAGGCGAGTAGCGAAAATGCGCCGGGATGCGAAGCAAGGCCGGAAACCAGCCTTTCACGCACTTCGTCCGCAAGCCCTTGCCCGCCGCCCATCGGATCGCGCGCATAGCTGTCCAGCAGCGCGACCACGCGCGCGGCATCAGCCGCATCGGCGTAATCGGCCAACCGAACAGATACCGGCCGCACGGTCACAGTAGGGGCGAGCAGGCCGGTCACAGCATTCCCAGTTCCAGCTTGGCCTCGTCGGTCATCTTGGCCATGTCCCATGGCGGATCCCAGACGAGGTTCACTTCGCAGTCGCGCACGCCGGGCACTGCCGCAACGCGCATTTCCACTTCGCCGGGCATCGATTCGGCGACCGGGCAATTGGGCGTGGTCAGCGTCATCTGCACCGTGACCGAAGCCTCGGGCGAAACGTCGACGCCGTAGATCAGGCCCAGGTCGTAGATGTTGACCGGAATCTCCGGGTCGAAAATTTCCTTGAGCGCAAAGATCACGCCTTCGTAGATCGCGCCGCCGGGACCGGCAGGGTCCGCCGCCAGCGGCTTTTCGGCCAGAAAACCGTCAAGATAGTCACGCTTGCGCTCCAGCTTTTCGCCAGTGCTTTCAGCAGGCGCCTCGATGTCCTCGACGCGGGCGCGCGGCGGGAGCGGCGCGGCATCGATTTCCTCGACGCGGAAGGAGGGGGTGTCGTCACTCATCCGAAAATTCTCCGTGTGCGCTCGATTCCCTTCAGGAGCGCCTCGATATCGCCTTCGTCGCTGTAGAGGCCGAAGCTGGCCCGTGCCGTTGCCGGCACGCCCAGATGCTCCATCAGCGGCTGTGCGCAGTGGTGTCCGGCGCGGATCGCCACGCCTTCCTCGTCCAATATGGTGCCGAGGTCGTGCGGATGCACCCCGTCCAGCGCAAAACTGACGATGCCAAGGCCATTTTCCGGGCCAAACAGGGTCACGTCGTTGCGCTTGCGCAATTCGGTGCGCAGCAGGGAGGCAAGGTCGCGCTCATGGCGTTCGGCGCGGTCCAGGCCGATGTCCGAAAGCCAGTCCATCGCCGCCGCCATGCCCAGCGCCTCGATGATGTTGGGCGTGCCCGCTTCGAAGCGCTGTGGGGCAGGGGCGTAGGTCGTCTTCTCGAAGGTTACGCGGTCGATCATCGCGCCGCCGCCCTGCCAGGGCTGCATGTCGTCGAGGATCTCCTTACGGGCCCACAGCACACCGATCCCGGTGGGACCGTAGAGCTTGTGCGCCGAGAAGGCATAGAAGTCGCAGCCGAAAGCCGCCATGTCGAGGGTAAGGCGCGGGGCGGCCTGGCAGCCGTCGATCAGCAGCTTCGCGCCCACCGCATGGGCCAGCCTGGCCGCATGTTCCACGTGGAGCACCGAGCCGAGCACGTTGGAGACATGCGCGAAAGCGACCAGCTTGTGGGCCGGGGTCAGGATGCGTTCGGCGGCTTCGAGGTCGATCTGGCCGTCGTCCGTCAGCGGGCAGACGTCGATCTCGACGCCGGTCCTGTCCCGCAGCATCTGCCAGGGCACGATGTTGGAGTGATGCTCCAGCACCGAAAGCAGGATGCGGTCGCCGGCCTTGAGTTTCGCCGCGCCCCAGGTCTGGGCAACGAGGTTGATCGATTCGGTGGCGCCGCGCGTGTAGACGATCTCGTCCTCGCGCGCGTTCATGAAGGCGGCGACGCGGCGGCGAGCCGCCTCGAACGCCAGCGTCATATCGGCCGAGCGGGCATAAACGCCGCGGTGCACCGTCGCATAGTCGTCGCCCATCGCGCGCACGGTGGCGTCGATCACGGCGAGGGGCTTCTGCGCGGTGGCGGCGGTGTCCAGGTAGTGCCAGTCGCCAGCCCCGTTCTTGGAGATGAGGCCCGGGAACTGGTCCTTGATGACGAGGGTATCGGTGGTCACAGGATGGCCTCCAGCCGGGCCAGTGCCGCCTCGCTCAGAGCCTCTTCGCCGGGGGCGCCGGTAAAGGCTTCGGCGATGAAGGCCTGAAGCATCAGGCGCTTGGCCTGCGGCGGGGTGAGCCCGCGCGACATCAGGTAGAACAGACCCTGCGCATCGAGTTCGCCCACCGCGCAGCCATGTGCGGCCTTGACGTCGTCGGCGTAGATTTCCAGTTCCGGGCGGGCATTGGCGGTGGCGGTGCGTTCCAGCAGCATGGCGCGCACCGACTGTTCGGCGTCGGTGCCGTCGGCCCCGCGCTCCACCGCGATACGGCCCAGGTACGTGCCGACGGAAGCGCCCGCCAGGACGGTGCGGATGATCTGCGCGGACGTCGCGTTCAACCCCGCGTGGGTGACTTCGGTGACGACTTCCAGCGTTTCGCTACCCGTCGCCAACTGCGCCGCGCCCAGCGTGAAGTCGGCGTTCTCGCCCAGCTTCACGTCGACGGCGATGCGGCCATAGGCCGGCCCGGCGGTAAGCACGCGCAGGTCAAACTTCGCACCCTTGCCCAGCGTGATCGCTACATGGCGCGCCACTGCACCGGCGCCGGTCTCGACGATTTCCAGCGTGCCTTCAGCATCGGCCGCGACCTCGATCTCCTCGGTCACGATCGGCCAGACGGAGCGCAGCGCCTCGATGTCCGAGTAGCGGAAGTCTTCGTCCTTGCGGCTGGGCAGGGTCATCTCGACGTTCATGCTGCGGTCTCTTGGACCACCGCTTCGTAGCCCTCTTCCTCAAGGCGCAGGGCGAGGTCGGCGCCGCCCGACTTGACGATGCGGCCCGCCGCCAGAACGTGCACGAAGTCCGGCTTCACGTAATCCAGCAGGCGCTGGTAGTGGGTGATGAGCAGCACGGCCTTGTCGCTCTTGCGCATGATGGCGTTGATGCCTTCACCGCAGACGCGCAGGGCGTCGATGTCGAGGCCGGAGTCCGTCTCGTCCAGGATCGCCAGCTTCGGGTCGAGGATGCCCATCTGGACCATCTCGGCGCGCTTCTTTTCGCCGCCGGAGAACCCGACGTTCACCGGGCGCTTGAGCATGTCCATGTCCATGCGCAGCAGGCCCGCCTTCTCGCGCGCCAGCTTGAGGAATTCGCCGCCCGAAAGCGGGGCCTCGCCGCGGCTCTTGCGCTGGGCGTTGGCCGATTCGCGCAGGAACTGAACGAAGGAGACGCCGGGAATCTCGACCGGATACTGGAAGCCCAGGAACAGGCCGGCGGCGGCGCGCTCATTCGGGGCCAGCTCGAACAGGTCCTGACCATTGAAGGTGGCGCTGCCGCCGGTCACTTCATAACCCGGACGGCCGCCGAGGGTGTAGCCCAGCGTCGACTTGCCGGCGCCGTTGGGGCCCATGATCGCGTGGATCTCGCCCGCATTGATGGTGAGCGAGAGACCCTTGAGGATCGGCTTGTCGGCGACGGTGGCCTGAAGATTGTTGATTTCGAGCATGATTATACCTCGTCGCTCATGAACGTCGTGGTGGAGCGCGAGGCTACCTTCTTGCGCGCATTGCGCTTGTCGAACGGCACGGCGAGTTCGCTGTTGATCTCGCGCAGGACGGCGGCGACGTTTTCCACCACCTCCTCTTCCGAGAAACGCAGCACGCGGATGCCGACCTCGATCAGCTTGCGGTCCTGCAACTCGTTGACGTCGGGGTTGGAATCCTCGGCGCTCAACTGGATCACGATCCAGCGCGAGGGGCAGGCGAAGTCGACGATAGCCGAGCCGACGATCGACTGGCGAATGAACTTCACGCCGGCCTGCTTCGAGCCGGACAGCTCCGCCCACAGCGCCTTCTGCGCGTCGGTGGGGTTGCGGCGCTGGTCTTTCGCACGCTCCTTGAGCGTTTCGAGACGGGCGCCGGTCACGGCGAAATTGGCCTTTACGTCGCCCTTGGGGCCGCTCTCGTTGCGGCTGATGCCCAGGGTCTTGCGGGCGGCGGTCATGGATTTTGTCCTTTGGTCTTTAAGTCATCGTCACGGCAGGAGGGGGTGGGGCCGCCTTGCTTCAACCCACGCTTCCCTCAAGCGAAATTCCCAGCAGCTTCTGCGCTTCGACAGCGAACTCCATCGGCAGCTGCTGCAGCACTTCCTTGGCGAATCCGTTGACGATCAGCGCCACGGCGCTCTCGGTGTCGAGGCCGCGCTGCAGGGCGTAGAACAGCTGGTCGTCACTGATCTTGCTGGTGGTCGCCTCGTGCTCGATCTGGGCGCTGGGATTGCGCACCTCGATGTAGGGCACGGTGTGGGCGCCGCATTCCTTGCCCAGCAGCAGCGAATCGCACTGGGTGAAGTTGCGCACGCCCTCGGCGCCCGGCGCCACGCGCACGAGGCCGCGGTAGGTGTTGTTCGACTTGCCGGCCGAGATACCCTTCGAGATGATCGTCGAGCGGCTGCCTTTGCCGTTGTGGATCATCTTGGTGCCGGTATCGGCCTGCTGGTAGTTGTTCGTCACCGCTACCGAATAGAACTCACCCACCGAATCCTCGCCGTTGAGGACGCAGGAGGGGTACTTCCAGGTGATCGCGGAGCCGGTTTCAACCTGCGTCCAGCTGATCTTGCTGCGCGCGCCCTGGCACAGGCCGCGCTTGGTGACGAAGTTGTAGATGCCGCCCTTGCCCTCGGCATTGCCGGGATACCAGTTCTGGACGGTGGAATACTTGATCTCGGCATCTTCCAGCGCGACCAGTTCGACCACGGCGGCGTGGAGCTGGTTCTCGTCGCGCATCGGGGCGGTGCAGCCCTCGAGGTAGGAGACGTAGCTGCCCTTCTCGGCGATGATCAAGGTCCGCTCGAACTGGCCGGTGTTCTCCGCATTGATGCGGAAATAGGTGCTCAGTTCCATCGGGCAGCGCACGCCTTCAGGGATGTAAACGAAGGTGCCGTCCGAAAAGACAGCGCAGTTCAGCGTGGCGAAGTAGTTGTCGTTCATCGGCACGATCTTGCCGAGCCACTTCTTCACCAGATCGGGAAATTCGCGAATTGCCTCGGAGATCGAGCGGAAGATGACGCCGGCCTGCTCCAGCTCCTTGCGGAAGGTGGTGGCGACCGAAACCGAATCGAACACCGCGTCCACGGCGACCTTGCGTGCACCCTCGACACCGGCGAGCACTTTCTGCTCCTCCAGCGGAATGCCGAGCTTTTCGTAGACGCGCAGGATTTCGGGATCGACCTCGTCCAGGCTGGCCAGCGAGTCCTTCTTCTTGGGCGCGGCCCAATAATAGGATTCCTGGTAATCGATCGGCGGCACGTTCAGCTTCGCCCAGTCCGGCGGGGTCATCTCCAGCCAGCGGGCATAAGCCTTCAGGCGCCAATCGAGCATCCACTGCGGCTCGTCCTTCTTGGCCGAGATATAGCGGACGGTGTCTTCGGACAGGCCCTTGGGGCCGTATTCCTGCTCGATATCGGAAGACCAGCCGTGCTCGTACTCGGCCGCGCGGGCAGCGGCATCGTGCGCGGCCTGGTCACGAAGGGGGGCCTCACGCTCGGCCATGCGGATGTTTTCCTCGGTCATCTCAAACTTCCTCGACGAGCTGGGTCAGCACGACCTGGGCAAGCGCGCCGCGAACGGCGGCATTTACCTGCGGCCAGTGGCCCTTCACGTTACAATCTGCTTCCAGCGTGCAGTCGCTCTTGACCCGGTCGAGGCAGGCGGTGAGCGCGATGGGCCCTTCTACCGCCTCGACGATGTCGGCAAGCGAAATCGCCGCTGGTGGCCGCGCCAGCTTCAGGCCGCCGCCCACGCCCCGCGACGAGCGCATCAGGCCGGCAGCGGTCAGCTTGCTGACCAGCTTCTGCACGGTCGGCACCGGCAGGCCGGTTTCCTCCGCCAACTGGGCGGCCGATATGCGCGCGCGTTTCCCGCCGGCCTGCTCTATCAATGAGCAGGTACCGCAATGCCGCGCTGCGGCGGACATGATGATGACCGCATAATCGGCCATGCTGGACAGGCGCATAACGGTGGGTTTCCGAACCTGTGACTAAATCGGATCAAATTATTCCGATTTCACCTAGTGCAGCACGGCTCCGGTTTCAATGGGCGTTTCGCACAGGAATTGCGGGCATGGGGGCGCCCTTTAGCGCGCCTCAACCGACTCGCAAACCATGGAAAATCCATCCCGGCAAAAATCGCGCCCGCTATCATGCCTGTGCGACTCGCAGAAAAAAGGCGGTTCCCGGCCGAAGCCGGAAACCGCCATCAAGGTAATAAAGAACTCGAGCGCATCCCGCGACGAGCCCTTCGGGTCGCACGGTTCATGTATGCCCCGGCCCGGGGGATTTATTGTATAAACGCGACACGGTTAGCCCTTGGGAAAGGCTAAGGGACGTTTTCATCTCGCAACCGCAATGAGAAGAAGCGTTTGAGCAACACCTCGTGTCCCGTTATGCGACAGCCGTGCTGTACTCCCTCATAAAGCCCGCCCTTTTCCGAATCGATGCCGAGAAGGCGCATGGCCTTGCGCTTTCCGCGCTCAGGCTTGCCGCCCCCGCGCGCGCACCTGCCTACCCGCCGTCGCTGGCGAGCGTGGTGGCGGGAATCGCTTTTCCTAACCCGGTCGGCATGGCGGCCGGGTTCGACAAGGACGGCGAAGTGCCCGATGCGCTCATCGGCATGGGCTTCGGCTCTGCCGAGGTCGGCTCGATCACCCCGCTGCCGCAGGCGGGAAACCCCCGCCCGCGCCTGTTCCGGCTGGTGGAGGACCGCGCGGTCATCAACCGCATGGGCTTCAACAACAGCGGCGCGCAAGTCGCGGTGGACCGCCTTGAAGCGCGCGCAGGCAAGCCCGGCGTGGTGGGCATCAACATTGGCGCGAACAAGGATTCGACCGACCGCGTGGCCGACTACGCGATCATGGCGAAGCTGATGGCGCCAATCGCGGGCTATCTTGCGGTCAACATCTCCAGCCCGAACACGCCGGGCCTGCGTGCCCTTCAGGACGAATCGGCGCTGACCGGCCTGCTCGATGCAGTGATCGAGGCGCGCGACGCGGCTTGCCCCGAGGGCAAGCGCCCGCCGGTGTTCCTCAAAGTGGCACCAGACCTGGAACCCGCCGACATCGACGCCATCGCCCGCATCGCCATCGACAAGCGCCTTGGCGCACTGATCGTATCCAACACGACGATTTCACGCCCCGCCCTGGCTTCGGTGCACAAGGGCGAATCCGGCGGCCTGTCCGGCGCGCCGCTACGCGATCTTGCCCAGCAGCGCCTGCGCGATTTTCGCAAGGCTACCGGCGGCGCGGTGCCGCTGGTCGGTGTGGGAGGCATTGCCAATGCCGAAGATGCCTGGGCGCGCATCCGGGCCGGGGCCAGCCTTGTCCAGCTTTACAGCGCGATGGTCTACGAAGGACCAACGATCGCGCGCAAAATATGCAAGGGTCTGATCGAATTGATGAAGCGCGATGGCTTCGCGTCGATTGCAGAGGCGGTGGGAAGCGAATAGGCATTCTCGCAATGTCCAGAAGCCTGACCCTGGGGCTGCTTGCTCCTTTCGCCCCGATTGCGCTTACCCTGGGCGGCTGCGCCGCTACTACGGCCACCGCGCCTGCACCCATTTCGACCGCGACCGAACCTACGGTTTTCGACGCGGGCATGGTCAGCGCTGCTGATCGGCGCGCCGCCGATGCGGGGGCTGAGATCCTGCGGCAGGGCGGCACCGCCACCGATGCGGCGATTGCAACGATGCTGGCGCTGAATGTGGTCGAGCCGCAAAGCTCAGGAATTGGCGGCGGCGGTTTCCTGCTGCTGGCCGACGAGCAGGGCCATGTCGAATCGTGGGACGGGCGCGAAACGGCGCCCAAGGCCGCCACGCCTTCGCGTTTCCTCGATGCCTCGGGCCAGCCGCTGCCGTTCCGTGTTGCGGTGATCGGCGGGCGCAGCGTCGGCATTCCGGGCAACATCGCCATCGCTGCCAAGGCCCATGCCGCGCATGGCAGGCTGCCCTGGGCGCAGCTGTTCCAGCCTGCCATCCACCTTGCCCGCGAAGGTTTTGTGCTGTCGCCGCGCGGCTACACCTCGCTCGCCCGTTCGGCTGACACCGGCGCGCACGATCCGCAGGCCCGCGCGATCTTCTACGGCGTGGACGGCAAGCCGCTGCCGCAGGGCACCACGATCCGCAACCCCGCGCTCGCCAGTACGCTGGAGATGCTTGCCGCGAAGGGGCCTGCGGGCTTCTACAAGGGCGAACTGGCCCGTGAGATCGCCGTGAAGGTTGCCGCAGAAACTCCGTCCGACGGCAAGATGACCGTGGCCGACATCGCCGCCTTCACTGCGAAAGAGCGCCCCGGCGTCTGCGCGAAGTACCGCATCTACAAGATCTGCAGCATGGGCCCGCCGTCCTCCGGCGCAACCACGGTGCTGGCGACGCTGGTGCAGCTGGAAGACTTCGATCTGGCCGCGCTCGGCCCGGATTCGCCGGTCGCCTGGCACCTGATCGCCGAATCGCAGCGCCTCGCCTATGCCGACCGCGAGCTGTTCCTTGCAGACCCGGATTTCGTGTCGGTGCCGGTCAAGGAACTGCTGGACCCCGCCTATCTCCACCAGCGCGGCGCCCTGATCGCGGCGGACAGGACGATGGCCAAGGTCACCGCAGGCCTGCCCGCGCCGCATCTGGCGCTGGGTAAGGGCTATGAGGAGCACGGCACCTCGCACTTCGTCGTCATCGACCGGCAGGGCAATGCCGCCTCCTGGACCTCGACGGTGGAGAGCGCCTTCGGTTCCGGGATCATGGTCGGCGGCTTCTACCTCAACAACGAACTGACCGACTTCAGCTTCGTCCCCGAGAAGGACGGCGCCAAGGTTGCCAACCGGGTCGAGGGCGGCAAGCGGCCGCGCAGTTCGATGGCGCCCACGCTGGTCTACGGGCCTGACGGCAAGCTGCTGCTGGTCGTCGGCGCGGCGGGCGGGGCGACGATCCCGGTCCAGGTGATCCGTGCGCTGATCGGCGTGCTCGACTGGAAGCTGCCCGTCGACAAGGCGCTGGCGCTGCCGGTCCTGTTTGCGCCCACCGATACCATCAACGTCGAGAAGGGATCGCGGCTTGAGGCGATGATCCCGCAGCTCACCGCGCTCGGTCATGGTTCGGTGAAGGCGCTGGAGATGCCTCTGAAGACCAATGCGGTCGCGGTGGTGGATGGCCGCCTCGTGGGTGCGGGTGATCCGCGTAGCGAAGGTGTCGCAGTCTCTCAATAGAGCGCGGGCGCCTAGGCGGTTGTCGCAACCTGCGCAGCCCCCTAGACGTTGCACAAACTCGGAACGCTGAGAGGATTTAGGGGCCGCCATGGAAATTGCCGACTTCGACAGGAGCGCGAACATCGTGTCGCTCTTCCTGTCCCGCGCCGATGCGCTGGGCGATGCGCCGATGCTGAGGGCCAAGCAGGGCGGGCAGTGGACCGCGATCAGCTGGGCCGAGGCCGCGCGCCGCGTGTGCATGCTGGCCGCTTCGCTGCGCCGGCTTGGCCTCAGGCCGGGTGAGCGGGTGGTGATCGTGTCCGAAAACCGGCCTGAATGGTGCATCGCGGACCTCGCGATCATGGCGGCGGGCTGCGTGACGGTGCCGACCTACACCACCAACACCACGCGCGATCACATCCATATCCTGGAAAATTCGGGTGCCCGCGCGGCGATCGTCTCCACCGCCAAGCTGGGCCGGACCCTGCTGCCCGCGATCGTTCAGACCGACATGTGCCGCCACGTCATCGGCATGGAGCCGCTCGTGCCGATGCAGGGCGGGGCCTACGAGACGCAGTTGTGGGACGAATTGCTGCAAGGCGACGCTGCCGCCGCACGCGCCGACGTCGATGCGCGCATGGCCAGCGTCGGGCGCGATGACCTGGCCTGCATCATCTACACCAGCGGCACCGGCGGCGCCCCGCGCGGTGTGCGCCAGCACCACGGGATGCTGCTGTCCAACGTCGCCGGCGCGGCGCAGATCATCGATCAGGACTTCGGATGGGATCAGGGCCCTGAAAAGCGCGAGATATTCCTCTCGTTCCTGCCGCTAAGCCATGCTTATGAGCATACCGGCGGGCAGCTCCTGCCGATCGGCCTGGGCGGCGAAATCTACTATTCCGAAGGGCTGGACAAGCTGGCCGCCAATATCGAGGAAGTGCGCCCGACCGTGATGGTCGTCGTGCCGCGCCTGTTCGAGGTGCTGCGCACGCGCATCATGCGCCAGATCGAAAAGCAGGGCGCGACTGCGAACCGGCTGATGGACTGGGCTGTGGCAGGCGCGCAGCGAAGCCAGGCCGGGAAGCGCCGCCTCACCGACTATCCGCTCGACATGGTGATCGAGCGCACCCTTCGCCCCAAGGTCCGCGCCCGTTTCGGCGGGCGGATGAAGGCGCTGGTTTCAGGCGGCGCTCCGCTCAACCCCGAGATCGGCGTGTTCTTCGATGCCATGGGGCTCACCTTGCTCCAGGGCTATGGCCAGACCGAGGCGGGGCCGATCATCAGTTGCAACCGCCCGGCGGCGGGCGTCAAGTTCGACACTGTCGGCCCGCCCCTGCGCGGCGTCGAGGTGCGCATCGCCGCCGACGGAGAGATTCTCGTGCGCGGCGAGGTGGTGATGGCCGGCTACTGGCAGAACGAGGCAGCCAGCATCAACGTGCTCAAGGATGGGTGGCTGCACACCGGCGACATCGGCCATTTCGACGACAAGGGCCGTATCGCCATCACCGACCGCAAGAAGGACATGATCGTCAACGACAAGGGCGACAATGTTTCGCCCCAGAAGGTCGAATCGATGCTCACCCTGCAGCCGGAGATTGCCCAGGCAATGGTTTCGGGTGATCGGCGGCCCTACATCGTCGGACTGGTCGTGCCGGATGCCGACTGGGCGCTGGAATGGGCGCGAACCAACGGCGAAGGCTTCGATTTCCGCAGGTTGCAGACCATGCCATCGTTCCGCGCGGCGATCCGCACCGCGATCGACCGGGTGAACAACGACCTTTCGGTGATCGAGAAGGTGCGCCAGTTCGCTTTCGCGGACGAGCCGTTCTCGATCGAGAACGAGGAGATGACGCCCAGCCTCAAGATCCGCCGCCACAAGGTGAAGGAACGCTACGGCACGCGGCTGGACGGGCTCTACAAGTAAGAGTGCTTACCTGTTCACGGCACCAGTGTCGTGAACAGGTAAGTCGCAAAGATGACCAGGTGGATCGTGCCCTGGACCACCGTGGTCCGGCCGGTCCCCAGCGTCATCGAGGCGACCAGCAGGGTCAGCGCCAGCAGCACCACGCCGCGCATCGAGAGGCCGAGTTCAAGGTCCAGCCCCATCGTCAGCGAAGTGACGGCGACGGCCGGGATGGTCAGGCCGATCGTCGCCAGCGCCGAGCCGATTGCGAGGTTTAGGCTGGTCTGCACCCGGTTGGCACGCGCCGCGCGCACTGCGGCGAAGCCCTCGGGCGCGAGGACCAGCGCGGCGATGATGATGCCGACCATCGCCTGGGGCGCGCCTACCGCTGCGACGCCTGCCTCGATCGACGGCGAAAGCATCTTGGCCAGCAGTACCACTGCAATGAGGGCGAAGCCCAGCAGCACCGCCGAGGCCGCCGCCCGCGCCTTGGGCACGGGCGCTTCATGGGCGTGGTCCGCTTCCTCGGGGTGGAGGAAATGGTCCTTGTGGCGCACCGTCTGGGCAACCACGAAAGTGCCGTAGATGATGAGCGATATCACCGCGACGAAGCCCAGCTGCAAGCCGGAGTAGAACGCCCCGCTCTGGGTGATGGTGAAGTTGGGCAGCACCAGCGTCGCGACCGAAAGCGTCGCCAGCATCGACAGCCCGTGAGTGACCCCGCTCTGGGTATAGCTTTGTTCGTGGTGCCGCCCGCCGCCAGCCAGCAGGCAGATACCGACGATGCCGTTGATAGTGATCATGATCGCCGCGATCAGGGTATCGCGCGCCAGCGCCTGTGTGCCGTTGCCCTCGCTCAGCATGATCGAGACGATCAGCGAGGTTTCGATCACGGTCACCGCAAAAGCGAGGAGCAGGGTGCCGAACGGTTCACCAAGGTAATGGGCAAGGACCTCTGCATGGTAGACCGCCGAGATGATCGCTGCGCAGAGCACCAGCGCCAGAACCACCACCATGCTGACACCTGCCGGTTTTCCCAGCGCCAGCGCGGCCAGTGCCAGCAGCGGTATGGCGATAGACCACAGCGCAAGGCCGAAGGTCGGGAAGCTCGCGGTCGGTGCCGGCGTGGGATCCGGTAGGGGCCGGTCGATGGTCTCGGGGGGCTGGGTCATCGATTGACTATAGGTGTGATCCGCCGCAGGGCCAGTCCTGCCCGGGCCTGATTGCGACTTTGTGCATGAAAGGCAATCTATCGACACAAAGTGGAAGCCCTTTGGCCATCATCGCTGATCTTCACCGGCCAGGCGCTGGTCTTCACCCCGGACGCGCTTTTTTCATTCGGCGTTACGAAACGCTTTCGGAGTTTCGGCGTTGTCTGCCGCAAGTCCACTCGAATACTGATACGGGAAATCCCCATAAATGCGCGCTTTCGCCTGTCCCAACTGCCGCCGCCTCAACCATTTCGAGGTCCGGGTATGCCCCGGCTGCAAGGCGACTCTCGGTTATGATCCTGCGGTCGACGCGTTCCGCTTCTTGGCGGACAAGGCCACCGTCTGGCGCGACAGCAAGGGCGGGACGGCCGATGTCGTAGTCTGCGCCAACAACAATGCGTACCGAATCTGCAACTGGCTGGTGGAGACGGGCGATGCCACGCCGATGTGCCGGGCCTGCCGCCACAACCGCACGATCCCAGACTTGTCCGAACCTTCGGTGCCGCCGCGCTGGGCCAAGATCGAGGCGGCCAAGCGGCGCCTGTTCCACTCGCTGCTGAAGCTGGGCCTGCCGCTGGAAACCAGAGCCGAAGCAGGGCCGGGCGGGCAGGGCCTTGCCTTCGATTTCCTCTACGACGCGGCGGCCGAGAAGGCTGGTACGCCCCGGATCACCACCGGCCACGACGGCGGCCTCATCACGCTCAACCTGATCGAGGCGGACGATGCCGAGCGCGAACGCATGCGCCACGCCATGGGTGAGCCGTATCGCACCCTGCTGGGCCATTTCCGCCACGAGGTAGGACACCACTACTGGTCGCGGCTGGTCGCACCGGATGCGGCCGAATGCGAGGCGTTCCGCAATGTCTTCGGCGATGAGCGGATCGATTACCAGCAAAGCCTGCAGGCGCATTATGCCGACGATGGCGGCAAGGTCTGGACCGACGCCTACGTCAGTTTCTACGCGACTTCACATCCGTGGGAGGACTTCGCCGAGACTTTTGCGCACTACCTGCACATCGTCGACGTTCTGGCGGCGGCCGGCGGTTTCGACCTGTCGCTGGCGGCCTTGCCGGGCGAGGCGGAAGGACTGGAGGTCGAACTGGACTTCAACCCCTACATCGCCGACACGCGGGCGCTGGTCGATGCGATGGGGCCGCTGTCGTTCGCGGTGAATGCGATCAACCGCTCGATGGGGCTGCCTGACCTGTACCCTTTCCACCTCTCCGATGCGATCGTCGCCAAGCTGGACTACGTCCACACCCTCGTCGACAAAGCGCGCGAGGGTGCGAAGGCGGGAGCGTCGATCGCGGCCTGAGCGCAAGGGCTCAGGCGGCTTCCTTCTCGATGAACTCGGGGTAGAAGCTGGGTTCGCGGTCGGACCAGCCGGGCGCGGTGGCGGCGGCTTCGCTGATCGAATGGAGCAAGGTCTTGCGCTTGTCCGGGCGGATCTGCGGCAGCGCGGCTGCGCCGCAGAAGGCGCCGGGAAGCCACGGCCTCGCCCATGCGCCCAGCAAGCGCTCATACAAGAAGCGGAAGGCGGAAAAGCTCTCGATCTTGTCCTGTGCGAGGTCGAAGACGGCGATGCGGACGAGCTTGCCCATGAACACTTCGATATCTTTGAAGGCGATGTCGTCAGGGCGCATGGTGCGCAGGCGCTTCAGGTCCTGATAGGCGGCATACTGATTTCGAATCGAAGCCATTTCATCCGCGTCGCGCGCCCAGATCTTAAAGGCATCCTGCCGGCCAAGCCCGATATCCAGGCTGCGGCGGATGTAGCGCTGTTCGCACGACGTGAAGCTCGCAAACTCGCGGAGTTCGCCGATCGTCAGAGTAGCCGTTCCCGTATAGGCCATTGTCGTAGTTCCTGTTTCGCAAAGGGTGCTCCCTTCACGAATCGAAGTAAACCACGATTGCAGTTACCAAGCCGTTTACTATGCAAACGATTGTTTACGGGGAATCCCCTAGCGGGATGGCAACGCGTGAATTGCCGTCACGAGGCGGGGCGTAAGGGGGCGTCAGATCAGGCCTGCGAGCGGGCTCGAAGGGTCTGCATAACGGCGGATCTGCATGCGTCCGGCAAGATAGGCATCGCGTCCGGCGGCGACAGCCAGCTTCATCGCGCGGGCCATGCGGATGGGATCGCGCGCCTCGGCGATGGCAGTGTTCATCAGCACGCCGTCGCAGCCCAGTTCCATCGCCACGGCGGCTTCCGAGGCCGTACCGACTCCGGCATCGACCAGCACCGGCACTTTCGCGCCCTCGACGATGAGGCGGATGGTGACCTTGTTCTGGATACCCAGGCCCGAGCCGATCGGCGCGCCCAGCGGCATCACCGCAACGGCGCCGCACTCTTCCAGCTGCTTTGCTGCGATCGGATCGTCCACGCAGTAGACCATCGGCGCGAAGCCCTCCTTGGCGAGGATTTCGGTGGCCTTCAGCGTCTCGCGCATGTCGGGGTAGAGGGTGCGCGCCTCGCCCAGCACCTCCAGCTTCACCAGATCCCAGCCGCCCGCCTCGCGCGCCAGGCGCAAAGTGCGGATGGCGTCGTCTGCGGTGAAGCAACCGGCGGTATTGGGCAGGTAGGTGATCTTCTTCGGGTCGATGAAGTCGGTCAGCATCGGCGCCTTGGGGTCCGACACGTTGACGCGCCGGACCGCCACGGTGACGATCTCGGCGCCCGATGCCGCTACGGCGGCGGCGTTCTGCGCGAAATCCTTGTACTTGCCGGTGCCTACGATCAGGCGCGAGGTAAAAGTACGGCCCGCAACCGTCCAGGTGTCGGGGGCCAAGGCTTCAGCAGCAGAATCGGTCACGAAGCGCGTCCTTTCGGGGGAGCGGTAAAACAGGGGAGCGAAAGGCGCGGCGTTCAGCCACCGCCTACGAAATGGACGATCTCCAGCACGTCGCCGTCGGCCAGGATCACGTCAGCCAGTGTAGAGCGCGGGGCGATCTCGGCATTGCGTTCGACCGCGACTTTCGCCGGATCAAGCCCGAGGCCGGTCACGAGATCGGCGATGCTGGAGCCGGGCGCAACGCGGCGCGGTTCCCCGTTTACGGTGAGCAGGAGTTCGTCAGCCATGCAGCGCAGATAGCGTTCAGCAGGCGCCGTGCAAGTTCCGAATGTGCGCGAAGGCGACAAGGCTGACGCCCAGGATCGTCAGCACCGCCTCGGGAAACCCGTGGCCGACAAGGATCGCCGCACCCATCAGGGCAAGCCCCAGACCGCCGATCAGCAGCGGTGCGATGCGGCCGTGCCTGGCAACGCCGAAGCCCAGCGAGACGAGCCCCACCACCAGCGCCAGACCCAGCCCGATGCGGTGGATTTCCGGCGAGAGCAGCACTTCGCCGCCCAGTCCGAGAAACCCGACCAGAACGACACCCAGCACGCAATGGACCGCACATAGCCCGCTCAGGATGATCCCGGCACGGTCCAGACGGCTTCGAATCGCGATGATGGCAGTACGCATAGGCGCTCATTTATGTAATGTTGTAACATCTATCAAGCCCTAACCGCATCCGGCCACGTCCGGTCGACGTGGGTCTTGCGCAATTCGCCGCGAAAACGCAGGGAACACGCTCATGACAAAAGAAGATCACGGATGAGAGTGAACGACGGCCGCCCGATCATCGGGACCATGGACGACATCGCGCCGATGGTGCGCTGGCTACTGACCGTCGCGGTACTGGTGGTGCTGATCGTCGCCGTGGGCGGGATTACCCGCCTGACCGAATCGGGCCTGTCGATCACCCAGTGGAAGCCGCTGACCGGCGCCATTCCCCCGATCACCGACGCACAGTGGCAGGCCGAGTTCGCCGGCTACAAGCGCATCCCGCAATACCTGGACGTCAACGGCCCGGCCGGGATGACGCTGGCGCAGTACAAGTTCATCTACTTCTGGGAATGGCTGCACCGCCTGCTTGGCCGCGTGATCGGCCTGGCCTTCGCGGTGCCGCTGGCGTGGTTCTGGTACAAGCGGACGATCCCCGGCGGCTACAAGCCTCGCCTGCTGGCACTGCTGGCGCTGGGCGCGCTGCAGGGCGTCGTCGGCTGGTGGATGGTGTCCTCGGGCCTCAGCGCCGAGGCGCTGGACCGGGTGAGCCATTTCCGCCTCGCCGCGCACCTGCTGGTCGCGTTGTTCACTCTAGGCGGCCTTGTGTGGACCGCGCTGGACCTCAAGGCGATGGAGCGCGGCGAACCGCGCGCGCGGCTGACCCGGGTCGGCTTGATCGCGCTGGGCATGCTGGCGATCCAGCTGTTCATGGGCGCGATGGTGGCGGGCCTGCGCGCCGGGGTGGTGGCGGGCGGCGGCTGGTTTAGCTGGGACGCCTGGCCGCTGATGCAGGGCACGTTCTTTCCCGAAGGCGTTGAATGGGCCAAGGGCGCGCTCCATGCACTGGTGAACGACCCTTACCTCACCCATTTCGTCCATCGCTGGTGGGCATGGGCCGTGGTGGCGGTGCTGATCGTGATGGGCCGCAAGCTGAAGGCCCGGCACGAACGGCTCGTCTCTGTTGCCGTGCACGCGGCCTTCGGCACGCAGGTGCTGCTGGGCATCTTCACCGTATGGTCCGGCGTAACGCTATGGCTGGCGGTGGCGCATCAGCTGTGCGGCGCGCTGCTCGTCGCTGCGACGGTGTGGGGCGCACATGCTCTGGGGCGTCGCATCTGATGCGAACAAGCTAGAGGTATTATTTTACCTCTCTGGAATCCCGCACTCTGCTTGACTTACGGGCCGGTTTCGACGAATTGCCCGCCTTCTCGTGCATCCGGGGATTCGCAAGGGCGACCATCCGGCACGGCACGAACGAACACATAGGGATAGACCAGCCATGAAGGCTCTCACGAAGGTCACCCGGTCGATCAAGCCGGCCGAGGTGGAAAAGAAGTGGCATCTTATCGATGCTGACGGTCTGGTGGCTGGGCGTCTCGCCGTCATCATCGCCGACCTGCTGCGCGGCAAGCACAAGCCGAGCTACACCCCCCACGTTGATTGCGGCGACCATGTCGTTGTCATCAACGCCGAGAAGGTGCGCTTCACCGGCAACAAGCTGAAGCAGAAGACCTACTACAAGCACACCGGTTACGCCGGCGGCATCAAGGAAGTCACCGCTGACAAGGTCCTCGCGGGCCGCTTCCCCGAGCGCGTGCTCGAGAAGGCTGTTGAGCGCATGGTTCCCCGTGGTCCGCTTGGCCGCGACCAGATGCGCGCCCTGCACCTCTATGCAGGTACCGAGCATCCGCACGGTGGCACTCAGCCCGAAGCGCTCGACGTCGCTTCCATGAACCGCAAGAACAAGGTGGGCGCATAATGTCCGAGACCGAAACCGTTCAGAGCCTGTCCGACCTCAAGGACATCACGGGCGAAGTCACCGCTGACGACAACTTCGTTGCGGCTCCCGTTTCGAACGCTCCGCTGCGCGAGCAGCAGATCGACGCCCAGGGCCGCGCTTACGCGACCGGTCGCCGTAAGGACGCGGTTGCCCGCGTCTGGGTCAAGCCCGGTTCGGGCAAGATCATCGTCAACGGCCGTGACCAGGAAGTGTACTTCGCACGTCCTACCCTGCGTCTGGTCATCAACCAGACCTTCCAGGTCGCTGGCCGCGAAGGCCAGTACGACGTGATCGCCACCGTCAAGGGCGGCGGTCTCTCGGGCCAGGCCGGCGCTGTGAAGCACGGTATCGCCCAGGCACTGTCGAAGTACGAGCCTGCGCTGCGCGCAGCCGTCAAGGCAGCCGGCTTCCTCACCCGCGACAGCCGCGTGGTCGAGCGTAAGAAGTACGGCCGTGCCAAGGCACGTCGTAGCTTCCAGTTCTCGAAGCGCTAATCGCGTCCAGAGCTTCGGCTTACAAAAAGGGGTCGCGGGAAACCGCGGCCCTTTTTTTGATTCCGGCACTTCAGGAACGCGGCCGCCTTCAGGCCCTGAGCGGACGGCGCGAGATCATGGTGTCCACCACCGGGCGTATCGAAATCAATGTCTTGAAGTCGCGCACGTGCGACTGCTCGCTCAGTTCCTCGCGCGTGAAGGCGTCATAGGCCTCCATCGAGGGGACCTGCACGATAAGCACGAAATCGTCGTCCCCGGCCACGTTCCACGCCGCGACCACTTCCTCGCGCCGGGCCATGTTGCGGGCGAAGGCATCGGTGCGGATGTGGCCGTCGTTATAGAGCTGCACCAGCACATGCATCGTGATCGCCCCACCGGTCAGGGCAGGATCGATCAGCGCGATGTCGCCGATGATTATCCCTTCCGCACGCATCCGGCGCAGGCGCCGCAGGACGGACGATTCGGACAATCCCACCTTTTCGGCCAGACTGCGTGCCGGCTCGAGGTTGTTACGCCGCACGCATTCGAGCAGCTTGCGATCGAAAGAATCGAGGGTGGCGGATTTCATCGTTCGAAGCACCATTATGACGGATTTCGTCACTCCGATGCCTAATTTCGGCGGCACCCGCAATCGCCTTTGGACTATCTCTTCGCGCCATGCAGACCCCGACTCCTCTTTCCGCTCCCCGCAGCGAACTTTCCGCCCTGCTGCCTTACGCAGCGCTGCTTGCGGCCATGGTGGCTTTCGCGACTGGGAGTTCGGCGGCGAAACAGCTTTTCCCGATGGTCGGCGCGGCAGGAACGACCCTGTACCGCGTGGGCTTTGCGGCCATCCTGCTCATGGCGATGTGGCGTCCTTGGCGGCGGCACTGGACGCGCGGAGAACTGCTGTTGCTGGTCCGGTACGGGATCGTGCTGGGCATGATGAATCTGAGCTTCTACCTGGCGCTGCGGACGATCCCGCTGGGACTGGCGATCGCCATCGAACTGCTCGGCCCGTTAAGCGTGGCGCTGTTCAATTCGCGGCGGCTGCTCCACTTCGTCTGGATCGCCCTGGCGCTGGGCGGGCTTGCGCTGCTGCTGCCCGGCGGCGATGTGACGGGCGGCCTTGATCCGGTCGGCATCGGATTCGCGCTCTGTGCGGCGGTTTGCTGGGGGCTTTATATCGTCTGCGGCAAGAAAGTGGCGCACCTCCATCCCGGACAGACCGTGGCGATGGGTATGGTGTTCGCCACCCTGGCCGTCGCGCCTTTCGGCATCGCCGCGATGGGGGCGGGCCTGCTCAACATCCATGCCGCCGTGCTTGGCCTGATCGTTGCGGTGCTATCTAGCGCCATCCCCTATTCGCTGGAGATGATCTCGCTCAGGCACATTCCGGAGCGTACCTACGGCGTCGTGCTCAGCATCGATCCGGCGATCGGCGCGCTGGCGGGCTATGTGCTGCTGGGCGAAGTGCTGACCGGGCGTCAGCTGGCCGCGCTGTCATGCGTGATCTTCGCGGCCGTTGGCGCCGTGCTGACGCGCGGGGCGGAAACTGCGCCTTCCACTGTCGAGGCGCTTGTCGCGCCTTGAGCGGCGGCGGATTCTTGCGGTTGGGTTCGCGGAGGTGAAAGACGGCGGCAAAGCCGCCGCCATGACATCGACCGGGTTCGGCGGACCGAGGTCCGCCGGCCGTGTCGGTGGCTGCCGCCTGCGGCGGCATCGGCGCCTAGCTTGCCATTCTTTCGAACGGCTTCGCTAAGCGCCTGCCATCGTCAGTACATATGCTGCCCGCCGTTGATGCTCAGCGTCGACCCGGTAACGAATGCGGCATTCTCCGAGCACAGGAACGCACAGCCACGCGCGATCTCGTAGGCGCTGCCGAGGCGGCCGACGGGGATCTTGGCGACGATCTTTTCCAGCACCGGCGCAGGCACGGCCGCGACCATGTCGGTGTCGATGTAGCCCGGCGCGATGGCGTTGACGGTGACGCCGTACTTGGCGCCTTCCTGGGCCAGCGCCTTGGTGAAGCCGTGGATGCCGGACTTGGCGGCCGCGTAGTTCACCTGACCGTACTGGCCGGCCTGGCCGTTGATCGAACCGATGTTGACGATACGGCCCCAGCCGCGCTCACGCATGCCGCCGAAAGTGGCCTTGGCGGTGTTGAAACAGCCACCGAGGTTGATGCGCATGACGTCGTTCCAGTCGTCGAAGCTCATCCGCTGCAGCACGCCGTCACGGGTGATGCCTGCGTTGTTGATGACGATATCGATCGGGCCGATTTCCGCCGCGATCCGCGCGCAGCTTTCCTGCGTCGCTTCGTGGTCGCCCACGTCCCACCGGTAGGCGGAAATGCCGGTCTCTGCGGTGAAGGCGAGGGCCTTCTCCTCATTGCCCGCGTAATTTGCAAGTACGGTATGACCGCGCTCTTTGAGCGCCAGCGATACTGCCTTGCCGATTCCGCGGGTTCCGCCGGTAACAATTGCTACTCGCGCCATATCAAGCCTTTCCCATTTCAGTACATCCACCGCCAACAGTGCTATGAAATGAATATGACGGCCGCAAGGCCGTCTATTGACTTAAACGCGCATGTAATCGAACATCTTGAGTGCAGAAATTGCAACTGCGGTTGCCCGTTTCAGAACTTGAACTGTGTTCCGACGTAAACCGCCTGCCCGTCGAGCTTGCCGTCGGTGAGGGGAACCAGTCGCTCCCGATCCTGCGAATAACGCACGCCGGCAGTGACATCGAGGTTCTCGGTCACGCGGTAGGCACCGCCCAGTTCCACCTCTCCAGCCTCGCCCGAGAACGTGCGCGGTGCGCGTCCGGGCGTGCGCTTCTCGTCGATAGATATGCGCGGCGAAAAGCGTGAGGGGTCCTTCGCCGTCGTGCCGGGCGTCAGGCTGAACTTCTTGAGGTCGGGCAGTTCCGCGATCGGCCGCGCCGGAGCCTGCGGTACGAGGTTCTGCGCGAAATTCTGATACCCGCGCGATACGCCCAGGTTGAATGCGGTGGAGGCGATCCGCAGCGGCGCGGTATCCTGGGCCGCCTGCGCCATCGGCGAGCGCCCGTGAACGATGATCGCCTGCGCCGCCTCGGGATCTACGCGCACGGCGACTGTCACAGCGCGGTCCTGCCGGTTGGGCGTACCTGCGGGCGTGAACGGAAACTGCTGGTCCTTGCCGAGCGAGCGCAGGGCAATCGCGCGCGAGAGGTTTTCAGGGCTTGTCTCGGGATCGAGCGAATCGATCTGACCCGGGGCGCCGGAATGCGACTTGAAATTGGTGGAGAAGGCCAGGACCGCGCTTGGCAGGGCAAGCAGACCAACGCAGCCAGCCAACAGCAGGTTGCTCGTCATGCCGCCCCTTGATGCGGAAACCTGCTCGGTAACCATTGTAACGCCTTGTTGCCTCTCGCAAATCTTCTGGAAAATCGGTCCTGCTCGCATTGGCGGCAGCACAGTTCCACTTAATACGCGGCGAGATTAACACGTCCTGAGCGGCATAGGGAAGGGCTTCGCTGCGCCGCGCCACCGTTCAGCAAGCGCTCAGCGTCGTTTCGCTTAGGAACAACCACGGCCGGCGCAAAGGCTTCGGGCGCACTTGCCGCCCGCACTGCGGCGGTTATAGAGGCTTTTGAAGATGGGTCCGCCCGCGCGTCCATTTTTTTGGGACCGCGCCGACGAATCTGGCACGAAACTGGGAATTACAATGACAGGCAGCACCGATACCGGCCTTCTTACCCTGCGTAATCTCGCAACCGCTGGTTTCTGCGCCGTGGCGGCGCTTGCGCTGGCCGGTTGCGGCGGCGGACGCGAAAAGGCGAAGACCACGCTTGCGCCTTCGCAGGTGACCACGATCGGCGTGAACAGCTACCTATGGCGCGCCAGCCTCGATTCGGTGTCGTTCATGCCGCTGCTCCAGTCGGACAGCGCTGGCGGCGTCATCATCACCGATTGGTACGTGAACCCCAAGACCCCGACCGAGCGGGTCAAGGTCTCGATCATGATTCTCGACCAGAACCTGCGCGCTGACGCGCTCAAGGTCACGGCCGTGCGTGAAGTGTCGCAGGGCGGCGGCTGGACGCCGGCCCCGGTCCAGGCGGCCACCGTGCAGAAGCTGGAAGACATCATCCTCACCCGCGCCCGCGACCTTCGTCGCGATTCGATCGGCGGGTAAGCAGTTTTATCGGGCGGCTGAAACGCCGCCCGTTTTCCTTTTGGCGGGCCTGATCCCGCAGGAGTTTCGACAAAGATGACCGAGCGGTTCGATCCGGCTCAGGCCGACACGCGCTGGCAGGCTGCGTGGGACGAAGCGCAGAGCTTCCGTGCCGACGATACGTCCTCCAAGCCCCGCAGCTATGTCCTTGAGATGTTCCCCTATCCATCGGGGCGCATCCACATCGGCCACGTGCGCAATTACACGATGGGCGACGTGCTGGCCCGCTACAAGCGGATGAAGGGCTTTGAAGTTCTCCACCCGATGGGCTGGGACGCCTTCGGCATGCCGGCAGAAAACGCCGCAATGGAAAAGGGCGTGCACCCCGGCGGCTGGACGCGCGAGAACATCGCGAACATGAAGGCGCAGCTAAAGCGCCTCGGCTTCGCGCTCGACTGGAGCCGCGAACTGGCAACCTGCGAGCCGAAATACTACGGCCACGAACAGGCGCTGTTCCTCGATCTTTACGCTCATGATCTGGTCTACCGCAAGGAATCGGCGGTCAACTGGGATCCGGTCGACCACACCGTGCTTGCCAACGAACAGGTGATCGACGGACGCGGATGGCGCTCGGGCGCACTGGTCGAGAAGCGCAAGCTCTCTCAGTGGTTCCTCAAAATCACGGATTTTGCCGACGAACTGCTCGAAGGCCTCTCCAGCCTCGACAAGTGGCCTGAAAAGGTCCGCACGATGCAGGAGAACTGGATCGGCAAGTCGCAGGGCTTGCAGTTTAAGTTCGACCTTTCGACAGGCGGCAGCGTCGAAGTCTACTCGACACGCCCCGACACGATCTTCGGTGCCAGCTTTGTAGCCGTCGCCGCCGACCATCCGATCGCGCAGGCCGCCGCCGTGGGCCGCCCCGAGGTCGATGAATTCATCGCGCTGTGCAAGCAGGGCGGCACCACCGCGGCGGAACTTGAAACCGCGGAGAAGCTGGGCTTCGACACCGGGATCACCGCGAAGCACCCGTTCACGGGCGCCGAGCTGCCGGTGTTCATCGCCAACTTCGTGCTGATGGATTACGGCACCGGCGCGGTCATGGCCGTTCCCGGCCACGACCAGCGCGACTTCGAATTCGCCACCAAGTACGCCCTGCCGATCCTGCGCGTGGTCGCCGCGAGCGCCGCCGACGCCGACAAACCTTTCGACGGCGAGTCGGAAGCCGGTGACGGCATTCTGGTGAACTCGGGCTTCCTGGACGGCATGAGCGTGGCCGATGCCAAGGCCGCCGTAATCGGCCGCGCCGAAGCCGAAGGCTGGGGCGAGGGCAAGACCGTGTGGCGCCTGCGCGACTGGGGCGTTTCGCGCCAGCGCTACTGGGGCACGCCGATCCCCTTCATCCACTGCGAGGTCTGCGGCGTGGTGCCGGTGCCCAAGAAGCACTTGCCCGTCACCCTGCCCGACGACGTCGATTTCCAGACGCCGGGCAACCCGCTGGTGCGTCACCCGACTTGGAAGCACGTCGACTGCCCGCAGTGCGGCGCACCCGCGCGGCGCGAAACCGACACGCTCGACACCTTCGTCGACAGTTCGTGGTACTTCCTGCGCTTCGCCAGCCAGCCTGGCGACCGTCCGTTCGACCCGGTTAAGATCGCCGAGTGGCTGCCAGTGGAACAGTATATCGGCGGCATCGAGCATGCGATCCTGCACTTGCTCTACGCCCGCTTCTGGACCCGCGCGCTTGCCCGTATCGGCAAGATCGAGGTGAAGGAGCCGTTCGGCAGCCTGTTCACGCAAGGCATGGTCACGCACGAGACCTACTTCCGCATCAACGACGCCAACGGCCAGCCGGTGTACTTCACGCCCGGCGAGGTCGAGCGCAGGTCTGACGGCGCGACGCTCAAGGCGGACGGCGCTCCGATCGAAGTCGGCCGCGTCATCAAAATGTCGAAGTCGAAAAAGAACGTGGTCGATCCCGACGAGATCGTCGCCACTTACGGTGCCGACGCGATCCGCTGGTTCATGCTGTCCGACAGCCCGCCCGAGCGCGACCTGCCCTGGTCCGAAGCCGGCATCGAGGGCTGCGGCCGCTTCGTGCAGCGCCTGTGGCGTCTGTTCGGCCAGTACGAAGCCGGTGCGACCGGCGAAGACAAGGCGCTTGACCGCAAAGCCCACCAAACCGTCGATGCCGCCGCGCGCGACATCGAATCGCTGGGCTTCAACAAGACCGTGGCCCGCATTTACGAGCTGACCGGCGCGATCGAAAAGGCGGCGCCTTCGGCAAGCCGTTCGACCGCGATCCGCACGCTGTTGCTGCTGGTTTCCCCAATGATGCCGCACCTCGCCGAAGAGGCCTGGGCGAGCATCGGTGAAGGCCTGATCGCCGACGCCGCCTGGCCGCCGGTCGACCCGGCCCTGCTGGTCGACGACGAAGTGACCGTCGCGATCCAGGTGAAGGGCAAGCTGCGCGATACCGTGACCGTTCCCAAGGGCATGCCCAAGGAAGAACTGGAGGCGCTTGCCCTTGCCAGCGAGAAGGTGCAGCGTGCTCTTGATGGAGCTGAAGTGCGCAAGGTAATCGTCGTGCCCGACCGCCTGGTCAATATCGTCGCGTGAGGGTTCTTGCAGGCCCCCTCGCCGCATTTGCCGCAGCGCTTCTGCTCGCCGGCTGCGGCTTGCAGCCGATGTATGCCGGCGGCGGCAATGCCGCTGTCGCGCGGGGGCTTGCCGGTGTGCAGGTCTCGGCGATCGAGGGGCGGGCCGGCTGGCTGGTGCGCAATGCCCTGGTCGACGAACTGGGCATGGCCGGTAAGGCTGTGCCCAAGTACCGTCTGGACATCCGCCTCGACGACAAGCTGGAAAGCTTCGCGCTGCTCTCGGACGATACCGTCGGCCGTGAACGCCGGACCTTGCGCGCCCGTTACCAGCTGGTCGATGTGGGCAGCGGCGAAATCGTGCTGGATGCCACCGCCGGTTCGGATGCGGGCATCGACGTGGTCTCGTCCGACTATGCGACGATCGCGGCCGAACAGACCGCGCTGGAAAACATGGCCAAGGACGTTGCGAACCGCATCGTCACCAATGTCGCGCTGCGTCTGCGCGGCGATACGGATCAGTAAGGACCCGTGAAGGCCAGCCAGAAGGAGTTCGCAGGGCTGGCTGCCCGAGCTGCCCGTGAGGCGCGCGTGTTCTTCTTCTGCGGCCCGGACGAATCCAGCGCTTTCGACGCCGCCACCCGCATCTTCTCGCTGCTGGACGATCCTGGTGAGCGGATCGAACTGTCCGGTGCCGATCTGCGCCGCGATCCCGTCCGCCTCGGCGACGAAGCCCGTTCCAACTCACTGTTCGGCGGCCCGCGCCACATCTGGGTCCGCGCAGCCGGCGATGAAGCGCACGACGCTGTCCAGACCCTGCTCGAAAACGATGTGGAGGGCTGCCCGGTTCTGATTGTCGCGACGGGCGCCACCGACAAGTCGCGGACCGCCAAGCTGCTTGCGACCCGCCCGGACGCCCTTGTCGCGATGTTCTACCCGCCCGATCTCGGCTCGGTTACCGCGTCGGTGCGCACCATGGCCAATGCCGCCGGCCTCAAGCTGGGCAGCGAGATCGCCGAGCGGATCGCGCGCGGGGCAGGGCTCGATACCCGCATTGCCCGCTCGGAAGTGACCAAGCTGGCGCTCTATCTCGACGCCTCACCGGAAACGCCGCGTCCTGTTGCGATGGCCGATCTTGATGCGATCGGCGCTTCGACCGAGGATGATGGCTTCGCCACGCTTGTCGACGCTGTCCTGGGCGGCCGCCGCGATGCGGTCGGGCCCGAACTGCGGCGCATGCGCGAGCAGGAAATGAACCCGGTCGGCCTGCTGCTGGCGTTCGAGCGCCGCGCCGCGCAGTTGGCCGGCCTCAACGCGCGGCTGGGCGATGGGCGGGACGTTGCCGGGTTCCTGAAGGTCGAAGCCGGCGCACGGCGCGTCTTCTGGAAAGACCAGCCGGCATTGACTGTGCAATTGCAACTCTGGCGCGGTCAAAGGCTTGAACGGCTCGTTGCTCGCCTCATTGCATTGCACCAGTCATTGCTCAGCAATAGTCAAGATGCAGAAATTCTGTTGGCTGACGGTTTACTGACAATTGCGCGTTCCGCCCGTCCCAATACCAGACAACGGACAATTACAACGGCCTGACGGATTTCTCTTTTCCAGTTGCCTGTAATGTTCATAGGGGCGTATACGTATTGCGCCGCAGCATGGCTCCATGTCGCGAGTGCCGATGACGTTTGCGTGAGGGAATCAATCGGCGTGAGTTCGCGAGCAGGAGGGCTGGGCCAATGAATGTGCCATTTGCCGCAGAACCGATCCTCAAGGAACAATCGGACTTCGACGATTTACTGGTTGCCCCCTCTCGTGAGCGGCGCCGGCTACAGTGTTATCTTGCCCTCGTAGTTGCCGATGTCTGCGCGATCTTCGTTGGCTTTGCTGCGACCGGCTATCTCCTTGCTGGCGGATTCGGGCTGGGCGAAGGACTTGTCCATGCGCAGTTGATCCTGCCGATCTATCTTACTCTCGCGCTTTACAACGGCTCTTATTCCACGACCACTTTGCAGGAAGGCTGGACCGGGATTTTCCGGGCCATGGTGGCGATCATGATCGCTGTGGTGGTGGTTGTCTTCGTCCAGTTCCTGATCCGGCCGGACTCAGACGTTTCGCGCATGGGCTTCAACGGCGGCGCGATCTGCGCGATGCTGGTGATTTCCTGGGGGCGCCTGCAACTGCGCAGTTTTGTGCGCTGGCGCTGCGGCGAAAGCGTGCTGAACGAGTTGATCATCGACGATGGCGGCCCGCAGGTGAATCTGCGCGGCGCGATTCGCATATCGGCCGCTGCAATGGGCCTGCGTCCCAACCTTAACGATCCCCACGCACTGGACAGGATCGGCCTTATCCTGCGCAACATCGACCGTGTCGTTGTTAGCTGCCCCTCGGGCCGCCGTGTCGAATGGGCGATGATGCTCAAGGGTGCCAACGTCGACGGGGAAGTGCTCGACGACGAAGTTGCCCGCCTTGGTGCACAAGGCGCCCGCGTGGTGGGCAAGCACGGCCTGCTGCTGGTCTCGGCCGGCCCGCTTGGCCTGCGCGACCGCGCGATCAAACGCATGTTCGACGTCGCCTTCGCGGGCGGCGCAGTACTGGCGCTGTCGCCGCTGCTGATCGCGGTGGCTCTGGCGGTGAAGGTGCAGGACGGCGGCCCGGTGTTCTTTACCCAGCGCCGGATGGGCCGCGGCAATCGCTTCTTCAACATGTACAAGTTCCGGTCGATGACCCAGTCCCTGGGCGATGCGACCGGCAGCGTATCGGCCTCGAAGGACGACAAGCGCATCACCCGCGTTGGCCGCTTCATCCGCAAGACCAGTATCGACGAGCTGCCGCAGTTGTTCAACGTGCTGCTCGGCGACATGAGCCTGGTCGGCCCCCGCCCGCACGCGACGGGTTCGCTGGCGGGCGACAAGCTGTTCTGGGAAGTCGACCTGCGCTACTGGCAGCGACACTCGCTCAAACCGGGCCTTTCCGGCTTGGCGCAAGTACGTGGTTTCCGCGGTGCGACCGACCACGAATCGGACCTCGTCAACCGCCTCCAGGCCGATCTCGAGTATCTGGAAGGCTGGACGATCATGCGCGACATCCAGATCATCCTGCTGACCATGCGCGTGCTGGTCCACGACCGGGCGTTCTAGGCGATTTCACGCTCCGGTAGTGGCACGAGTTTTCACAGGGCCGTCAATCGTCAGTTACCCCCCAGGTGTTGTTGGCTCGCTTGATGATTCCGGCGCCAGCGCTAATGGCATTGCTTCCCGAAATCTGATTACCATTCGCCCTTATGGTTGCATTAGGCGATAGGATGTTCAGGGCCGGCTGCGCACCGACAGATCCGATATTACCAGTCACGGAAACGCTAGCACTGCCGGTGACGGTGGATGGGATATAGACAAGTGGGCCGAGGCCAGAGACCTGACACCCGGTCATGGCAAAAGCCCCCCCTGCCACGTTGTCGATGACGCAGGCTGCGTTTATGCTGCCACCGAGGTTGATGCGGATCGTCACTGAAGAAACGAGGCCGCAATTGACGAAGCCGCGAATGCTGGCTTCGTATCGACCTCCTTCGATATGCTGGCAGTTCAAAGCTGCGGAAGTGAGCGAACCGCGGGTACTGCAGCCCTTCAGCGATTGCCAGCCACTGAAGCCGCCGGTGATGGTCCCTCCACTGCGAACGATCACTTCGTCACCTTGGGACACGTTGCCGGACAGAGTACCGGAATAGGCGACCCCGGCCGTACCTTCGATGCATCGGATCGCGATATTTGCACTAGCCGGACTTGCTCCGGCTGCTCCGCCAGCGGTCCATACAGCCATCGCTCCGAAATTTGCATCGGTTGCGAAGAAGAAGTCGATCTTGTTGCGGCGGGTTGCGTTGTTTTCGTTGCGTTGCGCTGCGTCGGCAGTGTTGCCGATGCGGATGACGTTGTAGAGCGTTGATCGATCTGAAATCTGGTTATCAGCGAATTCGTTACCGACGACGGCGGCGGTCGCACCTAGCGTTGGCCCAGAACCATCGTTGAGAGGGAAGATCGACAAAAGCGTCGGGCGGTAGATGCTTTCCGACAGCGGGAGGCCGAGATCGGCCGCTTCAAGGCCGAAGATGCGATTGCCGAGAACCTTGCAGTTACGTGTCGTTCCTCGCACGCCGAAAATCGCGATGCATTCGTCGGTTGTGTAATGGTGGAATTCGCAGTCTTCGATAATCACCTGTTCGGTTACATTGTCAGGGAGAGTGCCGTTGCCGGAAAAGTTCCTGATCCATATGCAACCGCCACCTCCTGCAGAAACTCGGTTCGCGCCGTAGGCCCCGGTGCGTTGGTGGAAGTGTGAGCGGCGAACGTAACCGCCATGGACCGATGCGTAGAAGTCTAACAGGGCATCCACAGCGTAGGGCCTGCCGTTGCCGTCGAGGTTCCGACTTGCCCTGAACGTCACCTGGTCAACATCGACGAAGCTCACGTTCGCAAGGCCGATCAACGACTGGCGTTTATTGGGCAGCGTCAGAATTTCGAAGCCGATGTAAGAGCAGCGGTCTGCCGTGTTACGATTGTACGTCGTGATCCAATGCTCATTGACGATGCAGAACTGTGACAGAGGGTAGATACCCATCGTCGTTCCCGATACGTCGATCTTGCTAAAGCCTGGAATACCACGCAGCCGGTTAACCCGAACGGGACGCGATAGCGTGACCGTGTAGGGGGGAAGAAGAACGTCGACGCCGAACAGCCGGGCGCGGGCATGAGCGGCTTCGATAGCGTCGGCGGCGTCCTCGCCAGGCCCTACTCCACTGATGGAAACGCCGAGACTGTGATCCAGCACGGTTTGCATGGCGAGACCCGAAGCCGTGCCGACGAGAGCGGCGCCTTTACCGGCAGCGGTGGATGCGAGTGAGCGAACTTGTCTCGCGGCAAGCCCGCGCGCGAGGAGATCTACGGGCATGAAGGCATCCTCATGAGTGACATGGCGGTGGCGGATGGAGTTGGTGCGCGCAGCTGCTACTGCGACAGCCGGTAGGTCAGGGAACCGCTGGTCAGGTGCGCTTCAAGGTACAGCGCGGCACTGCTTTCGAATTCCTCCCAGACGACCTCGCAGGCGTTGTTTTGAAAAACGCCCCAAGGCTCGCCTGCGATCGTCAGGGCATGTTTCGTCACGCCCCCATCGACGGACCGCTGGACGTTGACTGTGCCCTGCCATGTACCGCTCAGGCTGATGACGACGGGCCGTGCGGTGGTTGGTTTAAAAGGGCCAAAGATGCCGCCTGCGACGGTCGTCCCTGTCAGCGGCGCAGCAGGATTGGCTGTGATGGTTACCACGGGAAGGGGGCGGGTGCTTTCGACGATGGACAAGTCGCCGCTTGCCGGATCGGCAAAGCCGATGGCAAAAGCTGTGGCATAGCCGGATGGCATATGAATGGGGTTGGTCGGCATCGGGGCTCCTCATTGGGGGAAACCCGAATCCAGATACGCACGTCGATGCGTGTAGGAAAATGCCTTTTAGTTAACTTGCTTTAATCCGGAAAGCCTGGCGTCAGTTGCCGTTCTGCTTGGGCACGCTGAAGGTGCCCGAAACCCGTCCGCCCTGGCCGCCAGACGCCGAGGATACGCCGCTCTTGAGGTCGACTACCAGGCGGCCGCCGCGCAGGGTGTCGCCGTTGCCGCGCTTGATCGTGGCGTTGCCGGTCATTGTGATGATCTTCTGGTTGAAGTCGTAGATGCCCACGTCGCCCGTCGCCACTTCGTCGGAGCGGGTGACGACGACGCCGCCCGATGCGGTGATGCGCTGGATCTGCATCGAGCCGGCATTGGTGAAGTTCACCACCGTGCGCGCAGCGCGCAGGCGCAGTTCGGCCTGCTTCACGTCGACGTTGCCGGTCAGGACCACGCGGTTTTGCTTGTCCTGAAGCTCGATGCGGTCGGCCGCATAGTCCACCGGAGCGTCGGAGTTATGGCCCGAAAGGACCTGCGCGTCGATCTGGGGGGATGCGCCAAGGGCGGCCAGCCCCAGCACCGGCACGGTCAGCGCTACGCGGAAGAGCTTCTTGCGGGCGGGGGTCATTGGGGTATCCTCAGCTTGCCGGGCGTCATGCGCAGCCGGGCATTGCCTTCAAGGGTCACGGTACGGCTTTCAAGGTCCGCCCTCATCGAATCGGAGCGGAACGTGCCGGTAGGCACCGTTCCGTCTACTCCGCCCGAGCCGACGGCGACTTTGCTCTTCACGTCGATGTCGACCCGGCTGGTGGTCATCTTGTAGCCATCGGGGGCGGCGAAGTTCACTGGGCCAGCTACCGCGATCTTGTCGGTGTCGTAGTTGTAAGCGCCTTTCGGCGCGACGATTTCAGCCGGGCCGTCGTTAAGGCTGAGCAGAGCCCTGAGCTTCTGCATCTGGACGACCGGAATCGCAGCGGCGCGCTGCACGGCAGTGCCGGCAGTCACCACGAAGCCGCGATTGCTGTCGTCCTTGCCGCGATAGGCAGCGTCGTTCACCACGAGGCGCTCGTTGGTGATGGCCACCTTGTTACGGTCCAGCAGGAAGCTGATCTCGCCGCGCGGCGATAGCGGCACCAGGATCATCACCGCCGCCACGACGCCGATCGCCGCAGGGAGCGCCTTGGCCAGGAAGCCTACGAGTCGATCATGCGAGCCACCGGGCGCGGCGAAGTGCCGGCGGCGGTTGCGGATCTCTACGGCTTCTACGGACATGTCTGGTTACGCAACTCTCTTGGAGCGATCAGGCTGCTTCGTGGCTGAAGATGTCATGGTCGGGCCAGCCTGCCAGGTCGAGCCGGGCGCGGGCGGGCAGGAAATCGAAACAGGCCTGGGCGATCTCGGTGCGGTTTTCACGGGCAAGGCGCGTTACCAGGATGGTGTGCATTGCGTGCAGGTAACGCACGTCCGATGCGGCGTAGTCCTTTTGCGCTTCGGTCAGTTCCGGGGCGCCCCAGTCGCTCGACTGCTGCTGCTTGGACACTTCCTTGCCGAGCAATTCGCGCACGAGGTCCTTGAGGCCGTGGCGATCCGTGTAGGTACGCACCAGTTTGCTGGCGATCTTGGTGCAGAACACCGGCGCCGCAGTGACGCCCATATAATGTTCCACCGCAGCCAGATCGAAGCGCGCGAAGTGGTACAGCTTGAGGCGCGCCGGATCGGCCAGCACGGCCTTCAGGTTGGGCGCGTCGTAAGCGCTGCCGGGAGCGAAGCGGACGAGATGCTCGTCCCCCTTCCCATCCGAGATCTGCACGAGGCAGAGCCGGTCGCGAGGGGTGATGAGACCCATCGTTTCGGTGTCGACAGCGACGGGCCCCGGCGCAAGCACGCCTTCGGGGAGATCTTCTTCGTGGAGATAGACAGCCATATGCCGGAAATGCTTAGGGACTGGGCCGGTGTTTCGCAATGGCCGCAAGCCCTGCCATGCGCCGGTGCGCAGGTTTTTCGGGAGGGTGAGGGCATCATGGCAACACAGCAGTCCCAGAGTGTACCGGCAAGTTGGGCTCCGGCGCTCGATCCAGTCCTTGCTACGGCCGAGGCGCGCAAGCTTGGCGGCTGGCTCAAGGAGGAGGAAGCCGCGGGCAAGCACATCTTTCCGCCGCGCGGCAGCCGGCTGCGCGCTTTCGAGCTGACGCCGCTGGACGAAGTACGCGTGGTGATCTTGGGGCAGGACCCCTACCACGGCGCCGGGCAGGCGCATGGACTGTCGTTTTCGGTGCCCGAGGGGGTTCGGGTGCCGCCCTCGCTGGTGAACATCTACAAGGAACTGGCCAGCGACTGCGGCGTGACCGCGCCGGGGCATGGCAACCTCGAACATTGGGCGCGGCAGGGCGTGCTGCTGCTCAACAACGCCCTCACCGTCGAGGAGGGGCAGGCCGGGTCGCACCAGAACCGGGGCTGGGAGGCGATCACCGACGCGGCTGTTGCTGCCGTGGCGGCCAAGGCGCAGCCTTGCGTCTTCATGTTATGGGGCAATCACGCGAAGAAGAAGGCCATGCGCGTGGCGGGGTTGGCAAAAAGCCACCACCTCGTGCTGACGGCCCCGCATCCCAGCCCGCTTTCGGCTCATGCGGGCTTCTTCGGTTGCCGGCATTTCAGCCGCGCGAACGAATTCCTCCGCGAGAATGGGCGCGGGACGATCGCCTGGTGACGATCAGGCCGCAGGGCCGGTGAGGGCTGCGTCCATCCGGTAGTGGCTCATCGCGCCGCTGATGGACATGTCGCCGAAGCAGGCGCGGAACTTGCCGAAATCTTCGAGCGACCGGGCGGCCTCATGGGCTTCGATCGACGTCCAGACGACGTTGAAGGTGAATTTCGAGGGGTTTTCCACTCCGCGCCCGAAGCTGGCCGTGACCACGCCCTCGCAGGCGGCAAGGTGGGCGACGCCGGTTTCACGCATGGCGGCCGCGAACTGATCTTCCGCGCCCGGGCGTACTTCGATTTCGGCGATTTCCAGCAGCATTTCCTATCTCCCTCTCGCAGCCAGTGAACCGGCGGGCAGGGGGATGGTCAAGCTGCGCGGCCAAGTGATCGCCTCGGCGGGCGGCATCGATGACCCCACGAAAAGGGCACACCTCGCGGCGCGCCCTTTCCCTGTTCGGTATGGCTGAATATCAGCGCGGCAGCAGGCTGGCGCCCATCAGCACTTCGTCGACCGAGCGGGCGCACTGGCGGCCCTCGCGGATCGCCCAGACGACCAGCGACTGGCCGCGGCGCATGTCGCCGCAGGCGAAGATCTGCTCGTCGCTGGTCTGGTACTTGAGCATGTTGGCCTTGACGTTGCCGCGCGGGTCCAGCTCGACGCCGGACTGGTCGATCATGCCGGTCTTGCGCGGGCCGGTGAAGCCCATGGCGAGGAAGATCAGGTCCGCCTGCAGCGTGAACTCGCTGCCGGGCACTTCCGTCATCTTGCCGCCCGCCCACTCGACGCGGACGCATTCCAGGCCGGTGACGTCGTTGCTGCCGACGACGCGCTTGGTCAGGATCGACCAGTCGCGGTCCGCGCCTTCTTCGTGGCTGGAGGACGTGCGCAGCTTGAGCGGCCAGAACGGCCACGACATTGCCTTGTCTTCCATCACCGGCGGCTTGGGCATGATTTCCAGCTGGGTGACCGAAGCCGCGCCCTGGCGGTTGGAGGTGCCAACGCAGTCCGACCCGGTATCACCGCCGCCGATGACGATGATGTGCTTGCCGGTTGCGGAGATCGTGCCGCGCGGAGCGGCGCGCAGTTCGTCGTCGCCGGCGTTGCGCTTGTTCTGCTGGGTCAGGAATTCCATCGCCGGACGCACACCCGGCAGTTCCGCGCCGGGGATGTCCAGACGGCGGGCTTCCTCGGCGCCGCCGGCGAAGACCACGGCGTCGAAGTTCTCCTTCAGCGAAGCGACCGAGACGGTCACGCCCACTTCGGTGGAAGTCTTGAACACCACGCCTTCGGCTTCCATCTGCGCCGCGCGGCGATTGATGAGGTGCTTCTCCATCTTGAAGTCGGGGATGCCGTAGCGCATCAGCCCGCCGACCCGGTCGTTCTTCTCGAACACCGTGACGGAGTGGCCGGCGCGTGCCAGCTGCTGGGCGCAGGCGAGGCCCGCCGGGCCAGAACCCACCACCGCGACCGACTTGCCGGTGCGCTTTGCAGGCGCCTGCGGAGTGATCCAGCCTTCGGTCCATCCCTTGTCGACGATCGCGCATTCGATCGACTTGATGGTCACCGGCTCGTCGATGATGTTGAGCGTGCAGGCTGCCTCGCACGGGGCGGGGCAGATGCGGCCGGTGAATTCCGGGAAGTTGTTGGTCGAGTGGAGGACCTCCAGCGCGTTGCGGAAGTCGTCCTCGTAGACCAGGTGGTTCCAGTCCGGGATGATGTTGTTGACCGGGCAGCCGGTATGGCAGTGCGGCACGCCGCAATTCATGCAGCGCGATGCCTGGTCCTTGAGCGCCTGGGGTGCGAGCGGGATGACGAACTCGTTGTAGTTCTTCAGCCGCGCGTCGACCGGACCGTACTTGCGGTCGTGGCGGTCAAGCTCGAGAAAGCCGGTTTCCTTACCCATCGTATGCGTATCCCAATTATTCTGCTGCGACCGAGGCGGCTTCGAGGCGTTCAGCCTCAAGCAGCCTGAGTGCCTTCGCGTAGTCGCGCGGCATCACCTTGACGAACTTGCCCAGTGCGTTGCTCCAATCGTCGAGCAATGCGCGGGCCTGTTTCGAGCCGGTGTGCAGGTGGTGGCGTTCGAGCAGGATGCGCAGGCGCTCCGCATCGTGGCGCAGCGGGTCGCCCATGCCCAGGTCGTTGACCCCGACAGTGCGCTGCTGCGGACGGCCGGTGCCCTCGTCCTCGTCCGCTTCGGGCGAGATCGGCAGCAGGTCCACCATCGAGCCGTTGACCAGCTTTTCGAACTGGCCGTCCTCATCGTAGACGTAGGCGATGCCGCCGGACATGCCCGCTGCGAAGTTGCGGCCGGTCTTGCCCAGAACGGTGACGACGCCGCCGGTCATATACTCGCAGCCATGATCGCCGCAGCCTTCGACCACGGTGATCGCGCCCGAGTTGCGGACAGCGAAACGCTCACCGCCGACGCCGTTGAAGAACGCCTCGCCGGAAACCGCGCCGTAAAGCACGGTGTTGCCGACGATGATGTTCTTGAGCGGATCACGGTCGACGTGGCCGGGCTGGCGCACGATCACGCGGCCACCCGACAGGCCCTTGCCGACATAGTCGTTGGCATCGCCGGTCAGGTCGAGCGTGACGCCGTGGGCAAGCCAGGCGGCGAAGCTCTGGCCGGCGACGCCGGTGAGCTTCACGTTGATCGTGTTGTCGGGCAGGCCGGCATGGCCGTAGCGCTTGGCGACTTCGCCCGAGAGCATCGCGCCGACCGTGCGGTTGACGTTGATGATGGACTTTTCGATGCGCACGGCTGCGCGGTTTTCCAGAGCATCGGTGGCCGCTTCGATCAGCTGGTTGTCGAGCGCGTGCTCAAGCCCGTGATCCTGCGTCTGCGACCAGTTGAGCGAGGGACCGTCACCCAGCGGCGCCTGGTAGAGCAGCTTCGACAGGTCGACGCCCTTGGCCTTCCAGTGCGTGACCGCCTTCTTCATGTCGAGCATGTCGACGCGGCCGACCATCTCGGGGATGGTGCGGAAGCCCAGCTCGGCCATGATCGCGCGCAGTTCTTCGGCGACGAAGAAGAAGTAGTTGATCACATGCTCGGGCTGGCCGGTGAAGCGGCCGCGCAGGATCGGGTCCTGCGTCGCCACGCCCACCGGGCAGGTGTTGAGGTGGCACTTGCGCATCATGATGCAGCCCGCCGCGATCAGCGGCGCGGTGGCGAAGCCGAACTCGTCCGCGCCCAGAAGCGCGGCAACGGCAACGTCGCGGCCCGTGCGCAAGCCGCCGTCGGCCTGCACCACCACGCGGCTGCGCAGGTTGTTGAGCAGCAGCGTCTGCTGGGTTTCGGCCAGGCCGATTTCCCAGGGGCTGCCCGCATGGGTCAGCGACGTCAGCGGCGAAGCGCCGGTGCCGCCTTCATAACCCGAGATCGTGATGTGATCGGCGCGGGCCTTGGAAACACCAGCGGCGACCGTACCGACGCCCACTTCGGACACCAGCTTGACCGAGACGCGCGAAGTTGGGTTCACGTTCTTGAGATCGTGAATGAGCTGCGCGATGTCTTCGATCGAGTAGATGTCGTGGTGCGGCGGCGGCGAGATCAGGCCGACGCCCGGCGTCGAGTGGCGGGTCGCACCGATGGTCTTGTTGACCTTGTCACCGGGCAACTGGCCGCCTTCGCCGGGCTTGGCGCCCTGTGCCATCTTGATCTGGATGTCGTCGGCGTTGACCAGATACTCGGTTGTGACGCCGAAGCGGCCCGACGCGACCTGCTTGATCGACGAGCGCATGGTGTCGCCGTTGGCCATCGGCTTGAAGCGGCTGGGATCCTCGCCGCCTTCGCCGGTGTTCGACTTGCCGCCGATGCGGTTCATCGCCACGGCCAGCGTGGTGTGCGCTTCCCAGCTGATGGAGCCGTAGCTCATCGCGCCAGTGGCGAAGCGCTTGACGATCTCGGCGGCCGGTTCGACCTCGTCGATGTCGATCGCCTCAGCGGCCTTGAATTCCAGCAGGCCCCGGATCGTGAGCATGCGCTCCGACTGGTCGTTGATGGTCTGCGCGAACTGGCGGTACTTTTCAGGCACGTTGCCGCGCACCGCGTGCTGGAGCAGGCCGATGTTCTCGCTCGTCCAGGCGTGTTCCTCGCCGCGCACGCGCGCGCCGTAGATGCCGCCCACGTCGAGCATCGACTTGTAGATCGGATCGTCGCCGTAGGCTGCCGAATGGCGGCGCACGGTTTCTTCTGCGATCTCTGCCAGGCCGGCACCTTCGATGGTGGTGGCGGTGCCGTTGAAGTACTTGTCGACGAAAGCGGTGGACAGGCCGACCGCGTCGAAGATCTGCGCGCCGCAGTACGATTGGTAGGTCGAGATGCCCATCTTGGACATGACCTTGCGGATGCCCTTGCCCACGGCATAGACGTAGTTCTTCGCCGCCTGCTCCGCCGTTACCGGCAGGTTCTTGCGCACGCGAATCGACTCGATCGTCTCAAGCGCGAGGTAGGGGTTGATCGCTTCGGCGCCGTAACCGGCCAGGGCGCAGAAGTGGTGCACTTCGCGCGCTTCGCCGGTTTCCACGACGAGGCCGGTCTGCATGCGCAGGCCCTGGCGCACGAGGTGGTGATGCACCGCCGCCGTCGCCAGCAGCGCCGGCATCGGCACGCGGTCCGGGCCCTGCGCACGGTCGGACAGGACAAGGATGTTCTTGTCCGCCAGCACGGCTTCGGTCGCGGCCCAGCACATTTCCTTGATCGACTGCTCAAGGCCGGCGGCCCCGCTTGCAGCGTCCCAGGTCATGTCGATGGTGCCGGTGCGGAAAGCGCCGTCAAGCGCGGCTTCCACTGAGCGGATCTTGGCAAGGCCAAGGTCGGTCAGGATCGGCTGGCTGGCTTCCAGGCGCTTGTGCGTGCCGGCATCGTGACCCAGCAGGTTCGGGCGCGGGCCGATCATGGTGACCAGGCTCATAACCAGTTCCTCGCGGATCGGGTCGATCGGCGGGTTGGTGACCTGAGCGAAGTTCTGCTTGAAGTAGTCGTACAGCAGGCGCGACTTCGACGACAGCACCGGGATCGGCGTGTCGGTGCCCATCGAGCCAAGCGGATCGTCGGCGTTGACGGCCATCGGTTCGAGGAAGCGGGTGACGTCTTCCTGCGTGTAGCCGAAGGCCTGCTGGCGATCGAGAAGCGTGCCGGTGGCCTTGGGCAGTTCGGCCAGTTCCGGCTCGATCACGTCGAGGTCGGCCAGCTTGTACTGCGCCTGGGTCAGCCACTTTTCGTAAGGCTCGGCCTCGGCCAGCTTGGTCTTGATTTCCTCGTCTTCGATGATCCGGCCTTCTTCGAAGTCGATCAGCAGCATGCGGCCGGGCTGGAGACGCCACTTGCGCACGATGTTGTCTTCCTTGATCGGAAGGACGCCGCTCTCGGAGGCCATGACGCAGATATCATCGTCGGTGACGAGGAAGCGCGCGGGGCGCAGGCCGTTGCGGTCCAGCGTGGCGCCGATCTGGCGGCCATCGGTGAAGGCGACGGCGGCGGGGCCGTCCCACGGCTCCATCAGGGCAGCGTGGTATTCGTAGAACGCGCGCCGTTCCGCGGTCATCAGCGGGTTGCCCGACCATGCCTCGGGGATGAGGATCATCATCGCATGGGCAAGGCTGTATCCGCCCGCGAGCAGCAGCTCGAAAGCGTTGTCGAGGCAGGCGGTGTCCGACTGGCCGTGCGGGATCAGCGGCCACATCTTGTCGAGATCGGCGCCGAGCAGCTCGGATTCCATGGTGCGGCGGCGTGCGTTCATCCAGTTCACGTTGCCGCGAACCGTGTTGATCTCGCCGTTGTGCGCCATGAAGCGGAACGGGTGCGCCAGCTTCCAGCTCGGGAAGGTGTTGGTCGAGAAGCGCTGGTGCACGAGGCCCAGTGCCGAGACGAACTCGGGGTTGCGCAGGTCGTCGTAGAACGAGCCGACCTGAGTCGCCAGCAGCAGGCCCTTGTAGACGATCGTACGGCTGGAGAAGCTGGGCATGTACAGCTCGGTCAGGCCGGGCATGTCATGCTTGACGGCCAGCGCCTTGAGCGGGTTCTGCGTCTGCTTGCGGATCGCCAGGATCTTGCGCTCGAAAGCGTCCTGGTCGGCGCAGCTTTCACCGCGTCCGACGAAGCACTGGCGGATCACCGGCATCGATTCGAGCACGGTCTTGCCCAGGCCGTCCAGCGTCACCGGCACGTCGCGCCAGCCAATCAGGTGCTGGCCTTCCTTCTTGATGAATTTCTCGAAGATCGCGACGATCATCTCACGCGAAGCATCGTCCTGCGGCAGGAAGCACATGGCTACGCCGTAGTCGCCCGCCTGCGGCAGTTCGAGGCCTTCGCCGGCCGCCCAGGTGCGGAAAAGCTGGTCGGGAAGCTGAGTCAGAATGCCTGCACCGTCGCCCAGCAAAGGGTCGGCGCCCACCGCACCGCGGTGGTCGATGTTTTTCAGAATTTCCAGTGCCTGGGTAATGATCGCGTGGTTTTTCTGGCCTTTGATATGGGCGACGAAGCCCACACCGCATGCATCGTGTTCGTTACGCGCGTCATAGAGGCCCTGGGGCTTAGGAAATCCCATCGATATAAACCCATCCTGTCACATTTTTTCAAATGGGGTCCACCGCGCTTGCCCGCAGTCGCGCACGAATCGTGCGACGACCTCACGTAGTCTCACGCGGCACATGACCCCACGGTCCCCATGACGATTGAAGGACGGTTTTGCAACTGCGAACGCAGCCTTCGCGCAGGATTGAGTGCTTGATCGGCAGAATCTACGGCATTTTATTATATACAAACCCTGCCCGGGCCCTGTCTGAAAGGGGCTTGGGCGGGGCTTGCCGCATTTTCGGTGGCTGGAATCGACCCGATGGAACGGGTCTCCGGCCGGATCAGGCCGCGCCGCTCATGCGCTGTAGTGTGGCGAGGGCATCGCGCAGGGCCTTTTCCGTGGCTTCCTGTTCGGGACGCGCTTCGGGGCTGTCGAACAGACGTTCCGAAGCGGCGGTGTCGGTGATCGGGGAAGGGGCCAGCGTCGGGCGTGAGAAGGGAACGGCTTCGCGCGCTTCCTGGCCAAGCAGATCGTGGACGGTACCGCGCTCGTCGGTTTCGTCCTCGAAGCCCTCGACCTCGGCGAACCGGCGCTGCGGGGCGGCGGCGTGGCGCGACAGGTTGAGGAGCGAGGAATAGCCCTGCTGCAGCACGACTTCCTCGTCGCTCTCGCCTTCCTCTTCCGCCGTGAACGGGCTGGCCGGGAAGGATGCAGGAGCAAACGAAGCCTCCACATCATGCTCGCCGCGCTGTTCGAACGGCGTATCGATCGAGGTCAGGCCGATATGACGCGGGGGAATGTAGCCGGGCAAGGCCTCGTCGCTGCCATAATCCTCGGCGTAGTCCTCGAAGGTGACGGGGCGCAGGGCAGCGGGAATCGACTGGTGCGGATCGAACCCGGCGCCGAAATCTTCTGCGGCAGGGGCATCCTGCACGGGCGCGAACGGGGCATCGATGGTTTCCCCGAATACCGCGTCGCTTTCGATCGCCGGCGGGGCGAACGAGGCGACATTGCCGAACGGTTCGGGGGCGAGGCGCTCGAACGCAGGCGGCGGGAATTCGGCCGAAGCGGTGTCCGCCTGCGGCACTTCGCGCAAGGGGGTGAATTCCACCGCGATGGGGAAAGCGGCCACCTCGGCAGCGCGTCGGGCCTGCTCGCGGCGCCCGGCCATGGCCAGGGCGAGCCGCTCAAGCAGTTCGACGTGCGACAGATCGTCGAGGTCGGCCTCGGCGATTCGGCTGGATGCCTGCTGCTCGGACGAGACGGGGGCTTCCTGCGCGGGGATGGCGTCTTCGGACGTCTTGCCGGGCTGGAAAGCGTCTTCGGCGAAAGGCTGCGGCGCGGCGATATCGTCCTCGGCAGCGGCGGGCGCGTCCTCGATGTCGGACACGATCGTCGGCGCATCGAAGGCGTTTTCCGCCCAGGTGCCGATTTTGGTCACGTTTTCGGGCTCGTCGGTTTCGATGTCATCCGCTTCGATCTGGGCGGTGAAGGAAACTGCCTGCGGAGCCTCTTCCTTGCTCCAGGCGCCCGAATGCAGGCGCGGCAGCAACTTGAAACCGGGTTCGGCGAAGGCGGGCTCTGCAGGGACGCTCGAAACCTCGCGTGAGTAGGCTTCGAACAGGCGGTTTGTGACAGGTGCGAAGGGATGGTCGCTGGGCAGTTCGACGTCGGTGGTCTTTACGGCACCTTCGATGTCATCGGCCTCGCGGTTGAGCTGGGCCTGGAACACTTGCTGGAAAACCTGCGCGTCCGCCGGGATGGAGGGCGCGAAGTTCACGCGGTTGTCCTGCTCGGGCTCGTGCCATGCCGCTTCGGCGTCCAGCCAGGCCGGCAGGTCGGCGCCGTCGTCGACGGCTTCGAGGCTCGGCGCGCGCGGGGTGGGCCGGAAAGCGGGGTCGCCTGACGCGGAGTGATCGAAACCGTCGATGTCGAATTCGGCGACGTTCAGGATCTGGGCGTCGAGAATGGGGGTGTCACGGCCGGGGATCGGTGCGCGGTCCTCATACGTGCTGACATCATCCTCGGTGTTGAGCGCCAGCGCGCGGCGGCGGCCGGGGATACGGCCCGCGCGGACGACTTCTGCCGGCTGTGCTTCGACCGGAGCGGTTTCGGCCGTCTCGGCGGCGTCTTCAAGCGGGGTTTCGGCGGTTTCGGAATCGTCGGAAGTCAGCTGCTGCGCCGGGCGGCTGCGTTCATGCGCAATCGCGGGACGGGCGATCCGGCGAGCGATGACAGCGCCGATCGCTGCGCCAAGGCCGGTCATCGCCAGAGCCAGCAGGATGCGCGTGGTGGTGCCGAGCGGCGGCGCGGCCATCGGGATCACCTTGTGGATGCCGGTGGCCAGGACCAGACCTTCGATCGCCTGCGGGCTGACCATGATGCTGCCAAGCCCGAACAAGGCCCCGCACCAGAGTGCCACGATCGCCGGGAACAGCGGGTGACGGCTGATCGGCTCTGCGCCTGCGTTCCTGCGTTTTTGCTCGGCCACTGATCTTACCTCGTGATGTCTTTTTTCGTTGGACCCGCTTGCTTGTGCCATCACTTTCGTCAGGCGGCGGCTTCGAGCCCACTTTGAGCGGACTGTGGTGCCAGCATTTGGTAAACGAGAGGATAACGACGGGCGTTGTACGCCCAATCGTGGCGGGTTTCGACATGTTCTCGGCCCGCGCGGCGGTATGCTTCCCACTCACCGCGCTCTTCCAGCAGCCGCGCCAGCGAATCGGCGCAGGCTTTCGGATCGTCCGGCGTGAAGAGTACACCGGTCTTGCCATCGGTCACCAGTTCGCGGTGGCCCCCTACGTCGCTTGCCGCCACCAGCTTGCCCTGCGCCATCGCCTCGAGCGGTTTGAGCGGGGTCACCAGATCGGTCAGCCGGCTGCGTTTGCGCGGGTATGCCATGACGTCGCACAGCGCATAGTATCGGTCGACCTCGTGATGCGGCACCCGGCCAACGAAGCGAATCGCGTCTGCCGCCGGAGATGCCGCTGCCTGCGCGCGCAGAGCCTCTTCACGCGGGCCGCCGCCGACCAGCAGCAGCCGGGCATCGGGCTGGCGGGCGACGAGATGGGGCATCGCCTCGATCAGGTCGTCGAGCCCCTCGTAATCGTAGAAGCTGCCGATGAATCCGATCACCGGGCAGGGACCGTTGGGGCCGTCGAAGCCCAGTTCGCGGGCCAGATCCGGGTCGCGGGGCAGGGGGCTGCCGAACAGTTCGAGGTCCACTCCGTTGGGCATGACGGTGATCTTGCTTTCCGGGGTGCCGCGAAGCGCAAGATCGCGGCGCAGGCCCTCGCAGATCGTCACCACCGCATCGGCGCTGCGCACCACATGGCTTTCGAGCATCCGCGTCAGGCGATATTTCAGCGAACCTTCGCTGCCGGTGCCGTTTCCAACCGCCGCATCTTCCCAGAAGGCGCGAATCTCGTAGACCAGCGGAATCCCGTATTTTCGCGCCACGCGCAGGGCCGCCTGGCCGCACAGGACCGGGGAATGGGCGTGGATCACGTCCGGGCGCCATTCCTTTACGACGCGCTCTATCGCCCGCGCGAAGAGAGCGATCTCGCGCCATTCCAGAAGGCCGGGCAGGCCAGAGGCGCTGCCGCCGGTGCGGTGGAAAAGGAGACCGTCATGTTCCTCGACCGCGGCTTCGTCGGCGGCGTCCACCTTGTTGTAGCGCGGGCCGGTGACGCTGCGCACCTCAAGCCCCAGCGCCTGCTGGGCCCTGAGAATCGCGCGGGTGCGAAAGGTGTAGCCGCTGTGGATCGGCAGCGAATGGTCGAGTACGTGAAGAATGCGGGTCATGGCGTAATTCCTAGCTTGCGAACGCTTAACGCGCCGTCAACTCGAGTTTGCTATTGCACCGCCCAGATGGTCGACATCCTTGCCCTTGCCCTGTCCCATGGACTGCTGCTGCTTGCTGCCTGGAGGCTGCTATGGCGGACCGATCTCGATGTCGAGGAACGCGGAGAGCCGCAAGGCGAAGTGCCGAAGCCCACCAGCCGCATCCCGATTCGCGGGGCCCCCCGGGGCATGCGGACCGGACGGCCCGCCGATAGCGAATCGGGGGAAAGCGATGCTTAACCTCGGCCTGACCGCGTTTTTCGGGATCATGATCCTGCTGGGCTTCAAGCGGCCGTTCCTGTGGGTGCTGTGCTACCTTTACGTCGATATCGTTGCGCCGCAGCTCATCTCGTGGGGCTTCCTCACGCAGATGCCGACCTCGCTGATCGCTTTCGCGGCCGCGTTCCTGGGCTGGCTGATCTTCGACGACAAACGCGATTCGCGCTTTACCTGGCGGCAGGGCCTGCTCGCTGCGCTGCTGATCTATTGCGGCATAAGTACCCTCACCGCCGATTATCCGGCGGAGGCGCTGACCAAATGGTCGTGGGTGTGGAAGGCGCTGGTCTTCGCGATGTTCCTGCCGCTGACCCTGCGCACCCGCCTGCGGATCGAGGCGGTTGCGCTTGCCATGGTGCTCTCTGCCAGCGCGCTGATCATCGACGGCGGCCTGAAGACCGCGATGGGCGGCGGCGGCTATGGCTCGCTCATCATCTTCATCGAAAACAACACCGGTCTGTACGAAGGCTCGATCATCTCCTGCGTGGCCATCGCCATCATCCCGATTGCGATCTGGCTGGCGAAATATGGCACGATCTTCCCTGCCGACTGGCGGGTGTGGACCTTCACCATCGCGTTGATCTTCGCCTGTTCGCTGATCCCCGTGGGGACGCAGGCGCGGACCGGCCTGATCTGTCTGGGCATTCTTTGCGTGCTGTATCTGCGGACTTCGAAACACCGCTTCGTCATCATGGCCGGCATGACGCTGGCGCCGATGCTGGCGGTGCCGTTCCTGCCCGCATCCTATCTTGCCCGCATGAACACCATCGAGAATCACCAGTCAGACCAGTCAGCGGGGACGCGAATCGGCGTGTGGAAGTGGACCATGGGCTATGCCAAGGACCACCCGCTGGGGGGCGGCTTCGAAGTCTACATGTCGAGCAAGGTCGAATACGACACCGTCTCCAGCCAGACGAGCGGCAGCAACGTGACGATTTCGCGTACCCGCGTGGTCGAGGAAGGCCGTGCCTTCCACTCAAGCTATTTCGAGATGCTGGGCGAACAGGGCTTCCCCGGACTCGCGTTGTGGCTGACGCTGCAGATATCGGGCCTTGTCCAGATGGAGATGATCCGCCGCCGCTGGAAGGACCGCACCGGCCCGGACGAAGCCTGGGCCGCCCCGCTCGCCGTTGCGCTGCAACTGGCCCAGGTGGTCTATCTGATCGGCTCGCTGTTCGTGGGAATCGCCTTCCAGCCGTTCATCCTGATGCTGATCGGGCTTCAGTGCGGGCTGTGGAGCTACCTCAAGCGGATATCGGGGCCAGAACGGGCCCCGCGCCAGGGCGTCCGCAAGATGCAGGTGCGGGTTCCCGCTGCGGGATAGGACTCGGCTCGCCTCAAAACGTTTGCGCTTTCTTTCCCGCCATCCTTAACATTAACCAGCATCGGCCGTTATCGTCTTTAATGGCGCGGTTCGCGCGGCATGACGCAAGGTTGCCTTGGTACAAAGACTTACGGGACAATCCTGCGTTTACGGCAAATTAACCTTTAATGATCATTGGTCATATGGTTAATACACGGCAATGTCCCTAAAGGTCGCGAGAGCGCCGTGGACATCGGGGCAAGAAGGACACTGACCCATGCGAGTGCTGCTGATCGAGGATGAACCGACCACGGCCCGGGCTATCGAGCTCATGCTGACGGCGGAGGGTTTCAACGTCTACTCCACCGATCTTGGCGAAGAAGGCCTCGATCTGGGCAAGCTGTATGACTACGACATCATCCTGCTCGACCTGAATCTGCCTGACATGCACGGCTACGACGTGCTCAAGAAACTGCGCGTCGCCAAGGTGCAGACGCCGGTGCTGATCCTGTCGGGCATCTCGGAGATGGACAGCAAGGTCCGCTCGTTCGGCTTCGGCGCGGACGACTATGTGACCAAGCCATTCCACCGCGAGGAACTGATTGCCCGCATCCACGCCGTGGTGCGCCGTTCGAAGGGCCACTCGCAGTCGGTCATCCGCACCGGCAAGCTGGTCACCAACCTCGACGCCAAGACGGTCGAAGTCGATGGCGCCCGCGTGCACCTGACCGGCAAGGAATACGCGATGCTGGAACTGCTCAGCTTGCGCAAGGGCACCACGCTGACCAAGGAAATGTTCCTCAACCACCTTTACGGCGGCATGGACGAGCCCGAACTCAAGATCATCGACGTCTTCATCTGCAAGCTGCGCAAGAAGCTCGCTCACGCCTGCGGCGGCGCCAACTACATCGAGACGGTATGGGGCCGCGGCTACGTGCTGCGCGATCCAGACGAGGCTGCCGAAGCGGCCTGATCGCTACGAAACGACCCTGCACCCCTTGCAGGACAACGGCGGCCTGCCCTCACGAGGGGCGGGCCGTTTCTTTTGGGGGTCAGACCAGCAGCGCCACAATCGACAGCAGCGATGCCGTCACCACTGCGTTCAGTGCCATGCCCAGGCTGGCCAGCGCGCCGGCGGTCGCATTCACTTGAAACGCCCGCGCCGCGCCGATCCCGTGCGCGGTGACGCCCACCGCGAAGCCGCGCGCGCGGTAATCGCGAATGCCCAGGGCGTTGAGCATCGGGGTTGCCGTCATCGCGCCCGATACGCCCGCGAACATCACGATGACCGCCGCCAAGGCGGGAATCCCGCCCAACTGTCCCGCGACAGACATAGCGACGGGGTTGGTCGTCGCGCGCGGGGCAATCGAGGCGAGGATTTCGCGCGGCGCGCCGAACAGCGACAGGATGCCTACCGCACTGACGATCGATGTCACCGCGCCCGCTCCCAGTGCCAGCGCGATCGGTGCGGCCAGTCGGCGGATACGCGCGCGTTCGGCCCAGATCGGCACGGCAAGGCCCACGACGGCAGGCCCCAGCAGGAAGCTGAGCGGCATCGTCGCGGCCTTGTACACGGCATAGGGCGTGCCGGTGACCAGCAGCAGGCCGATCAGCGCCGGGGTAGACCACAGGACCGGATGGCACAGCGGATGGCGCCCGCTGCGCTTCGAGGCGGTGTCGAACAGTTCGAAGACGCCCAGCGTCACCGTCAGCCAGAACAGCGGCGCGGCCAGCATGGCGACATCGTTCACGCGACGATGCTCTCAGGCTTTGCTCCGGTTTCCGTGCCGTCCTCGGGTACGAACCGGACCAGCGCCCAGCGGAACACCAGTGCCGTCACCGCCAGCGTCAGCGCCATCGAAGCGGCAGTGGCCACGATCAGGCCGATCCCGTAGCGCGCCATTAGCGCCCCCTCGTCGATCAGGCCGACGCAGGCCGGTACGAACATGATCGCCAGATGTGCGGTGAGCCAACCAGTCACCGCCACCAGCGCGGGCCGCTCGGCCCGGAAGGTGGCCAGCCAGCCGACCAGCAGCATCATGCCGATGACCGTGCCGGGCAGGGCCAGTCCGGTCAGGCGGTGAACGGCCTCGCCGGCAAGCTGGCAGGCGAGGAGCAGGAAGATGGGGTGCAACATTCCCCCCGGTTAAGCAGGCGGGCGCAGGCGTTGGCAATGCCAAACTTGGGAGCCTCTGGGCGGCGGAGTTGCGCCGCGCAACTTCGCCGCCCTCCAAGCGGCGTATCGCCCCTCTTTATTGACTGGCGCGCCCATGAGTGTCAGTGGCGCGCGCCATGACGGCACACAAATCCGGCGATCCGACCACGCTCAACCGCCTCTACGGCCGCGCCAAGGGCAAGCCCCTGCGCGCCGCGCAACAGGCCCTGGTCGATGACCTGCTCCCGCGCATTTCCGTACCCGAAGAAGGCCCGGTCACGGCGACCGCCCTGTTCGGCAGCGATTGCCCGTTCCACTTCGAGATCGGCTTCGGCGGCGGCGAACACATGGCCGCCCGCGCCGACATGCTGCCCGACCACGGCTTCCTGGGCGCGGAACCGTTCCTTAACGGGGTGGCGCAGGCGCTGACCCATGTGAGCGGAGATAACGGCGCACACCCGCCGATCGGCAACGTGCGCATCCACCACGGCGACGCGCTGGAAGTGCTGGCGCGGATTCCCGACGGGTCGCTCTCGTTCCTCTACCTTCTCCACCCGGACCCCTGGCCCAAGGCCCGCCACGCCAAGCGCCGGATGATGAACGACGGTCCGGTGGACATGTTTGCCGCCAAGCTGAAGCTTGGCGGAGAATTCCGCTTCGGCACCGACCATGACATCTACGTGCGCCATGCGCTGATGGTCATGCAGCGGCATACCGACCAGTTCGAATGGCTCTGCGAAAAGCCCGGCGATTTTCAGGTCCGCCCCGGCGGCTGGCCCGAGACGCGCTACGAAACCAAGGCGCGGACCGTGTACGGCCATGAGGTCTGGTACTTTCGGTATAGGCGCAAGTAAGGGGAAGACCTGGGGCCATCGCCCCAGACCCCGGTATTGTCGACGCTGAGCGTGCAACAGCGTAGCGCAGCCGCATTCTCATTCGAAGCTTGTTGGAAGCAGGATATCGCCTGCGGCGCAGAGGGGCCGACTGCGCGTGAATAGCCCAGCGTATCTGCGCGCGCGGCGATGACGGGATCGGGGTGCAGGGGCGATGGCCCCTGCATTTCTCCCCTTTAACCCCAAGCCTTCAAACTCAGCCGGTGATCCCGGCCGCAGCCAGCACGGCGCTGGTCAGCACATCGGGCGCAAGCGCCGTCATCGGCACGATCTGCACCGGCTTTTCCATGCCCAGCAGCATCGGCCCGATCGAGGTCGTGCCCCCGATCTCGCGCAGCAGCTTGGCCGAGATATTGGCCGACTGCAGGCCCGGCATGATCAGCACGTTCGCCGGAGCGGTCAGGCGGCTGAATGGGTAAAGTGCCATAACCTTCGGGTTCAGCGCCGCATCCGGTGCCAGTTCGCCCTCGTACTCAAAGTCCGGCTGCTGCTGGTCGAGGATGTGGATCGCCCCGCGTGTTGCATCCAGCCATTTGCCTGCGGGGTTGCCGAAGGTGGAGTAGCTGAGAAACGCGACGCGCGGTTCGTGGCCCAGCTTGCGGGCCACGGCTGCCGTTTCGGTGGCGATGACGGCCAATTCTTCGGCGCTGGGACGTTCGTTGATGGTGGTGTCGGCCATGAACACCGTGTGGTTCTTGCCCACCAGCATGTGGATGCCGAAGGGCAGTTTGCCTTCCGCCGGGTCCAGCACGCGGCGCACTTCCTTCATGGACTGCGCGAAGGGGCGCGTCATGCCGGTGATCATGGCATCGCCCGCGTCCAGCTTGAGCAGGCCGGAAGCGAAGATGTTGCGGTCGGTGTTGACCATGCGCTGCACGTCGCGCTTCAGGAAGCCGCGGCGCTTGAGGCGCTCGTAAAGCATTTCCACCATCGGGGCGACGTGTTCGGAGACCATCGAATTCTCGATGTGGTAGCTCTCCGGGTTGGGCACGCCCAGTTCGGCCATCTTGTCGAGGATGACCTGGGTGCGGCCCACCAGCACGGGCTCGCCGTAACCGAAATCGCGATACTGGATCGCAGCGCGCAGGACGACTTCGTTGTCGGCCTCGGCGAAGATAACCCGCTTGGGGTTGGCCTTTACCTCGTCGTAGACGCGCGTCAGCACCGAAGTGGTAGGGTTGAGGCGGGCTTTGAGCTGGTGGCGATAAGCCTCGAAGTCCTCGATCGGCTTTTGCGCAACGCCAGATTCCATCGCCGCCCTGGCGACGGCCATGGGGACGACTTCCATCAGGCGCGGGTCGAACGGCGCCGGGATGATGTAGTCGCGGCCGAACACCTGGGTCTCGCCGCCGTAGGCAGCGGCCACGTCCTCGTGGACCTGCTCGCGTGCCAGTTCCGCGATTGCGGTGGCGGCGGCGATCTTCATCTCTTCATTGATCGCGGTGGCCCGCACGTCGAGCGCGCCGCGGAAGATGAAGGGGAAGCCAAGCACGTTGTTGACCTGGTTGGGATAATCCGACCGGCCGGTAGCGACGATGGCGTCGGGACGCACGGCCTTGGCTTCGGGCGGGGTGATTTCCGGGTCCGGGTTGGCCATCGCGAAGATGATCGGCTCCGGCGCCATCGACTTGACCATGTCGGCGGTTACCGCGCCCTTGGCCGAGAGGCCCAGGATCACGTCGGCACCAACGACGGCTTCGGCCAGGGTGCGGCGGTCGGTCATCACGGCGTGAGTCGACTTGAACTGGTCGACGCGCTCGCGCCCCGGATAGATTACGCCGCGCGTGTCGCAGACCAGAACGTTCTCGTGGCGCACGCCCATCGACTTGATGAGCGAGGTGCAGGCCAGTGCCGAAGCACCCGCGCCGTTCACCACAACCTTGACCTCATCCAGCTTGCGGCCGGTGATGAGGCAGGCGTTGATCAGGCCGGCGGCGGCGATGATCGCGGTGCCGTGCTGGTCGTCGTGCATGACCGGGATGTTCATGCGTTCGCGCAGGGCCTGCTCGATGATGAAGCACTCTGGCGCCTTGATGTCTTCCAGGTTGATGCCACCGAAGCTCGGCTCCATCATCGCGATGGCTTCGATCAGGGCATCGGTGTCTTCGCTGGCCAGCTCGATGTCGATCGAATCGACGTCGGCGAAGCGCTTGAACAGGACGGCCTTGCCTTCCATCACCGGCTTGGATGCCAGCGCACCCAGATTGCCCATGCCCAGGATCGCGGTGCCGTTCGAGATGACGGCTACCAGGTTGCCCTTGGCGGTATAGTCGTAAGCGGTGGCGGGATCGTCGGCGATGGCTTGCACCGGCACGGCGACGCCCGGCGAGTATGCCAGGCTGAGGTCGCGCTGGGTCGCCATCGGCTTCGAGGCGATGATCTCGATCTTACCCGGACGGATGGTGCTATGGTAGAACAGCGCTTCGCGATCGGTAAATTGGACCTTGGACTTATCGGACAAGTGTAATCTCCCCGGCTTCGCCTCGGGCCCTAACGAATCTGATGGCGACGCGATAGGGGAAAGGATGGCGCCCGCGCTTCCCAAGATGCGCGCCGCGGGGCTAACGCTTCCGATATGAGTGCCCCTGCGACCCCGATGATGACCCAGTACCTCGCCCTTCGCGAGGTCGCGGACGACTGCCTGCTGTTCTATCGCATGGGCGACTTCTTCGAATTGTTCTTCGACGATGCGAAGACCGCGAGCCAGGTGCTCGACATCGCGCTGACGACACGGGGCGAACATCAGGGCCAACCGATTCCGATGTGCGGCGTGCCGGTCCACGCGGCGGAAGGCTACCTTGCGCGGCTCATCAAGGCCGGCTGCCGCGTCGCCATTGCCGAGCAGACCGAAACTCCGGCCGAGGCGAAAAAGCGCGGCGGCTCGAAGGCGCTGGTGGCGCGCGATATCGTGCGTTTCGTTACGGCGGGAACGCTGACCGAGGAATCGCTGCTGGAGCCGCGCCGCGCCAATGTGCTGGCGGCGGCCTGCGAAGTACGCGGGGTGGTGGGCATCGCCTCGTGCGATATCTCGACCGGCCGCATGGAACTGGAAGAATGCGCGCCCGAGCGTCTGGCGGCAGCGCTGGCCCGGCTGGGGGCGAGCGAACTGGTGGCGCCCGATGGCTGGGACGCGGCGCCGGATGGGGTGATCGCGCGCGGGGCCCACGAATTTTCCTCCGACGGCGGCGATGGACGGCTCAAGCTGATCCACGGCGTCTCGACGCTCGACGGGTTCGGCGCCTTCAGCCGCGCCATGCTGGCGGCGGCGGGGGGCCTTATTGCCTACCTCGACCACGTCGGGCGGGGTAACCTGCCGCTGCTGCTCCCGCCAGAGGCCCGGTCCGGCGATGCCGCGCTGGCGATGGACGAGGCAACGCGCGCCAGTCTGGAAATTCTCGAATCGTCACAAGGCGGGCGCAAGGGCAGCCTGATCGACGCCATCGACCGCTGCGTGACCGGCGCCGGTGCGCGCCAGTTGGCGGACGATCTTTCCGCCCCCCTGACCGACCGCATGGCGATTGCAGAGCGGCTGGAACTGGTGGAGTGGCTCCACGCCGATGCCCTGCTGCGCGAAGACCTGCGCGCCGCGCTGCGGGCGCTGCCGGACGTGGGCCGCGCGCTGGGCCGGGTGGTGGCGGGGCGCGGTTCTCCGCGCGATCTCGGCCAGCTTCGCGACGGACTCGCGGGTGCCCGCACCACTGGCGAGCGGCTGGCGATGCTGGACAATCTACCGGTCCTGCTGGAGCGCCTGCTGCCGGCGCTGGGCGGACACGCGGAACTGGTCGACCATTTCGCCCGCGCGCTGGTGCAGAGCCCGCCGACCGAGCGCGGACAGGGCGGCTACATCGCCAGCGGTTATGACGCCTCGCTCGATGAACTGCGGGTGATGTCCGGGAACGCGCGGCGCGCCATCGCCGCGCTGGAGGCGAAGTACCGCGAGGAAACCGGCGTCGCCTCGCTCAAGATCAAGCACAACAATGTGCTGGGCTATTTCATCGAAGTGGCGCAGCGCCATGCCGACAAGCTGATGGAGCCGGACAGCGGCTTTTCGCATCGCCAGACGATGGCCGGCGCGATGCGCTTCAACGCCGTCGCGCTGCACGAAGAAGCTGCGCGCATCACTGAGGCCGGGGGCCATGCCCTCGCCGCCGAGGAGGGCCATTTCGAGACGCTGGTGGCCGAGGCCGTTGCCGCGCGCCAGTCCATCGCCCGCACCGCCGCCGCGCTGGCCCGCATCGACGTGGCCGCCGGGCAGGCCGAACGCGCGGCGGAAGGCGGCTGGAGCCGGCCGCAGGTGGTGGAAGGCATCTCGCTCGATATCGAGGGCGGGCGCCATCCGGTGGTCGAATCTGCGCTGAAAGCACAAGGCGAGCGATTCGTCGCCAACGACTGCCGCCTCGCCAGCCACGACCGGCTCTGGCTCATCGGCGGCCCCAACATGGGCGGTAAATCGACCTTCCTGCGCCAGAACGCGCTGATCGTGCTGCTGGCGCAGGCGGGCGGCTTCGTGCCCGCCAAGTCGGCCCGGATCGGCATGGTCGACCGCCTGTTCAGCCGCGTCGGGGCCTCTGACAACCTCGCGCGCGGCCGCTCGACCTTCATGGTGGAAATGGTGGAAACCGCCGCGATCCTCGCACAGGCGACCGACCGCAGTTTCGTCATCCTCGACGAAGTGGGGCGCGGCACGTCGACGTATGATGGCCTCGCGCTGGCATGGGCGGTGGCCGAGGCTGTGCACGAAACCAACCGCTGCCGCTGCCTGTTCGCCACTCACTACCACGAACTCGCGCGGCTGGCGGAAACCTGCGAGGCGCTCTCGCTGCACCATGTTCGCGCGCGAGAGTGGAAGGGCGACCTCGTCCTGCTTCACGAACTGGCGAGCGGCCCGGCGGATCGCAGCTACGGCCTTGCCGTGGCGCGGCTTGCCGGCGTGCCGCCGAAGGTCATCAGCCGCGCCAAGTCGGTCCTGGAAAAGCTGGAAAAGGCCCGCGCCCAAACCGGCGGGCTGGCGGCTGGGCTTGGCGATCTGCCGCTGTTCGCCGCAGTTCAGGAAACCCAGCAGGCCCCGGCCGACGCCCTGCGCGACAAGCTGAACACGCTGGACGTCGATGCCATGTCCCCGCGCGACGCGCTCGAAATCCTGTACGATCTCAAACGCGAGGCGGGCACGGAGTCTTAACCTTGGGCGCGGTATCCTGGGCCCATGATAGGTCCCAAGATCACCACTGTCTTTCGCAGCCGCTGGAATGCGCTGTTCTGGTCCGCCGGGGTACTGCTGACGGCCTATTGCTCGATCCCGTCACCGGATGATGACGATGGGCAGGATCAGGCCAAGACGATGCAGCAGATTACCGCGGCGCTGAAAACCCCGGCGACTGCCGGGAATTGAAATCCGCAGAGGACGATCAGGAATCGTCGTTCGCGAAATCCTCGTCTGCGGCATTGTTCTTGCCGTAGCGGCCTTCGAGATCGTCCATCGTCTCCTCGCCATCATAGGCGGACATGTCGATGGTGCCGCTGGTGTCCATCTGGTTCATGTGATCGACAACATCTTCGATGTCATCCTCGTCCCGAATGCCGCCCTTGACCTTCTCGGTATCGCTGAGGCCTGGGTTGCCTGAGGTACGGCCCTGCGCCTGCTCGGCTACTGACTGCGCCTGCGCTTCTTCGTCTTCCTGCTCGTCATTCACCGTTTCGCGGGCGAGGTCGTCGGGGCGTTCGGTCATCGGGAAATCTCCTTTGCAGGAGTAACGGACGGGTCGAGCGCGGGGTTCCGCAGATCATTGAGGTTTGCGGGAAAAGGAAGACCCGGGGCCATCGCCCCAGGCCCCGGGAATGTCTAGGCGGCGCGTGCAGAGGCGCTATTTTCCCTGCACTTACCTTCTCACTTGCTGGGAACCGGCACCTCACCGGAATAATCGTAGAAGCCCTTGCCCGACTTGCGGCCGTACCAGCCTGCCTCGACGTACTTCTGCAGCAGCGGCGCGGGGCGGTACTTCGGATCGCCGGTGGTCGCCTGGAACACCTTCATGATCTCGTACAGCGTATCGAGGCCGACGAAGTCCGCCAGCGTCAGCGGACCCATCGGGTGGTTGAGACCGATCTTGCAGCCCGCGTCGATATCCTCGACCGAACCGATGCCTGCGCCCAGAACGAAGATCGCCTCGTTCAGCATCGGGCACAGGATGCGGTTGACGACGAAGCCGGGTTCGTCGCCGGCAAGGACCACGGTCTTGCCCAGCTTTTCACCGAACGCCTTCATTCGGTCGATCGTGTCCTGCGAAGTGGCGAGGCCGGGGATGACCTCGACCAGGCCCATGACCGGCACCGGGTTGAAGAAGTGCAGACCGCAGAACCGCGCCGCGTCGGGCGAACTGGCCGCCATGCGCGTGATCGGGATCGAGCTGGTGTTCGACGCCATGATCGAATTGGCGCCCAGCACCTTGCCGGCGGCCTCGAAGATCTTGTGCTTGATATCCTCGCGCTCGGTGGCGGCCTCGATGATGAGGTCGGCACCCGACATCGCGGAGTAGTCGGCAGCGGGGGTGATGCGCGCCAGCAGCGCGTCGGCGTCGGCCTGGGCGATCTTTTCCTTGGCGACCAGCTTGGCGAGGCTCTTGGCGATGCCGGCCTTGCCCTTTTCGGCATTTTCCAGGCTCACGTCGGTAAGGACTACGTCCATGCCCTTGCTTGCCACGGTCTGGGCGATGCCTGCGCCCATGATGCCTGCGCCGATGATGCCGACTGTCTGCACTGCCAAACTCCCTCTAGAATTTAACCGGGCGCTTAACAGGTTGCGCGGTGAGAGGGAACCTAGCGATTATATCTATCGGTTCTGGCCGGGCACCCAAAGCACGTCATCCGCGCCGTTGGCATTCACCGCACGGGCCAGGACGAAGAGGTAATCGCTCAGCCGGTTTATATAGGCGAGCGCAGCAGGGTTGACCGGGGTGTCCGCCGCCAGCGCGGTGGCGCGGCGTTCGGCGGAGCGGGCAGATGCGCGGGCGATGTGCACGCGCGCCGCCGCCTCGCTGCCGCCGGGCAGGATGAAGCTGCGCAAGGGCGAGAGGTGATCGTTCACCGCATCGATCGCGGTTTCCAGCCAGTCCACCTGCGCAGGGACGATACGCAGCGTCATCTCGCCGGGGGCGAAGTCATCGCCCGGAGTCGCAAGGTCCGCGCCAAGGTCGAACAGATCGTTCTGTATGCGCGTGAGGTTCGCGGCATGAGGGTTGCCGGCCAGAGCGCAGACGGCGAGTCCGATCGCGCTGTTCGTCTCGTCCACCGCGCCGATCGCTTCCATGCGCGCGGCGTGCTTTGGCAGGCGCGATCCGTCGACGAGGCCGGTGGAGCCATCATCGCCGGTGCGGGTGTAGATCTTGTTGAGGCGGACCAAGGGCTTTCCTTAGGTTTTTGGGGGGCTTCGACAAGCTCAGCCTGAGCGGGCTCGGAAGAATATAGCAACTTCCGCTCACCCTGAGCTTGTCGAAGGGTCAGGCTGAGCTTGTCGAAGCCCCCCGCCGTTCAGCGTGCCATCGCCAGCAGCAGCGCGCAGACAAGCACGGCGGCGGCCTGATATTTGATGCGGTTGAACATCATCTTGTTCTGCAGCAGCTGGTTGGCGGTCGGCCCGGTCGCGTTGGGATCGCGGTTCAGGTCTTCCTTCGTGCTGTTCAGGAAGGCGACGATGCCGCGCACGAGGCTGATGACGACCATGATCACCAGCACGACGATGATGGGGACAAGGATGTAGTTCATGACGCCTGATGTACGCCTTGCGAAAGCGAAAGGCCAGTGGGCAGGAGGCCATCGCGCAGTGCCCGGGCGATGGCGGGCCCGTCCTCTTCTGCGCGGCGCCGATCGGCCAGCGAGGGGGCGCCGCGCCGCTTGGCCAGCTTGCGGCCGTCCGGCTCGATCAGCAGCGGATGGTGCAGCCAGATTGGCACCGGCAGATCCAGCAAGGCCTGCAGCAGGCGGTGGACATGGGTGGCGGGGAACAGGTCCATGCCGCGCGTGACCAGGGTGATGCCGTCCGCCGTATCGTCCAGCGTCGCTGCGAGGTGATAGCTGGCGGGCAGGTCCTTGCGCAGCAGCACCACGTCGCCGAACACCTGCGGGGTGGCGATCTGCGGCCCCGCTTCCTCGTCCACCCATTCGAGCGGGCCGGTGAGCGTCATCGCCTTTGTTACATCCAGGCGCCATGCGGCCTGCGCGGGATCGACCTCGCGCCCCCGGCAAGTGCCGGGATAGACCGGGCCATCGGGGCCGGTTTCACGGGCGGCGGCGGCAATCTCCGCCCGGGTGCAGGTGCAGGGGTAAATCAGGCCCATGGCCCTCAGCCGCTCTCCCGCCGCTGCGTAACTGGCCAGCCGGTGCGACTGGAACACCGCGTCCCCGTCCCATGCGAGGCCCAGCCATTCGAGATCGCGGAAGAATTCCTCCACGAACTCCGGGCGGCTGCGGGCGCCGTCGATGTCCTCGATGCGCAGGATGAAGGCGCCGCCGCGCGCGCGGGCGGTATCGTGCGCCACCATGGCGGCATAGGCGTGGCCCAGATGCAGCGGTCCGTTGGGACTGGGGGCGAAGCGGGTGCGGATCATGTCCGCCCGTCCTAGCGCCCGAGACAGCGGCCGCAAGCGATCCTGTGGATTGCACAAGCGGCCGGGCAAACTGCCACCTTGACGCGGGCTCGCGCAAATGCTGCAAAAGCACTTATGCGTTGCCATCAAACAGCAATGAGAGCCTGCGACAGGAGGCCATGCTCAGGTCGGACCTGATCGAGCGCGCGGCCCGTTTCCGCAGCGCAGAGGGAGATCCCTCTCGTAGTCTTTCCGACTGCCCTGCACTTGTTCTCAACGCAGATTACACCCCGCTTTCCTATTACCCGCTCAGCCTGTGGCCGTGGCAGACCGCGATCAAGGCGGTGGTGCTGGAACGGGTGGACATCATCTCCAGCTACGAACGCGCGGTGCACAGCCCCAGCTGGACGATGCAGATCCCTTCGGTGATCGCGCTGCGCCAGTATGTGAAGCCGAGCGAGTTTCCCGCTTTCACCCGCTTCAACCTGTTCCTGCGCGACCGGTTTTCCTGCCAGTATTGCGGCAGCCCGCATCAACTGACCTTCGATCATGTGCTGCCCCGCCGTCTGGGCGGGCGTACCTCTTGGGAAAACATCCTGACGGCCTGCGCGCCGTGCAACCTCAGGAAGGGCGGGCGCACGCCCAAGCAAGCGAACATGCCGCCTCTGGTCCCGCCGATCCGCCCGACCAGCTGGCAGTTGCAGGAGCGGGGCCGGGGTTTCCCGCCAAACTTCCTCCACGAAACCTGGCGCGACTGGCTCTACTGGGACATCGAGCTGGAAGAATAGCGCGCGCCGGCTTTCTGGAAATCCAGCATTTCCGGCTTGAACAAGGGCTTGCGCGATATACGCTGGCCCGAAAGCACGAATTCGCCGTCACCCATGTAGTGGACATATTCCGGTGTCTCGGGTGCGGTGCGGGCGCGGATGCGGGTCACTTCGAGGATGAACAGGTTATAGCGGTCCACTGCGCGGTCGTCGCGCAGGCGGCATTCAAGGCGGGCATGGCACTGCGGCAGCACGGGCACGTCGACATCGTCCGCCTGCCCGCGTTCAAGGCCGAAGCGGACAAACTTGTCCACCTCCTGGCCCGAACAGTTACCGACCTGCACGACGGTGTCGAGCAAGTCGCTGGTGGGCACGTTCAGCACGCATTGGCCCGAGGCGCGCAGCATCTCGAAGCTGTGATTGGAGCGCGAGACGACGCAGCTTATCAGCGATGGTGAGAATTCCAGGACCTGATGCCAGCCCAGCGTCATGACGTTGTCGTTCCCGGCATGGCGGGTGGTCAGAAGGACAACGGGGCCGGGCTCCAGGAACTGCCGGGCCTGAGATACGGGGACGGGGGAGAACGGTGCGTTCGATGTCGAAGTGACCAAGGCGGGGAACCCTCTCGCTGATGGTTGCCCCTCATCAGCGAATTACAATCGATCCGGTTTCTTTCGCTTGCGGTGACCCGTTCAGTGAATGGTTTCAACCGTTTGAGGGTCTTTTACGCCGGCATCTACCGCGCTCGTCACTGCTACGTCCATGGTCACGTTGCCGACCGTACGCATGAGGTCGGGTAGCACTTCCACCGCCACCAGCACGCCCAGCGGCCAGAGCGGTACACCCATGGCCGCCGCGATCGGGCCGATCGAGGAGACGAAGCTGATCGTGCCCGGCAAGGATACGGCGCCGAACGTGGTGGCGAAGGCCACGAACGTTCCCGCCATCAGCGCCCCGGTGGTCAGTTCCAGTCCGGCCAGCTTGGCGGCGTAGATGGCGACGGCCATGTTCATCGCCGGGCCGGTGGCGCGAAAGAGCGTTACCGCCAGCGGCAGCACGAATTCCGATGTGGTCGATGCGGTGCCCAGCTTGCGGCTGGAGGCGAGCATGGCCGGCAAAGTGGCGATCGACGACTGGGTGGAAATCGCGACGACCTGCGCGGGCAGGATCGCGGCGGCAAAGGCCCCCAGCTTGCGGCGGCCCACCAGCACGGCGATGGCATAGCCCGCGATCATCACCACGGTGCCCACTGCGGTCACCAGCACGATGTAGTGCGCCAGTGCGCCCAGTGCTGCGCCGCCGCTGCGCACGCCCAGCGTCAGGCCCAGCGCGAAGACGCCGATCGGCGCGAGCATCAGCACCCAGCCGATTATCACCATCATCGCGCCTGCCAGCCCTTCGAACAGTATGGCAAGGCTGCGGCGCGGTTCGTCCGCCAAGCGGGTGGAAGCCAGCGCGAAGAGGCCGACGAAGACGATCACCGGCAGCATCGCGCTGGACGCCGCCGCCGAGACGACGTTGTCAGGCAATAGCGAGGACAGGAAATCGGCCAGCCCGGGGACTTTGCCCGGATCGGCGCCGTGGTCGAAGCTGACGCCGGCCGGCACCGGGAACAGGTCCAGCAGCAACGGCATCAGCGCCGCGCCGAGAACCGCGCTGAAGGCCAGGAAGCCGACGATGATCCCCAGCGTCCGGCGCGCCATGGCCCCTGCGCGGGCCGCGGCGACAGTCTCGACGATGCCTGAGAACAGCAGTCCGGCAACCAGCGGCAGGATGGTCATCTGCAGACCCTGCAGCCATAGCGAGCCAACCGGGCCTGCCACCGCCAGCGCTGTCTGCGCGGCAGGCTTGCCCGCGATCAGCAGGCCGATCAGCAGCCCGGCGACCAACCCCGCCAGAGTGAGCATCCCCGGCACCCGGATTTCGGGAATGCGCGAAGGGCCGCCGGGGCCGGAGGTCGAGGCGGGGGCGGCGGCCGGGGGGGAGGAAGATGCGCTCATCGTGCCCACGAATAGGCAGACGCGCGCCCGTTGGCAATTTGCCTGGCTTGGGTTTAGGAAGCCCTTTGCAAAATCCGCATCGGATGTGTTTCTAACCGAAGTTTAAGAACGCGTTCAGTCGGCGGTAACGGCTGTAGTCTATGGCATAGCGGCATTCACAAGCAGGGTTTCCAAGAGGGTCAGGTGATGGGCAAGCAGTTCTTCGGCACCGACGGCATTCGCGGCCGCACCAACCAGGGTGCGATGACCGCCGCCATGGCGATGAAAGTGGGGCAGGCTGCCGGCACCCGGTTCCTGCGCGGCACGCATCGCCACCGCGTGGTCATTGGCAAGGACACCCGCCTGTCTGGCTACATGCTCGAGAACGCGATGGTCGCGGGCTTTACCAGCGTGGGCATGGACGTGGTCCTGCTGGGCCCGATGCCCACCCCCGCCGTTGCCCTGCTGACCCGCGAACTGCGCGCCGACGTGGGCGTGATGATTTCGGCCAGCCACAACCCTTATGAGGACAACGGCATCAAGCTGTTCGGTCCCGACGGGTTCAAACTCTCGGACGAGGACGAACTGGCGATCGAGGCGATGCTGGTCCAAGATCTCGGCCTGGCTGCCTCGCCTGAAATCGGCCGCGCCCGCCGCATCGAGGATGCGCGGGGCCGCTACATCCACGCGGTGAAGGCATCGCTGCCCTCTACCGTGCGGCTGGACGGGCTGAAGATCGCGGTCGATTGCGCCAATGGCGCTGCCTATCAGGTTGCCCCTTCCGCGTTCTGGGAACTTGGCGCAGAGATCGTCGCGGTGGGCGTGAACCCCAACGGCAAGAACATCAACGAGCGCTGCGGCTCCACCCATGTCGAACTGCTGCAGGAAACCGTGGTGTCCTCCGGCGCGGACATCGGCATCGCGCTGGACGGCGACGCCGACCGCCTGATCGTGGTCGACGAAAAGGGCAAGACGGTAGACGGCGACCAGATCATGGCGCTCATCGGCAGCCAGTTCGCGGCGCAGGGTATCCTGCGCGGCGGCGGCGTAGTGGCAACGGTGATGTCCAACCTCGGGCTGGAGCGATACCTGAACGGCCTTGGCCTGAACCTGGAACGTACCGCCGTGGGAGACCGCCATGTGCTGGAGCGCATGCGCAGCGGCGGCTACAACGTCGGCGGCGAACAGTCCGGCCACATGATCCTGCTGGACCATGCGACCACCGGCGACGGCACCGTGGCGGCGCTGCAGGTGATCTCCGCACTTGTCCAGTCGGGCAAGCGGGCCAGTGAGCTGCTCCACTTGTTCGACCCCGTACCGCAGCTCCTGCGCAATGTCCGCTTCTCCGGCGGCAAGCCGCTGGAGGCAGGCAGCGTCAAGGCGGTGATCGCTGATGCCGAGGCATCGCTTGTGGGCCGCGGGCGGCTGGTGATCCGTCCCTCGGGCACTGAGCCGGTCATCCGCGTGATGGCCGAAGGCGACGATGCCGGCGAGGTCGAAGCGGTCGTGGCGTCGATCTGCGACGCAGTGGCGGAGGCAGCGGCATAATGGCTCTGGAAATGCGCCCCGATTGCGAACGCTGCGGCATCGACCTTCCCGCCGAGGCCCCCGGCGCTTTCATCTGCAGCTTCGAATGCACCTTCTGCGCCACCTGCGCCGATGATGTCGACGATATGTGCCCCAATTGCGGGGGCGAACTGGTCGACCGGCCGACGCGGGCACGCAGGCATCAGGATTCGGCCCCGCCTTCGAAAGCACGGCGCTTCAAATCCTGATGCCATCTCGACTCGCCATACCGTAACCGGGTAGAGGGCCGGGATGAATCAGGCTCCTCGCATCCTTTCCATCGCCGGCTCCGACAGTTCGGGCGGCGCCGGTATCCAGGCCGACATCAAGACCGTGACGCTGCTGGGCGGCTACGCGATGACTGCGATCACCGCGATCACCGCGCAGAACACCAAGGGCGTGACGGCGGTGGAAACCCTGTCGGCTGCGATGGTTGCCGCACAGATCGACGCCTGCATCAGCGACATAGGCGTCGATGCGATCAAGATCGGTATGCTGGGCAGCGCCGAGATCGCCCACATGGTTGCCGACCGGCTGGCCGGTGTTGGCGTGCCGGTGATCTTCGATCCGGTGATGGTCTCCACCGCAGGCGCGGTTCTGGCTGACGCGGATACGGTTGCCGCTTTCGAGCGGCTGATGGCGATCGCCTGCCTTACCACCCCCAATGTCGACGAACTGGCGGCGCTGGGCGGCGACGAAACGCTGATGGCCAAGGGCATCGGTTATATCGCCAAGGGCGGCGACGCGCCGGGCGAGACGGTGATCGACCGGCTGGTCCTGCCCGGCCACGAGCCGCAGATATGGACCGCCCCGCGTATCGAAACGCGCCACACCCACGGCACCGGCTGCACCTTGTCGAGCGCGATCGCGACGTTCCTGGGGCAGGGCGCCCCGCTGACCGAAGCGATCGAGGACGCACGCGACTTCGTGCGCGCCGCCTTGCTGGCCGCACCCGGCTTTGGCGAAGGCCACGGCCCGATGGGCCACCACGCCGTCCGCTAACCGCCTCCTTCCGTGGAAACTGGCCCCTCCCCGCAAGCGGAGAGGGGAACAGGCGCCTCAGTCGACGTCGAGTTCGTAGAACTGGCTGATGTGGTCCCAGCCTTCCTCGGCCGTTTCGCACCAGTGGAACAGGTCAAGGTCGCCGGGGTTGATCGTGCCTTCCTCGGCCAAGGCCTCGAAATTGATGACCCGCTCCCAGAATTCGCGGCCATAAAGCAGGATCGGGATCGGCTTCATCTTGCCGGTCTGGATCAGCGTCAGCAGCTCGAAGAACTCGTCGAACGTGCCGAACCCGCCGGGGAACACCGCCACTGCGCGGGCGCGCAGCAGGAAGTGCATCTTGCGCAGCGCGAAGTAGTGGAACTGGAACGATAGGCGCGGCGTGACATAGCGGTTGGGCGCCTGCTCATGCGGTAGCACGATGTTGAGGCCCAGCGATTCCGCCCCCACGTCGGCAGCGCCGCGATTGGCCGCTTCCATGATCGACGGACCGCCGCCCGAGCAGACCACGAACTGGCGCATGCCCTTCTCGACGATCGCGCGGCTGCTGGCGAGGCGGGCGAGTTTGCGTGCCTCGTCGTAGTATTTCGCCTTGTCGGCGAGGTTTCCTGCGACCTTCTTCTGATAATCGGTGGCGGCCGTCTGAATCAGCGCCTCGGCCTTTTCGGGCGAGGGGATGCGGGCGGAGCCGTACATTACCAGGGTCGAGCCGATATTGGCCTCCTCCAGCAACATTTCGGGCTTGAGGAGTTCAAGCTGGAAACGGACCGGGCGCAGTTCGTCGCGCAGCAGGAAATCGGTATCGCGGAAGGCCAACTGGTAGGCGGGGTGCCCGGTCTGGATCGTATCGGGCTGCTGTTCGGCGAAACCCGCCTCCTGCTCGGCCTTGTAGAAACGGCGCTGGGTGAGGTCTTTGTCTTCTTCTTCGGTCATTGGAACTCCATGGCCCGGCCCCTTGGTGTTGCCGGGCAGAGATAGGGACGCACCCGGCTGCATGGTCTTGCAGGGGGGCGAACAGGCTGTAGGCTTGCGGTGATGACTATCGGGCAAACCCTAACGCGCAGGCGCGCGCTTGTGAATCTTGGCGCCGGACTTTGCGCGCTGCCTGCCCTGGGGGCTTTCGCACGCACGGCACCGACGCCGGTCTCAGGGAATATGGTTCGCCCGCCGCGACTGCGCAATGGCGACGTGCTCGGGCTGGTGGCGCCGGCGGGTTTCATCGCCGACCGTTTCGGGCTGGACGAGATCGCGGCGACCGTGCGGGCGATGGGACTGGAGCCGCGCTTCGCCCCGCATCTCACTGCGCGGGAGGGCTATCTGGCCGGCTCGGACGAGGTGCGCGCGCGCGATCTCATGGCGATGTTCGCGGACGATACGGTACGCGGGCTGATGGCCGTGCGCGGCGGCTGGGGTTCAGCGCGGCTGCTGCCCCACCTCGATTTCGCGAGCATTGCCCGCAAGCCCAAGCTGTTCGCCGGTTTCAGCGACAATACCGCGCTTTGCCTGGCGCTGGCGAGGGCGGGGGTGGTTTCGATCCACGGCCCCAATGCCGCCGCCTCATGGCCGCCTTCGGCATGGAATTCGTTTCGGCAAGTCGCTTTCGAAGGCGCCATGCCGACCTATTCCGTCGCGGCCTATGCCGGGCCGAACCTGGGCGGACGGGTCTCTCCGATCAAGACCTTCCATGGCGGCAAGGCGCGGGGACGGCTGCTCGGCGGCAACCTTGCGGTGTTCACCGCGCTGGTGGGAACGCCGTGGCTGCCGGATTTCGACGGCGCCATCCTGTTCCTGGAGGAAACCAACGAGTCCGAATACCGTGTCGACCGGATGCTCACGCAATTGGCGCTGGCGGGCATTCTGGGCAAGGTCGCGGGCGTGGTGTTCGGCCAGTGCACTCACTGCGAAAACCCCGACGGCGGCTTTTCCAACTTCACCGTCTACGAAGTGCTCGACCGGCGATTCGCCGCGCTTGGCGTGCCGGCTTTCCAGGGCGCGATGATCGGGCATGTGGCGGGGCAGATCAGCATCCCGGTCGGCGCCATGGCCGAGATCGATGCGGATGCCGGTACGATCCGGCTGCTGGAACCGGCGGTGATCTGAGCCTTCAGGCCGCCGCAGAAGCCTCCCTGCCGCCGCTCAGGCCGTAGCGGGCGACAAGATCGTCGAAGCGATCGGCAGACAGCGGCTCGATGAATTCCAGGCCCGCGCCGTGGGCATTGGCCCAGGCGACGAAGGCCAGCGAAGGACGGCAGCCGGGGAGCGAAATGGTCACCATTTCGTCGATGTCCAGCGCGCCTACCCCCTCCACGCGGGCGCCGAAGGGGGTGAGGTCCTTGAGCATGACCGTGCTGCTGGCGATGTCACGGCGAAAGCGGGCCATCATCTCCACATCCTCGCGCGGGAAAAGGCGTCCGCATGGCTTGTCGGTCGATGACTGAGGGGCGGTGCAGAGGGCGGCTTGCAAGATGGCCGGGCGGGGGGATGGTCCATTCATCCAGCAAATCCTTCGACGGAATTAACCAGTTCCATTGAGCGCGCAGGATAACCGGCAAATCCTTGCCGGACCTGCCAGAATCACCCTTCGTATTTCTACCGATTCGCGAGCCAGGCGGCGGGGTTTCGCGGTTACGGGACATGGTAAATATGCAAAGGATTGCAAAATGGCCTGTGGCGGTAAGGCATCGCTATGGCTCTGAATCCGCAAAAACGGCAGAAATCCGGGGCTCATAAGGGGGGTGAAGCGACGAGCCGTTCCTGCCAACAACGCTTTCTTAACCATTGTTTGTGCAGAAAATACGTGTTGATACAGGGGTTCCTATGCGCATCGATGCCAGACATCTGCTCGACCGACTGGGCAAGAACGATTTTGCCTACAAGGAATTCGAGGACCGATTCACCGAGCTCGAGCTTTGGCCGATTCTCGAAGCCCTGCTGCGCGACCCGCGCCTGCAGGCGATCGACCAGGTCGAGACCGCTGCGCCGGAACCCGTCGTCAGTGAAACGGTCGAAACGCACGCGCCCGAACCGCTGAGCGCCTTGTTCAGCCGTTACGGCCGCGGACCGGCTGCGCCCACCGACGTTGCTGCCGAGCGGCGCGGTGCACAGGCACAGGACGTTCGCGCAATGCTGCGTCACTTGTCCGATCTCGGCTCGCGGGGAGAAATCTGATGGCCGTCATCGTCTGCCATGGCCTCAAGGGCGGGGCCGGTATCACTTTCGTCGCCGCGCATCTGGCCATGACGCTCTCCGAAGCCGGAGCCGAGGTCACCGTCCTCTCCGTTGCCCAGCGCGATACCCTGCCGCTTCACTTCGGATTGCAGCCGGCATTGACGCTGCCGTCGCTGTTCGCGCCGGCCGAGGATGCCGTGCTGGCCAGCGGGATCAATCTGCGCAGCCATACCAGGGCAACCGATGACGCCGACTTCGTGCCAACGCTGCACGATCTTGGCTACCTTGAAGCCGGTCCCGACCGGGTCATGGTGATCGACGTGCCGGCCAGCGAATTCGCTTTTGCCCGCCGCATCATCCCCCATTCCAGCGCGAACCTGTGTGTTCTCAACGCCGCGCCCGACACGCTGGCCCTGCTTCCCCAGGTGCTGGGCGATGCCAGCGCCGAGACGATCGCGCGTACGACTTTCGCGATCAACGCGCTGGACGAGACGCGCCGCCTTTCGCGCCACAGCGCCGCCTTCATCCGCGAACTGGTCGGCCCGCGCCTGATCGGGCGCATCCGTCTGGACGAGGCCGTGCCCGAGGCGATCGCCATGCTCCAGCCGCTTGCCCGCTATGCGCCTTCCAGCGCTGCGTTGGCCGATGTGCGCGCCATTGGTGCCGCTATGGTCCCCGCGCTTGAAACGCCGGGCCGTCCCTGGGTGGCCCGCGGCGATCTTGCCGCTCCTTCGTCGAGCCGCGCCGCATGATCGCACGGCTCACTTCGAACCGGGCGTTTCGCTACCTTGCCATCGTGCCGATCGTGCTGATCGCCGCACTGGTGATCGGCGTGCCGCTTGACGGGGCCTCGCAGTGGGCCTGTGCGGGCGTGACCATGTTCGGGGCGCTGATCCTGAAGCGCTGGAAGGGCCGCAAGGGCGCCCTCGCGCTTGGCCTGCTGGCGATCATGGTGTCGACCCGCTACATCTTCTGGCGCACCACCCAGACGCTGGCCTTCAACACCTTCCCCGAATTCATGTTCGGCGGCATGCTGTACCTGGCCGAGCTGTACGCGTGGGTCATCCTGCTGCTGGGCTTCCTGCAGACCAGCTGGCCGCTCGACCGCCCGGTCATCGAGCCCGAGGGCGAGCCCGACACCTGGCCCACCGTCGACATCTACATCCCGACCTACAACGAGAGCCTCGAGATCGTGCGTAACACGGTCTTCGCCGCGCAGGACCTCGACTACCCGATCGACCGCTACCGCGTATTCATCCTCGACGACGGCAAGCGTGCCGAATTCCGCGCCTTCGCCAAGGAAGCGGGCTGCGGCTACATCACCCGCGACAACAACCTGCACGCCAAGGCGGGCAACCTCAACGCGGCGATGAAGAAGACCGACGGCGAACTGATCGCGATCTTCGACTGCGACCACGTACCGACGCGCGCCTTCCTCCAGCTGGTTGTCGGCTGGTTCCAGAAGGACCCGCGCCTGGCGCTGATCCAGACCCCGCACCACATGTATTCGCCCGATCCGGTGCAGCGCAACCTGGCCTCGACCATGGGCGACATGCCGGGCGAGGGCGACCTGTTCTACGGCGCCGTGCAGGGCGGCAACGACCTGTGGAATGCCACCTTCTTCTGCGGTTCGTGCGCGATCATCCGCCGCGAAGCGCTGATGGAGACCAACGGCTTCGCGGGCGAGACCGTGACCGAGGACGCGCACACCGCCTTGAAGCTGCAGCGCACCGGCTGGAACACCGCCTACATCAGCGCGCGCCTTTCCGCTGGCCTTGCGACCGAGCGCCTTGTCCTCCACGTCGGCCAGCGCATCCGCTGGGCGCGCGGCATGACGCAGATCCTGCGCATCGACAATCCGCTGATGGGCCGCGGCCTGACCTGGCAGCAGCGCCTCTGCTACCTCAACGCGATGCTGCACTTCCAGTATCCGCTGCCGCGCATCGTGTTCCTGACCAGCCCGCTGGCCTACCTCATCTTCGGGCAGAACATCGTCCAAGCCTCGGCCTCGCTGATCTTCGCCTATGCGATGCCGCACCTGTTCTGCTCGTCGGTCGCCAACGAGCGCACGCAGGGCGGAGAGCGCCGCCCGTACTGGGGCGAAGTCTACGAAACGATCCTGGCCTTCCACCTGGTCAAGCCCACGGTCATGACCTGGTTCCAGCCGCGCAAGGGCAAGTTCAACGTCACCGACAAGGGCTCGCTGCTCGACAAGACCTATTTCGACTGGGAAGTGGTCAAGCCGCACCTGATCTGCATCGGCCTCGTCGTTGGCGGAATCGCCATGGCGGTCGTGAAATGGGCGTTCTTCCCTTACCTGTTCAACATCCAGACCGATACGCTGGTGCTGAACGTCGCCTGGGCCACTTTCAGCCTCATCATCCTGCTGGCCGCCGTCTCGGTCGCCCGCGAGACGCGCCAGGCTCGCGTGGATATCCGCATCCCGGTAGACCTGCCGGTCACCGCCTATCTCAATTCGGGCCATGCCGTGCCCGCCCGCACCATCGACATCTCGATGGGCGGCGCGGCGCTGGCTCTCCCCGCCGAATTGCCGACCAAGGACCGGACCGTGCGCCACATCACGCTGGCCATGGGTGACGAAGTGCTGTCTATCCCGGTGGAGACGATGCGCATAAATGCGGAAAACGCCTATGTGCGCTTCGAAAAGCTCGACATTCTTGCCGGGCGCCACCTCGTGCGGGCCGTGATGGGCCGTGCCGATGCGTGGCAGCCGGCCGCGCCCTACAAGCAGGTTTCCAGCCTGCGCTCGCTTGCAGACATTATCCGGGTGGACATGGTCACTTTGAAGCGCATTCTCGGGCTCAATTTTGCTGAACGCCGCGCCTCGCGCAGCTTCGACCTTGCAAGGAAGAAGGCCGCCGCCGACGAAGCCAGGCAGGCCAAGGCCGGCGACAAGACGGCCGACAAGGCTGGCGGCAAGTCGTGGGTGCCCTTTGCCAAGGCAGCGGCGATTATCGGCGCAGTGGTGATCGGTGCGGCAGGACTGTTCCTTGGCACCACCGAAGTCCATGCCCAGCCAGCCCGCGCCGCTGTTGCAGCGCCCGCCGCCGCCGCTCCTTCGGGCAACCTGGCCGAGCGCCTGACCCTCAAGGACCTGCGCCTCACCCGCCCGATCCGGCTTCAGGGCACGCGCGGCGAGATCGGCATTCCCTTCGGCATGCGCCAGGACCGCGTCGTCACCGGCGCCGTGCTGCGCCTGCAACTGGCATGGTCGCCCGCGATGCTCGACGATCTGAGCCAGATGGTGGTGATCGTGAACGGCGAGGTCGTGCAGACCATCCCACTGACCCGCGCCAATTCGGCCGGCCAGGTGATCGATGTACCGGTAAACCCGGCGCTGTTCCTGCCCGGCGACAATCAGCTTAACCTGCGCCTGATCGGCCACTACGCCCGCGACTGCGAGGACCCGTTCCATTCCTCGCTGTGGGCGAATGTCAGCAACGTGCGTTCGTGGTTCGATTTCAATTATCAGCCGCTCCCTTACGGACCCGACCTGTCGCGCCTGCCGCTGCCCTTCTTCGACAAGGGACAGAACGTGCCGCTGCGCATGCCCTTTGTCTTTGCCGGTCAACCGCGCAGCGGTGAACTGCAGGCCGCTGCCGCCACCGCCAGCTGGCTGGGCGCTCAGGCGAGCTACCGCGGCTTCTCGTTCAAGCCGGTGGTCGGATCGATCCCGCGCGGCAACGCGGTGGTCTTCCTCAAGGGCGGCCAGTCGATCCCCGGGCTCGACATTCCGGGACCTTCGGGTGCCTCGGCCGCTGCGGTGCGCAACCCCAATGATCCCAACGGCACGCTGCTGGTCATCATGGGCCGCAACGACGACGAACTGCGCACCGCTGCCGCCGCCATCGCCCTGGGGCGCGGTGTCTTCGGCGGGCAGCGCATGTCCTTCGACGGCGTGCGTATCCCCGCCTGGCCGCGCTACGGTGCGCTGCGCTGGCTCTCCACCGAAAAGCCGGTCCAGCTCGGCTCGATCATGGAGCCCTATGCGCTGCAGGGCATGGGCATCCCGCCGGGCCCGCTTTCGGCGCGCTTCCGCGTATCGCCCGACTTGTTCTTCTGGCCGCGCGAAGGCGGCAAGTTGAACCTCACCTACCGTTACCCGATCGCGAAGTGGCTCGATCGCCGCGCCTCGCGCCTCGACGTCTCGATCAATGGCCAGTACCTCAAGACCCTGCCGCTTGGTGCTCGTTGGTGGAGCGAACTGTTCGGCGCCTCGGGGGCCAAGAGCTTCGATTCCGACGCCTCGGTGGTCCTCCCTCGTTACAACCTGTTCGGCCAGAACGAGTTGACGATGGATTACAACCTGATCATCGCCGACAAGAAGAAGTGCACAGGCACCCTGCCTGACAACGTGCGCGTCTCGATTGATCCGACCAGCACGATCGACCTCACCAGCGCCTATCACGCGATCATGATGCCGGATCTTGCGACGTTCGCGGGCGCCGGTTTCCCCTTCACCGCCAGCCCGGACCTTGCCCAGACCACCGTGGTCGTCGCGCAGAACCCGTCGATGGCTTCGGTGGAGGCGTTCCTGACGCTGATGGGCCGCTTCGGCGACTCGACGGGCGTGCCGGTGACGGCCGTGACGGTCACCTCGACGATCGATCCCGACCAGCTTTCGTCGCAGGATGTCCTCGTCGTCGGCGGCACTGGCCTTGCTGGAGCGGACATGTTCGCAGGCGCCCCGGTGCGCTGGGAAAACGGCCGCCTGCGCGTGGCCGAGCGGTCCTCGCTCCAGTACGTGACCTCGCTGTTCGGCGGTTCGCAGGAGAACGACCCGATGGTCGCCGCCCCGCTCGTCTACGACGCGCGCGGTTTCTCGGGCATCGTCAGCTTCCGTTCGCCCTATGCCTCCGATCGCACCGTGGTTGCGCTGCTGGCCGACGATGGCGGCGCGCTGCCCGCGCTCGTCGACGGCCTGACCGACGCCAAGATCAACGCATCGATCCAGGGCGACCTTGCCGTCACCAGCGGCGACGGCATGACCAGCTTCGCGATCAGCGAGCGGTACTGGGTCGGCTCGCTGCCGATCTGGATGAAACTTGCGTACTGGACCAGCCAGCACCCGATGCTGCTGGGCCTGTTCACGCTGGTGCTGGCAGTGATCCTTGCCGGCCCCGCCTACCTCTATTTCCGCCGACAGGCCCACAAGCGCCTCGGCCGCCAGGACGACCACGCATGACCGATCCCATGACGTCGAAGCGCTCTTCCAGCCCCGTCACGAGGCTGGGTCTGGGGCTGCTGATGTCGACTGCCGTTGCCGGATTGGCGCCGGTGGCCATGCCGGCGGCACAGGCGCAGAGCGCCGGTGTCGACGCGCTGGTCAAGCAGGCCCAGTACTGGCGTTCGAAGGGGCGTGAGGACCTGGCCCAGCAGGCGCTGCGCCGCGCCCGTGCGCTGGATCCGAATAGCCCCGCGCTTAAGGGTGCGGCGGCTGCGCCTGCGGCCAAGCCTGCACCGGCCCCCAGGCCGGCGGCGCCCAAGGCAGCTGCGGCAAAGCCCAAGGCCGCGCCTGCTCCTGCCCCGGCGAAAGTCGCCGCCGCCACGCCGCGCCCTGCCGCGCCCAGGCCGGCCGCTGCGGCGCCTGCTCCCGTTTCCGCCGCAGACCGCGCGGGCCGTGCCCGCATGTCGGGCTTCGATGCGCTGGACGATGGCAATCTGGCTTCGGCCGCCTCGCAGTTCCAGCGCGCGCTTGGCGTCAATCGCCGCGATCCTGATGCGCTGGGCGGTCTTGGCCTGGTGCGCCTGCGCGAAGGCAGTTTCGCCGAAGCCGCCAGCCTGCTTCAGCAGGCCTCGCAGGCCGGCAAGGCCAGCCAGTGGGCCGAAGGACTTGCCTCGGCACGCTTCTTCGCCGGGGTTGAGGAAACGCGCGCGCTGGTCAGCCAGAACCGTCTTGCCGATGCCCAGGCGAAAGCCGAAGGGCTCGTGCGGTCAGGCTACAAGGAACCCGGCCCCGCGCTGGAAATCCTCGCCGACGTCTACGAGAAGCAAGGCCGCTATGCCGATGCGGCCGACCTCTACCGTCAGGCCAGCAACGGTGGCAGCGCCGCGGACGACAAGCGCCTGCAATTGCGCGCCGCGCGCGGCCGTGCACTGGCGGCAGCCGAAAGCGGCGACGATCTGGGCGCCACGCGTGAGTTCCAGAACGGCCTCGTGCTCGACCCGACCGACCCGTGGATCCGCTACGAATTCGCGGAATTCCAGATCAAGCGCGGGCGCCTGCCGGAAGCGGAATCGTTGCTGCGCTCGCTCGCAGCGAACGGCCAGCCGGATTCGCTCTATGCCGCAGCGCTGCTCAGCAACGACATGGGCCGCGCGGCCGATGCCGACCGCCTGATCTCGATGATCCCTGAGGCCCAGCGCACGGCGCCGATGCGCAGCCTGGCGATCAGCGTGAAGACCGATTCGGCGATCGCCCGCGCCCGCTCCATGGCCGCGACGGGCCAGCAGGGGCAGGCGGTTTCCGCGCTGCGCCAGCTGGGCGCGATGGCCTCGGTGCCGGCTGGCAAGCAGGCATCGGTTGCCAACGCCCTGTTCGACCTTGGCGATACCCAGGGCGCCGCGCAGGTTGCAGAGACGGCGATGAACGGCCGGATCGACAATATCGCCGACTACGAAGGCCTGATCGGCGTGCTTGCACGCTCGGGCCGTGATGACCTTGCCCAGCTGGCGCTCCAGCGCGCCGGGCAGCTGGCGGGCACTTCACCCGATGGCCAGCGCGCCTACGCCCGCATCAGCGCCGGGCTGATGGTCAGCCAGGCCGATGCCGCCCGCACCGGGGGCCGCTATGCCGAGAGCTTCGACATCCTTCAGCAGGCCTATTCGGCCGCGCCGGACAATACCGAGATCCTCTCCGGCCTTGCGCGTCTTTACCAGACCGGCGGCATGCCCGCGAAGGCGGCGCAAAGCTATCAGCTCGTCCTTGCCCGCAAGCCGGGCGACAAGGACGCGCTGCTGGGGCTGGCCGCCACCGCGCAGGCGGCTGGCGACGGCGACTTGTCCAAGCAGGCGCAGCGTCAGGTTCTGCAGTCCTACGGGCAGGATTACCGCGTTCGCATGGCGCTTGCCGATGTCGAGCGTTCGCGCGGAAACGAGCGTGCGGCGGTGAGCTTCCTAAAGGAAGCGCGTGAACTCTATGCCCGTCAGGGCGGCGCGGGAACGGCGATGGGCGGTAACCCCTTCGCCAACGCCAGCGTGGCCGGCCCGGGCAGCGCCAACCCGTTCCGAGGCCAGCCGCAGGCTGCCGCGCCGCAGGTGAACCCCTTCGCACTGGGCGGCGGCACCCGCCTGCCGACCGCCTATCCACAGGCTTCGGCGGACGCTTCCGGCTACGGTTACGGCGCGCCTCAGGGCAACTTCGCCGGTGGGCAGGGCAGCTTCGCCGCTGCGGCACCTGCACCCCAGAGCGGTTTTGGCGGCTATGCCGGCCAGCAGACGTCCTTCGCCGCGCCCGACCGCTATTCCTCTCCGACAACCGCCGCCGCGCCTGCTCAGGCGTGGGGTGCGTCAGCATCACCGATGCCCGGCGCCTCGGCCGGTTTCGGCGGCCCGCAGGTTCCCGTCGCTTATGCCGGGGACCCGGTGATGACTCAGATCCAGTCCCAGATCGACCAACTGGCGCAGGACAGCGGCCCGCGCGTCGACGTACAGACCGCCTACCGCGCCCGCTCGGGCGAGACCGGCCTGTCGCAGCTCGACGAGATCAAGGGTTCGGCCAAAGTCTCGACCGGCGCGCTGCGCGGCCGCGTCTTCGTCAAGGCGGAAGCCACCGTGGTGGACGCCGGCAAGCCCGGCGGCTCGGGCCTTGCCCGCTTTGGGCGCAACGGCACGCCCGAAGCACAGGGCATCGCTGCGGCGGAACCCTCGGCGCTGGTCAATGCAGACAGCCAACAGGCCTCGGGCGTCGCCTTCTCGGCGGGGTACGAGAGCGATTCCGTCCAGTTGGAGGCCGGCACCACGCCGGTCGGCATGGGCAAGACCAAATTCGCAGGGCGCCTTGCCGTCTCGCCCGAACTCCGCCCCGGCCTGCGCGCCACCGCCTTTGCGGAGCGCAAGCCGGTCACCGATTCGGTCGTCTCCTATGCCGGCACGCGCGATCCCGTCACCGGCGAGCGCTGGGGCCAGGTCATGCGCGACGGTGCAGGCGCGGGCATGTCCTATGACGAGAACGGCAGCGGCGTGTACGGCGAAGGCCGCTATTACCGGTTCCGCGGCACCAACGTGGCCAAGAACGACGGCTTCGAGGCCAATGTCGGCGGCTACCTGCGCGCCTACAAGGGCCAGCGCTCGGCAGTTACCGTGGGCCTGAACGTGAACTACCAGGGCTACGACAAGAGCCAGAACTATTTCACCTTCGGCAACGGCGGCTACTTCAGCCCCAAAAGCTTCATCTCGGTGGGCTTCCCGGTGAACTACACGATGCAGGACGAGCGCTGGGACGCATCCGCCTCGTTCACGCCGGGCTTCCAGAGCTACAAGGAAAACGAGAGCCCGCTCTATCCGACGGACCTCATCGCCCAAGCCGAACTGGACAATCTCAAGGCGCTCAACGACGACGTCCGTTCGAATTACGACAGCCTGAGCAAGACCGGCTTCGCGCTGTCGGCGCAGGGCTCTCTCTATTACAAAATCACGCCCGGCACGCGCATCGGCGGCGATATGAGCTACAATACATTCGGCAGTTACGACGAATTCCGCAGCATGCTCGGCGTGCGGCAGAGCTTCGGGAGCAACAAGTAAATGAAGATGCAGGCCTTTCCCCAATCGCGACAAGGTGCCGACGAAACCGCAATCGGCGGTCTTGCGCTGATGGCCATGTCGATGGCGGCCGAAATCTGCGAGGGCGTGCCCGAAGCGCAGGCCCGCGGGTTCTTCCTGGCGATCGGCCGGCGCATGGCCGACCTGGAGCCGCTGGAAGGCGTCAACGACGCCTCGGTCCTGTGCGCGCGGATCAATACGTTCTGGCGGGCGCTCGACTGGGGTGAGATCGAACTGGCGGTCGGCAAGGATGCGATCGTCGTGCGTCACCACGACCTGCCGAGCAAGATCGCGCCGGACCCGCAGGGGCACTGGGCGGCGATGCTGCTGGGCGTGCTGGAAGGCGCCTATGATAACTGGTTCCGGGTGCTGGGCAGCGGCCCGGCGCTGCGCACCGTCGCCGAGTGGAAGGGGGACACGCTCGAGCTTCGCCATGGTCGCTGAAAACAAAATGCATGTGCCCAGCGCATCCTTGCCCGTCGACCGCCGTACTTTCTCGCTGGGAATGCTTATGGCCTTGACCGCAGCCTGCAACACCGGCGGCAGCCAGGGACGCGCGCAGGCCGTGACCGACAGTTTCTGGACCGCGTGGCGAGACCGTTTCGTGGCGCCCGAAGGCCGGGTGGTGGATACCGGCAACGGCGGCATCAGCCATTCCGAAGGCCAGAGCTACGGCATGATCCTGGCTTTGCGTGCCGGGGACCGCAATGCGTTCGAGCGTATCGCGAAGTGGACTCAGGACACCCTGGGCCGTCAGGACATGGCGCTCCATTCCTGGCGCTATGACCCGCGCGAGGCGATCCGCGTCTCCGATCCTAACAACGCCACCGACGGCGACCTCGTCATTGCCTGGGCGCTGGCACTGGCCGGGGAGCGCTGGCAGCGTTCAGACTGGACAAAGCGCGCGCAGGAAGTGCGCGAGGCGATCCACATGCACTGCGTGGAGCAGCGCTATGGCCGCAGCCTGCTGCTACCGGGCGTGGTTGGCTTTGCCGAACCGGCGCAGGTGCTGGTGAACCCTTCCTATTTCGTGTGGCCCGCGCTCGATCATTTCGTGAAGATGGACGGAGACTCCACCTGGGGCCCGGTGATCCGCGACTGCGAGGCGATAACCCGGCTGGCGCGTTTCGGCCCTCACCACCTGCCCTGCGACTGGGTTGCGGTTACCAGCAAGAACGACGTCGCGCCCGCGCCCGGCAAGCCGCCGCGCTTTGGCTACGATGCGATCCGCGTACCGCTCTATGCAGTGGTCGGAGGGCGGGCGGGCCTTGTCCAGCCCGTTGCCGAGTGGTGGCGTTCATGCCTGTCTCAGCACCGCCCGATCCCTGCGTGGATCGACGTGGTGACGGGCGAAGAGGCGAACTATCCGCTGTCCACCGGCGGCGCGGCAATCGCCGGGCGGCTGATCGCTACACTGGCACCGGCAGCGCTGGATACGGATTATTTCTCCGCATCGCTGCAGATGCTGGCGCGGTTGTAGAAAACGTAGTCCTCCCCGGGCTTGGCTCGGGGAGTGACCTTGGTCAGCGTTTCGCGCTGAGCGAGAGCAGGCCGAACAGGCTCAGTAGCGCCGCGCCCGAGATATAGAGCCCCACGAACAGCACGCCGCCGCTGTCGGCCAGCCCCTGCGCGATGGCGGGTGCAAAGCCGCCGCCGAAGATGCCGCCGACGTTGAAGGCGATCGAGGCGCCGGTATAGCGCACGCGCGGCTCGAACAGGCGCGGCAGCAGTTCGGCGAGCGGGCCGTAGACCAGCCCCATCGTGAACAGCGCAAGGCACAGGAACGCGCCGATCATCCACAGCGATCCGGCCGCGAACATCAGCCCCATGATCACGCCGACGACGATCGCGCAGAAACATCCGACGATGAGCACGCTGCGCGAACTGCGGCGATCCGCCGCATAGCCCGAGATCAGGATGCCCAGCGCCATGAACAGGATGGCGAAAAGCTGGACGCCCAGGAACGTCTGCCGGTCATAGCCCAGCGTGCCGGTGCCGTAGCCCAGCGCGAACGTGGTCGCGAGGTAGTAGATCGCGAAGCAGGCGATGACGGCGAAAGTGCCGGCCACGGTTTCGCGCAGATGCGTGCGGAACAGCTCCACCACCGGGATGGAGCGGTGATGGTCCTCCTCTGCGACTGCGACGAAAGTTGCAGTCTCGCCCAGACGGAAGCGGATCCACAGGCCCAGGCCGACCAGCAGCGAACTGAGCAGGAAGGGAATGCGCCAGCCCCAGCTTGCGAAATCCTCGTCGCTGAGCGTGGCGCTGATGATGAGGAACAACCCGTTGGCGGCCAGGAAGCCGACCGGGGCGCCCAGCTGTGGGAACATGCCGAAGCGGGCCGCATAGCCCGGCGGCGCGTTTTCGACCGCCAACAACGCCGCCCCGCCCCATTCGCCGCCAAGGCCCAGCCCCTGTGCGAAGCGCATCGTGCACAGCAGGAGCGGAGCCAGCCAGCCCACCTGCTGGTAGGTCGGCAGGAATCCGATAAGCACCGTCGCCGCGCCCATCAGCAGCAGCGAGGCGACCAGCGTCGACTTGCGGCCCACCCGGTCGCCGAAGTGGCCGAACAGGGCCGCACCCACGGGGCGGGCGATGAAGGCGATGGCGAAGCTGGCATAAGCGGCCAGATGCTGGACAGTTGCGGAATCCGCCGGGAAGAACAGCGGCCCGAAGACCAGCGCCGCAGCGGTCGCGTAAATGTAGAAGTCGTAGAACTCGACCGCCGTGCCCACGAGGCTGGCGGTGAGCACACGCGCGTTCTGGCGGTAGACGTTCACGGTTCAGGCCCCCTCGTTGCAGCATCTATTCCGGGCACTCCCCTAACGAGGCGCGGCGACATTGGCGAGAGGGTCTTGATTGTCGCCCCGGCCCTGCCAGCGGGGGGGCAGGCAAGGCCGGGACGACCGCAGGATCGCGCGCGGACACGAAATGAGGGGTCAGCACCCGCGTGCGAAAGGGATCAGAACCGCGCGGTGACGCCCATCCACACGCGCGCAGGGTCGATGACGTAGCCATAATCGTCATAGCTCAGGCGCTTATCCAGCAGGTTCTGGATGCCGGCGTGGAAGGTGAAGCCGGGTGAGACCTTGTACGATCCGCCCAGATCCACCGTGGTGTAGGACGAGGCGACGATGTTGTTGCCGCTGATCTGCGCCTCGGTAACCGCTTCCTCACCGCGATAGACAGCGCGCACGTAGGCGGACAGGCGATCGTCCGGGCGCCAGTTCAGGGAAGCGCTGGCTTGCTGCTTGGGGGTATCGTTCAGCGCCTGTCCGGCATTGGTGCCGGTAAGCTGCTCGGAATCGGTCAGGGTGCCGGTGGCGTTGAGGCGCAGGGTCTGCGTCAGCTTGACGTCGATGGTCGCCTCGATGCCGCGCACCTTCGCCTTGTCGACGTTGACATAAGTGGTCGGCGGGCGGCCGATCGAGCTTAGTGGTTCGTCGATGCACCAGGCCGCGGCCACCAGGCAGGTGACGCGGGTGATCTTGTCGTTGAAGCGGGTGTCGTAGACGGTCAGGCTGGTCTGGAAGCCATCGCCTTCGTACATCGCCACCGCCTCGATCGTGCGGGAGGTTTCCGCTTCGAGGTCGGGGTTGCCGTAGATCGTGCCGCCCCGGCTCGACTGGCCCCAGTCGGGCAGGGTCTGGCGCAGGTTCGGGGCGCGAAAGCCCTTCGAATAACCGCCTTTGAAAGTCAGGCTCTCCAACGCGTTCCAGACCAGGTAGACGCGCGGCGTCCAGTGTTTCCCATACTGTTCGTCGTTGTCCAGGCGGATGCCGCCGGTAAGACGCAGGTTGTCCAGGATCGCCAGTTCGTTCTCCGCGAACAGTGCCCAGTTGGTGCGGCTGGCCCCGGCGCGGGTCGAGCCGGCGAGCAGGTTGCCGGTCGTGTCGATCAGGTCCTCGTTGCGGAAAAAGCCGCCCAGGCTCAGCATGTTGGAAGGCAGCGCTACCGACCAGATCGACTGGGCGACGGTGTTCTTGATCCGCTTGGTGGTCTCAAGGTTCTTCGCGTCCTCGTACTGCACGTAGCTGTCCGAATTGGCGAAGCCCCAGCGGCCCTGATGGCTGAGCGCGGCGACATAGCGCTCCTGCGTCTGCACATCGAGCGTGCCTTCAGGCACAGTTGCGGTCACTTCCACGGTCTTGCCGGCGGTGGAGGTCACTTTCTGGCTGTAGAAACCGCCTTCGATGAGGAAATCGTGGTCGGGCCCGGCGGAGAAACCGATTTTGCCCGCCAGGCTCTCGTCCCTGCGCTCGGGCGTGCCGCCGACGACGCGGTCTTCGGTACGGCGGTTGAGCGAGCCCTGGACCTGCAGGCCGATGCCCTTGGTGATCGGGCCGGACAGGTAGAAGTTGCCATCATAGAAATTGCCGTAGTCGTCGCCCAGCTGCATCGTGCCGTTCATGCGCACGCTGCCGCGCCAGGTGGGGGCGATGCGCCGGGTGATGACATTGACGACGCCGCCCATCGCGTCCGACCCGTAGAGCGAAGACATCGGGCCGCGCACGACTTCGATGCGCTCGATCGATTCGAGCGGGGGCAGCAGGCCGCCTTCGGACGTGTTTCCGCCGTTGGTGCGCGTCTCGCGGCTGCTCAGGCGCTTACCGTCGACAAGGATCAGGGTGTACTGGGGCGACATCCCGCGGATCGAGATGTCGCGGCTGTTGCCCTCGCCCGGGGTGACGGTGACGCCGGGGATTTCCATCAGCGCGTCGGTGACTTCGCGGTAGGGCAGGCGCTCCAGATCCTCGCGCGTGATTACGCTGATCGAGGCCGGTGCATCTTTCACTTCCTGCTCGCGGCTGGTGGCGGTGACGACGATGGTGGAGCGGTCGGTCGCTTCCGCCGCCTCGTCGGCGATGGCCGGGGCCTGATGCATGGCGATGGCGAACGCCCGCGCTCATGCGCAGGCTGTTGTTGTTGGACACGATACCCCCTTGGAATCTTCTGAGATGCTAATGCAAATGGATTGCAAGAAGGCCCTTTGCCCCAAGCGGCATGAAGGCCAACAGTCAATATCGGATAACGACTATTCGCCGGGAACCCGGCAGGCTTCCAGAAGCCGGTCGCGCAGCCAGGCGCTGGCCGGGTCGCGGTGGCTGCGCTCGTGCCAGAGCAGCCAGTATTCGAGCTTGCCCAGTGCTTCGGGCGCGGGCCGGGTGGCCAACTCGCCCAGTCGCGCGAACCGGGGCATCGCGCGTGAGGGGACCACCGTCATCAGATCGCCCGCCAGCAGCAGGTCCGGGGCAAGGGCGAAGTAGGGCACGCTGGCTGCGACCCGCCGCCCGCCTGCCTCTGTCCCCAGCAAGGTTGCAACGCGGTCCAGTCCCGCATCGCTGACGGTGATGCCAAGGTGGGGGTAGGCAAGGAATTCGCCCACCGGCAGCGGCTCCTCGCTCGCGCTGGCCAGTGGGTGGGCGGGGCCGGTCACGCACACGAAACTATCGCTGAACAGATGCAGGCGGTGAAGCTGCGAAGGATCGTGTTCCAGGCCCGAGACGGCAAAGTCTATATCGCCCTCGGCCAGCGAACGGTGGGTCGCATGGTTGAGCGGCAGGATGTCGATGGCGATCCCCGGCGCTGCCTCGCGCAGCGCGGCCAGAGCCGGCAGCAGGACGGACATGACGCCGAAATCGGTCGAGGCGATGCGAAAGCGGCGCTCCACCCCGGCCGGGTCGAATGTCCGCTCGGTCAGCAGCGAGGAGGTTGCGGCCACCCAGTCCGCCAGCTTGCCGACCAGTTCGTCGCCGCGGTGCGTGCGGATCATGCCGGCACCGGAACGCACCAGCAGCGGATCGCCCAGCGCTTCGCGCAGGCGTGCCAGCGAACGGCTGATGCTGGGCTGGCTCAGGCCAAGCACAACGGCAGTGCCGCTGACGCTTTTGGTCTTGAGCAGCATGGCAAGCACCAGAAGCAGGTTCGGGGAAAGTGAGGGGACCATGACTTGACGATTTGTTGCAAAGAAATCGCATTAGCAATTAACGCCGAAAGCTGCTACTGTTGCGGGCCCGCGCAACAATTTGCAACGATTGCACCCTAGCGCTTCCCTACGCAAGAGATGTCGAGGGATTTGCCTTGCGCAACATACCGGCTTTGGCCGATATGCCGGCCCGAAAGCACGGGCGACCGAAATTGACGCACCGCCAATTCAGGCAAGTACCATGACAAGCGCTACCGTCCGTTCCCACGGCCTCTCCAAGTCCCGCATCACCGCCTTCGAACAATGCCCCAAACGCTTGTGGCTGGGCGTTCACCGGCCTGAAGTCGCGCAATACGACGATGGCGCCGAAGCCCGCTTCGATGCCGGGCATTTCGTGGGGGAGGTGGCCTGTTCGCTCCACCCCGAAGGCGTGATGATCGAGGCCGAGCCTGATTTATCTGCCGCCTTGGCCGAAACCGCGCGGTTGATCGGCGAGGGTCACCCCGGCCCCCTGTTCGAGGCGACCTTTCAGCACGGCGGTGTGTTGATCCGCGCCGACATCCTCGAACGCACGGCAAAGGGAAGCGGCTGGACGCTGGCCGAAGTGAAGAGTTCTGCGCGGGCGAAGGATTATCACCTCGGCGATATCGCCACGCAGCTATGGGTCATGGAAGGCGCCGGCCTGCGTATCGACGGGGCGGCAGTGCGGCATATCGACACCCGCTTCGTGCTGGAGCGGGAAGGGGATTATGCCGGCCTGTTCGCCGACGATGACCTGCTTGCGCCCGCCCGCAAGATCGCGGCGGCGCGCCCGGCTGTGGCCGCGCAGGCGCTTGCGGTGCTCGCGGGTGAGGAGCCGGTGCGCGAACCGGGCCCCCACTGCGCCGACCCGTTCGACTGCGAGTTCACCGCCTACTGCTCGCGCGGCCTGCCGCAGGGGCCGGAATGGCCGGTAACGGTGCTGCCCAACGGCGCATGGAAGAAATGGGCGCGGCAGGGCGTGACAAGCCTTCTGGACCTCGACGAGACGGCGATGACCAAGCCGCGCGAGGCGATGATCGTCGCAGCGACCCGCACCGGCATCCCGTTCCACAACGGCGAGGGCGCGCGCGCAGCCATGGCCGAATGGTCATACCCCCGCGCCTGGCTCGATTTCGAGACGATTTCGGCCGCCGTGCCGCGCTGGCTGGGGATGCGGCCGTACCAGCAGGTCCCCTTCCAGTTCTCGCTGCATCTGGAACAGGCCGACGGCACGATCACCCATCACGAATTCCTGCGATGCGACGGCTCCGACCCGCGCGGGCCCTGTGCGCAGGCGCTGGTCGAGGCGATCCCGGCGGGCGCCACGGTGATCGCCTACAACGCCGGGTTCGAGCGCGGGGTGCTGCGCGCCCTGGCCGGGCATGTGCCGGAGCACGGCGCCGAACTGCTGGCCATGACCGAGCGTACCGTGGATCTCCTGCCGGTCGCCCGCAAGCACTGGTATCACCGCGACCAGCGCGGTTCGTGGTCGATCAAGGCGCTGCTGCCGACGATCGCGGACCTCGATTACGCCAGCCTGGAGGTGAAGGACGGCGGCATGGCGCAGGACAGTTTCCTGGAGGCTATCGACCCGGCAACCACGCCTGAACGCCGCTGGGCACTGGAGGAAGCGCTGAAAGCCTACTGCATGCGCGATACCTGGGCGATGGTGCTGGTGGCGCGCAGGCTGGCGGGGACAGGGTAAAGGTCCTGCGACGGACGATTCTGTTATCAACGCATAGTTTCACGTCCCCGCTTTTTTATGCGCGGGTGTCGTATAGAGAGAACCGGTCGCCTGACTGATGAATTTGCGGTTCTTCATCTGGCGATGCGGAGGCGAATTCACCTCTCGGGTCCGGGGGCACGGACAGTAGCGATTCGGTCTGAAGTACTTTGAGAGCGCGATGGCGGAAAAATCATATCGGGGCCTGGACAGTGGGAATGTCCAAGTCTCCGGGGCGCAGCAGGAATACTGGTTTTCACTCAGGCTGCGGGTCGATTCCGCGGCCCAGCTATGGCAGGCGGCCGCTTTGCGCTGCCTCAGCCAGTCGGACCTGAGCCAGGACGAGGTCGAGGACCTGATCGGCCCCGCCGGCGACCCTTCCATTGCCGATTGCCTGATGATCCTGGCCCTGCCTGAGCGCCTGCCCGGTTGCACCAGGCTGGATACCGCGCTGCAACCCGTCCAGTTGTTGCAGGAAGAGCGTGAAGCTTGCGAAGCGCTGGGCCGGGGATAGCAGCGAAGCTTGCGAAGCGCTTAGCAGGGACTACCTGCGAAGCTTGCGAAGCGCTCCGCCAGGGACAGCCCGTCTGGACTGACCCCGGCTCGCTCCGGTCAGTCCGCCTTGGGGGCCGCCAGCGCGACGAGGCCCGACGCGGAAAGGCGGATGCCGTTCACACCCAGCATGATGTCGGTGCCATCGGTCACCACGTCGTTCACCACGCCGATCGAATTGATCGTGGTGTCGAGGCTTGATCCGCTCGCATCCTTCGCGTCGACCGACAGGGTATAGGCGCCTGCCGGTGCCTTGCTGCCATCGGTCTTGGTGCCGTCCCATTCATAGGAGCCCTGAGCTTTGGGATCGAGGTTGACGGTGGCCACGGTGGCGCCAAGCGAATCCTTGATGGTCGCGGCGATCGTGCCGGGCGTGCCGTCGACGTAGTAGGTCCAGCGCGCGGGGCTATTGGTATCCAGACCCGCCACGGGCGAATCGAAGCGTGCCTCGCGGCCAATGTAGCTCGATGCCTGCGCCATCTGCTGCGAGAGCAGCTGGCTGAGGATATTGCCGAGCGCGCCGGTCTGCTGGATCGACTGTTCCACCTGCGAATACTGCACCAGCTGCGCGGTATATTCCGAGGTGTCCATCGGATCGAGCGGGTCCTGGTTCGTCATCTGCGTGGTCAGCAGCTTGAGGAACAGGTTGTAGTCCGTCAGCAGGCCCGAAGTCGACGCGGCGGTGGTCGCGCTCGTCGTGCTCTTGGTCGAGGCGGTGTCGGTAACCGTCGTCATGTTCGCGCTGCCTTATGCCATGAGATCGACATGGCCGCTGCCTCGCAGCGACCTGTGGATGGGAATATCGTCGCCGCTACCGGCCAAATCGGAGCCGCCGCCATAATCGGGCCCCTGCGCCTGCGTGCGCTGGCCGTGCCGGGACTGGCCGCCCGCACCGCCGCCTGCGTTGCTGTCGAAGCGCAGCGATTGCGGGTCCGACCGCACCCCCGCATCGGTCAGCGCGCGGCCAAGGTCGGCGCTCTCGCGGCGCAGTATGTCAAGCGCGGCGGGGCTGTCGGCCGAGACTACCGCGCGCAGGATGCCGTCGTGGTCGAACGACATCCGCACGTCGATGCGGCCCATGTGGCGCGGGTCGATGCGGATCAGCAGGTCGCGGCTTTCGCCGTCCTGCCCGCCGCCCAGCGCACGGGCAATGCTGACCCCCACGTCCGCGCCGAAGCGCCCTTCGCGCAGGGCGACGGTGGCGCTGCCCGTCTCGGCCTGCGCGGGTGCGTAGGGGAGCGCGGCATGTCGGGCGTTCGCGGTTTCCAGCGTCTGGGAAAAGAGCGGGGCGGAGACGCGCGCCTCTGGCGCGGAAGGGGCGTCTACCGGTCCGCCGTCCGCCAGGGCAGGGGCCTCGCCGTGAGCGCGGGGGGCCTGATCCGGGGCGGTATGGTCCACCGGTTTGGCCGCAGCCTCATGCGGCGCGGCGGCGACGGTCGGAGCAGCTTCGGGTGCGGCCGAAGTCGGAGCCGCTACCGGCTGCGGCGGGACCGCAGCTGTGGTCGAAGGCTGTGCGGTGGCTGGAAGGCCAGTCGGCACGGATGTCACGAAGGGGGCATCCTCGTGCTTCGCGCGCCGGGGTTCCTGCGTCTCGCCATCGTCCAGAGCCGCGGGGGCGGTCACGGGAGTTTCCGGCGCGGTAATGGTAACCGTCGCCGCATCCTGTGGGAGCTTGAGTTGCGGCTTGGCCGTTGCCTCGGCCTTGGCTTCATCGGCGGGAACGGGCTGGGACGGAGCGGACGCGACCAGGTCGGTCTTTGTCGCCGCCGTGGGACCGATGGCGGTCAGCGCCGGTGCGGGGCTGCCCGGCATAGGCGTATCCCCGGCCGGTGCGGGAACGATCGCCGCATCCGTGGGAGCAGGCTTGGATGCAGGCGTGGGCGTGGGAGCCTGGCTGGATACGCCAGTCTGCACGGCGGCCTTGCCAGCATTTTCCAGTGCGGCACCGAAAGAACCCTGCGCCGATCCCTCACCGCCGGTTGCCGCGCGCGGGGGCACCGCCTCGGCTGCCTTGGGCGTCTTGATCGGGGAAAGGGACATCGCGGGAACGGCCATCAAGTCTATCATAGAACGATCGGCCTCGATGCGGTCGCGCGGGCCTGTCTTGCCGGTCGAGAATCCGGCGTTCGGCCTCGATCCTCGTCAGGAAATGTCAGGTCCAACCATACGCTGCCCGGTCAGTTGATGGCACCAAGGCTGCGCAGGCGCGCGCGCGGGTGGATTTCGTTCTGCGAGAGGACGACCGTGGCGGGCCGCACCCGCTCGATGATCGAGCGCACGAAGGGGCGCAGGCCCGGGCTGGTCAGGAGGCACGGGATTTCGCCCTGACCGGCCAGGCGGTCGTAAGTCTCGCGCACGGCGGCGATGAATGCCTGAAGCTGCGAGGGAGCCATCGCCAGATGCCGGTCGTCGCCCTGGCCGATGATCGCCTCGCCGAAGGCCTCGTCCCACACCGCGCCCAGCGAGACGATTGGGATGGTCCCGTCCAGCGTGTGCTGCGCCGAAATCTGCCGGGCAAGGCGCGCACGGACATGCTCGCTCACCTGGGTGAGATTGGAGGTCACCGCGCAGGCCTCGGCGATGCCTTCGAGGATGGTGGGCAAGTCGCGGATCGAGACGCCCTCGCCCAGCAGATTCTGCAGGACCCGCTGCACGCCGGAAATCGAGATGCGCGAGGGGACCAGCTCGGCGATCAGCTTGGCGGATTCCTTGTGGACCTCGTCCAGCAGCTTTTGCGTCTCGGTGTAGGAGAGCAGGTCGGCGATGTTGTCCTTGACGATTTCGGTCAGGTGGGTGGTCACCACGGTGCCGCAGTCGACCACGGTAAGGCCCCGGAAGCCCGCCTCTTGCCGCATCTCGCGTTCGATCCACAAGGCGGGAAGCTGGAACACTGGCTCCTTGGTGGCCTCGCCGCGCAGGCCGGTGTCGCCGCCGCCCGCATTGATGACCAGCAGCTTGCCGATGCGCAGCTCGCCCCGCGCGATCTCGGTCTCCTTGACGTAGACCACGTATTCGTTGGCCTGCAGCGCCATGTTGTCGAGGATGCGCACCGAAGGCAGGACGAAACCGTAGTCGATCGCCATCTGGCGGCGCAGCGCGCGCACCTGATCGTCGAGGCGCGGCTCGGCCACGGCGTCGTTGATGAGGGGGAGCAAGCCGTAGCCCAGCTCGATGCGCAGGGCGTCGATCGCCAGCGTGCGCGCAATCGGCTCCTCCGCCTGCGCGGCGGACTGGCGCGCCTGTTCGGCCGCATGTTCCACCCGCGCGGCGGCGGCTTCGCCTTCGGCCCGTTTGGTCATCGTCCAGGCAAGCCATCCGCACATGCCGCCGAACACCGCGAAGGGCAGGAACGGCAGGCCCGGCACCAGCGCGAGCGCGCCCATCAGAGCGCCGGCAATGCCGAACGCCTTGGGATAGCGGCCCAGCTGGTCGCCCAGCGCCGCGCCGGTCTTGCCCACGACGCCGCCCTTGGACACCAGCAGGCCCGCCGCCGTCGAGACGATCAGCGCCGGGATCTGGCTGACCAGGCCGTCGCCCACGGTGAGCAGGGTGTAGGTGTGGAAAGCCTGCCCGAACGGTACGCCGTGGATCGCCACGCCCACGATCAGGCCGACCACGATGTTGATCGCGGTGATGAGCAGCGCCGCGACGGCATCGCCCTTCACGAACTTGGAGGCGCCGTCCATCGCGCCGTAGAAGCCGCTTTCCGCCTCGATCTCGGCGCGGCGTTCGCGGGCCTGGCTTTCCGTGATGGTGCCGGCGTTGAGATCGGCGTCGATCGCCATCTGCTTGCCGGGCATGGCATCGAGGCTGAAACGCGCCGCCACTTCGGCGATGCGACCCGCGCCCTTGGTGATGACCACGAAGTTGATGACGATCAGGATCGCGAAGATGGTCAGGCCGATGACCGTCTCGCCGCCCATCAGGAATTCGCCGAAGGCCGCGATCACGCCGCCCGCCGCCTGATGTCCTTCGTGCCCGTGGCCCAGGATCAGGCGGGTGGAGGCGAGGTTCAGGCCCAGGCGCAGCATCGTCACGATCAGCAGGATCGTCGGGAAGCTGGACAGCTGCAGCGGCTTTTCGATGAACAGCGCCGTCATCAGGATCAGCACCGAAGCGGTGATCGACAGCGCCAGCCCCATGTCGAGCAGCCAGCCCGGCATCGGCAGGATGAGCATCGCGATGATAGCGCCCACGCCCAGCGCCAGCGCCAGATCGCGTCCCGGCCCCAGCCGGGCGAGGATTGGCGCGATCCTGCCGGAAAGCAGGTCTTTCATCGGTTCGTTCGGGGCGGAGGCCATGGTCTAGAACGAGGCTTTGTCGGCGGGGGACGCCGGGGGCTTCGACAGGCTCAGCCTGAGCGGGGCGAGAGGTGACCTTTCAAACCCGCTCAGGCGGAGCGGGGCGAGAGGTGACCTTGCAGACCGGCTCAAGCTGAGCGGGGCGAGACGAGACCTTTTAAATCCGCTAAGGCTGAGAGGGGCGAGAGGCGACCTTTCAACCCCGCTCAGGCTGAGCCTGTCGAAGCCCCCAAGGCAGGGCGCCGCTACTGGATTGCCTGAAGGCATGAAGCGCTCAGGCCCCGGCTGCGATTTCGTGGCGCACCGCGCCGCCTGCCAGCGAGGGCGTCACCGCCATCCCGTCCGCCAGGAAACTGCGCAGCTTGTTGCGCATGGTCCGCACCGAAATGCCCAGCATCACGGCTGCCGCGCTGCGATTGCCGCTGCAGTGGCGCAGGGTCTGGAGGATCAGTTCACGCTCGACGTCGGCGATGTTCTGCCCGACCAGCCCGGAGACCGAAGCGGGCACAGACTGCAAATCGCGCCGGTCGCCGCGCAGCCGTGCCAGTACGTCCTTGAGGTTCACTGCAAGGTCCACCACCACGACATCGCCGTCCGGCTGCTCGCCCGGCTCGGCCCATGCTTCGAGGGCTGCGGGGCCTGCCGTCTCCACGCCGATCCGGGCGGCGGACCCGCGCACCATCTCGGTCGCCAGCCCCACCGCGTCGCCCAGTTCGCCCACGAGCATGAGACGGGTGGTCATCATCCTTCCTTGCGGATGATTTCGGTGAGCGTGATCCCCAGCGTGCTGTCGATCAGCACCACCTCGCCGCGGGCGATCAGGCGGTTGTTGACGAAGATGTCGACCGGCTCACCCACGCGGCGGTCCAGTTCCACCACCATGCCGGGCTTGAGCCGCAGCAAGTCGCCGATATCCATGCGCGAGCGGCCCAAGACTGCCTGCACCTTCACCGGCACGTCGAACACGGCCTGGAGATCGTCGGGCGAGGGCGGCGCCGAAGGGCGCGGCGGCAGCGAAGTCGCGCCAAGCCCTGCGGCCGCATCGCTGGCGGCAGCGGCGTCTTCGGGCAAGTGCACGGGGGCGAGCTGCCGGGTCTCTGGCTCGTCGCTCATCGGATACCTTTCACGTGTTCATCCACTGGCGGATTACGGAGGCGGATTCGGCCGGATTGGCCGAAATCGTGTCGCCGATGCGCCGCAGCGCGGAGAGCTTTATCCGCCCGTCGACATGGGCGAGCGACACTTCCTGATCGAGTAGCCCGCCGGGTTCGATCGCGCCGTCCTCGCCGGGTTCAAGCTGTGCATACGTCAGCCCGCTGCCCGGTTCGCGGCGATCTTCGTCGTCCAGGCGCTCGCCAGGCGGCGGCAGCAATGCCGGTGCATTGGGACGGCGCAGCATACGGATGGCGAACAGCACGATGCCGCCCACCAGCAGGATTTTCAGCACGTCGAGGATGCGGTCCACGGTCAGGCCGAAAGGCAGGCCGCCGTCGATCCCGTCGAGGTCGCCGGGCGCGGCGAAGGGCATGTTCTCCACCACCACGCTGTCGCCGCGCTGGCCGTCGTAGCCGACCGCGTTTTCTACCAGGCGCTGCAGCCGCTCGATCTGCGGCGCGGGCAGGCCCTTCTCGCCGCCGTCGACCATCACCGCCACGGTCAGGCGCTTGATCTGGCCGGGGTTGCGCACCGCGACCTTCTGGGTGCGGCTGTTCTGGTACGTGACGTCTTCGGACGTCTCGTTCTGGGCGGAGCGGCGGTTGTCACCGGGTGTACCGGCAGGCGGAGCCTGATTGTCGGGAAGCTGCGCGGCCACGCTGGCGCCTTGGGCGCCGGGGTCGTTCTCGTTGCTCTGGCTGCCCGATTCGACGGTGACCTGGTGCTGGATGACCTGGGCATCGGGATCGAAGGTTTCGGATTCCTCGCGCACCTGATCGCGTTCGAGCAGGGCGGCCACTTCGGCGCGGACCTTGCCGCGGCCGACGATCGGCTCCACCATGGTCTCGATCTGGTCGCGCAGGCGGGCCTCGACTGCCTTCTGGCGGTCTTCCAGATCGCTTGCGGCGCCTTCGCCCTCGCCCGCGCGGGCCAGCAGCGCGCCGGTCTGGTCCACCACCGAGACGGCTTCGGGCGACAGGTCCGGCACGGCGGAGGCGACGAGGTAGCGGATCGCCTGCACCGCTTCCGCAGGCAGGCGGCCATTGGTCTTCACGGTGACGGAAGCGGTGGCCTTGCGTGCTTCGGTCTCGAACATCGCACGCTCGGGCATGACGACGTGGACGCGGGCGCGGGCTACCCGGTCGAGGCTTTCGATCGAGCGAACCAATTCGCCCTCGACCGCGCGGGTTTCGTTCAGCCTTGCGCGGGAGGAGGAAATGCCGAAGGGCTCCTCGCTGTCGAGCACTTCATAACCGATCTTGCCGCCGAGTTGTTCGGACGCCATCGACATGCGCAGTTCGGGCAGTTTGTCGGCCGGGGCCATGATAGCCGAACCGTCCGCCGAAAGCTGGAACGGGACGCCCTGCGCCTTGAGCTTTTCGGTGATCGTGGCGGCGGCGGCGGGGTCGAGGTCGGTGTAGAGATAGCCCATCGCGCTTTGCGGCGTGCGCGTGGCCATCCAGCCAAGCCCGAGCAGCAGCGCAATCGCGACAGCGCCCATCGCCAGCGCCCGGCGCGTCCCGATCTGCCCGATGAAGTTGCGTAGCGCGTTCAAGCCCGGCCTCTAAGGTCAATGGCGCCGCGCCCCTGCGTCGCCCCCGGGCATTATAGGATGAGAACTAGGCAAGACTTGCCGGGCGAAGGAAAAATCTGTCGCCCGGCAAGTCTTGCGTAAAAAACGAAGGTGAGGGCGGGGTTGGACCCGCCCTCGAACGTCTTACAGGCCGTCGAGGCCCTTGCTGACCAGAATGTTGACCGCAACGCGGCGGTTCTGCGCCTTGCCTTCTTCGGTGGTGTTGTCCGCCAGCGGGTCCGCTTCGGACATGCCGGTGGGGGTAAGCATCCGGTAGGGCTTCCAGTGGCAGGCCTGCTGGAGGAAATTGACCACGCCGCCGGCCCGCTTTTCGCTGAGCACCTGGTTGAATTCCGGGTTGCCGGTGGAATCGGTGTAACCCACGACGAGCAGCAGGGCGTTGTCCATGCCCTCGGCGCTCGATGCCGCAGCGCACAGGCTCTGCTTCGCCTCGGGCGATAAGGAATACTTGCCGGTATCGAAGTTCACGTTGGTCGTGCCCTTGATGTTGTACTTGCCGATATCGCCCATGCGACCACGCAGCGCTTCGGTTGCCGCCGTCTGCTCGGCAAACCCCTGGTCGGTGCCGTTGCGGATCATGGTGGCGGTCTTGAGATCCTTGTTCTGCAGCTTGATCTCGCTGGCCAGCAGGGTGCCGCCGCCTTGCAGCGTCTTGATGCTCACGGGCAGGCCGTTGAGCAGCGAGGTTGCCGCCAGCTTGTTGCTGCCCATGCCGAACAGGCCCTTGCTGGCGCTGATCTTGGTGGCATCGTCGACGACGACCACCGTGCGGTTACCGTCCGCGGACGTAACCTGTACCTTGGCGCCGCTGCGCGCCGAAATGATGCCCTTCACCTCGGGGCCTTCGGTCATCGCCGACCGATCGGTGGGGCTGGTGTCGGAAACGGTTACCGCGAGGCCGCCGTCGGACGGGTCCTGCGTCTGCGCGGACACGCTGCCTGCCGCCGTTCCGGCAAGCAGTGCTGCCATCAAGAGAACGCGGGGGCTGTGGGAAATGACACTCATTGGGCTACTCCTTCAAACTCGACCTGTCGGGCCTGCGAGATCGCAGCTTGTCGTCCAACTGCCGCCGCCGGGATGGCGTATCGGGCTGTCGGAACCCCTCCATCTGGCTTCATGAGAAGTGCGGCATGGAGCTGCACCTGAACCTGAACATCATGGACATCCTGCGTGTTCATCCCAACCTTGCGGTTACATGAACACCCCCCGTAACACAGGTGGCCGTCAGGCTAATTCGAGTGGATCATGCGATGAACCGATGCAGGCCGACCGGCGCAAACGTTCATACCTGGGTGGAATTATCAGGTGGGATTTACCGGAGCGACCTGAATTAGAGGGCAGTTGTTCCGAAAGATGCGAGACTGGGCCAACAGGAGAGCGTCGGGGGTCGATTTTCAAATAATTAGAAGAATTTGTCAGGTGACATCTTAAATTATGCTTGCGTCGGTTATTTGGCTGGCATTGAATTACCGGGATTATTCGCAAAGGTGGGCCTTCGCGTTTCGGTACCCCTAAAATGCTCGCCAGCGCACCCGCAGCGGGCGCCTATGCGGCGGCCAGCGTCCCGGCCAGTTCCGCCATCACGGCCACTCGCCGCGCCTCGGCATCGATGTTGAGGCCGCCCGCGCTCCATTCGATCCGCGCGTCGCCTTCCGGCACGCCTGCGTCATCCACCACCGTGACCGCCAGATTGCGGCCTGCCCGGGCCCTGCGTTCCGCGACCAGCGCCTCGATCTCGCTGCGCATCGCCGGGTTGGCGCGCACCACCAGCGCGGTGCCCTGCGCCACCTGTTCGAGGGCGCGGCCCAAAGCCTCGTCCACTGCGCGCGCGGGCGCCGCGTCGATGGCATGGCCGGCGAGCAACTGCGCGGCGTGGAGCACGACAGCGCCGGCCTCGGCCAGCATGGCGCGCGCGGCTGTGTCGAACCGGGCATTGATATCGCCCAGACCCGCGTGAAGCGCGTCGGTAGCCGCAAGCAGCGCCTCGCCTCTTTCCGAGCGTGCCTGCGTGGCCCCCGCTTCGAAACCGTCGGCGCGGGCGCGGGTAAGTTCAGCGCGGTGATCGGCGTGGAGGCGCTCGATGCGCGCCTCCAGTTCGGCAACCTTTTCGTGAAGGTCCTCGGGCGGCAGGACGAGGCCTGCTTCCCCGGCTACCTGCGGCTCCGGCGCATGGGTGTCCACGAGGTGGAACACCCGGTCGAAACCGAATGGCTGTATCGTCGCAAAGCCGTCCATTGTTGCCTTCACTCAGAACCCCATCAGTAGATCATCGCGTCGTCGCTCTTGGGGTCCGCCAGCATGATTTCGCCGCGTTCGCCCAGTTCCTTGGCAAGGCGCACCAGGTTGCCCTGTGCCGCTTCGCATTCGCGTGCGCGTACCGGACCCATCGCCTGCATGTCGTCGCGCATCAGCTTCGCCGCGCGTTCGGTCATGGCCCCGAAGAACAGCTTCTTCATTTCCTCCGGCGATCCCTTGAGCGCCAGCGCCAGTTCGCGCTTGTTGCAGTTGCGCACGATGACCTGGATCGCGGACGGCAGCAGGTTGCCCAGATCCTCGAACGTGAACATGAGGCCGCGAATACGCTCCGCCGCTTCGGGCGCGCGTTCGTCCAGCGCGCCCAGCATGTCTTCCTCGGTCGAGCGGTCGAGCGCATTGAACAGTTCGGCCATGCTCTCGTGCGGATCGCGGCGCTGCGAGCGCGAGAGGTTGGTCATGAACTCGGTCTTGAGCGTCTGCTCGACCTGGACGATCACGTCCTTCTGCACCGTCTCGGTCTTGAGCATGCGCATCACCACCTCGGTGCCGAAGTCGCGCGGCAGCGAAGCCAGCACGCGCGCGGCATGATCGGGCTTCAGCTTTTGCAGGATCACCGCCACGGTCTGCGGGTGCTCGCTCTTGAGGTAGCCCGCCAGCACGCCCTCGCTGACGTTGGAGAGCTTGTCCCACATCGTGCGGCCCGAAGGACCACGGATGTCCTCCATGATGTCCTTGACCTTGTCGGGCGCAAGCACGCCTTCGAGCAAGCGCTCGGTCGTCTCGTAGGAGCCATGCAGCGTGGTGATGCTGGACACCTCGCCCGAGAACTGGGCCAGCAGATATTCCACGACGACGGCAGGCACGCGGCCGAGCTGCGAGATGCTGCCCGAAAGCTCCTTGATCTCCTCGTCGCTCAGCTGCTGCCAGATCGGGATGCCGTGCTCCTGACCCAGCGCCAGCAGCAGCGCGGCCGCGCGCTGGAGGCCTGAGTACTTCTTGAGCTCCGGTGGTTCGCCCACCGCGGTCATCATGTTCACCTGCGAGACCCTTCGAAAATTGTCCGATTCAATCCGATCCCGGAGAGTTCCTTCTATTTATAGGAGGAACACCCGCGCAACCGGCCCAGGAGGCACAATTGACGATAAGTCTGAATAACGGGTTGATAGGATTATCTGTCCTGGGCGGAAGCACGGCGTATTCCTCCTACCTCAGCAATGCCTCCGCGACCGATAGCCCGGCGGTGATCGCGGCCAGAAAGGCCTTCACCACACCGGCCACCACCCCCCCGTGGCAAGGCTTGACCGAGCCCACCGGAAGCACTGCCGCACAGATCGCCGCGATCAAGCGCCTGTCGACCATCATCGATGCCAAGGGCGACAGCGCGCTGGAGGACCTGCCCGATGTGCAGACCGCCTTCATAGCGTACAAAGCACTGGAAAACCTTCGTATTCTGGCAGATGCGGGAACCTCGAAAACGATCTCCGACACCGAGCGCGCGGCGCTTCAAAAGACCTTCGCCAAAGGCATGGCGGACTTGCAATCCTACCTGGGATCGGCCGATACCGACCTTCTGACGCTGGCCTTCGGCAACACCACGAGCAGCACCCGCACCCTTGGCGTCGAGGCGCGCTACTCCACCAGCGCGATGGTCGGGACCGGCGTTTCCAAGACCCGCGCGGCGGCGATCGAGGGACTTTCCGGCAGCGAAATTCTTCAGGTCACCCTTTCGAAAGGCGGGGCCAGCGAGGTCGTCCAGGTCGATCTGGGGCAGACCAGCCAGCCGCCGACGCTCGATTCGGTCGCCGCTGCGATCAATGCCGCGATCGCTGCGCGCCCCGCGCTCGATGCTCAGGGCAATCCGGTGCTCGATGCCGACGGCAATGCGACCAGCCACTGGAAATCGAAATTCACGGTCGAGAAGACCGATGGCAAATGGGGCCTCGTCTTCAATCCCGCCGGGATCGAGCAAGTGTCGATCGACCAGGTCGATGCCGGCGACGCGCTGATGGTGGCCAGCGGCGTGACCGGGCCGTCCTCCCCCATGGGCGCGGACATCTACCGCATAGAGGACCTCGAAGGCTCGCTCACCTGGGAGCGGCTGAACAAGATCAACGCGGTGGACACCGCCGCCACTGCCCGGGCCAAGGCGGCCGCGAGCAAGGACGACGTCAAGGGCAAGGACTACACCGTCTTTGCCGACACGGCGGCGAACGGCATCGTTACCGACGCTCAGGGCTATAGCTACATCGTCGGCACTACCGACGGCGATCTTGGCGCGCAGATCACCGATGGCAAGGACGACCTGTTCCTCACCAAAGTCGACAGCGAAGGCAATGTCGTATGGCAGCGCAGCCTCGGCGCGGCCGGCAGCGCCAAGGGTGCGGCGGTGGGCATCGCCCCCAATGGCGAGATTGTCGTGGCGGGCACCGTCAGCGGCGCCTTTGCCGGCAGCGACGATACCCAGACCGACCTTGTCGTCACCCGCTTCAACGCCAAGGGCGAGGAACTTTCCAGCACCGCGATCCGGCAGGTCGGTAACGAGACTGCCTCGGCGTTGACGGTGGGCAGGGACGGGTCGATCTACGTTGCGGGCCGGGCCTCCAGCGGGGGCGGCGATGCGGTGATCGTCAAGCTGGATGCCGGCGGTAAACTGACTGAGCGGCGCACGATCGACAGCGGCGGATCGGATTCGATCTCGGCGCTGGCCATCGACAACGACGGCAACCTGCTGGCCCTCACCAACGAAAGCGGCGTGGCCACCCTGCGCAGGATCGCGGCGGGTTCGCTCACACAGGATCTGGGGTCCGTAGCGCTGGGCAACGCCTCGGCGCGGGCCATCGCGGTTTCCGAAACCGGCCAGATCGCAGTCGTCGGGTCGACCGGGACCACGCTGAACGGCCCGCAGGTCAATGCCCCCAGCGGCGGGCAGGACGCCTTCGTGACCCTGATCGGCGCCGACCTGACCGTGGCCGGCACCAGCTATATCGGCACCGCCGCCAGCGATCAGGCGGACAGCGTCGCCTTCCTCAATGGCGCGCTCTACGTGGGCGGGCGCACGGCGGGAACGCTCAGCGGCGACAAGGTGGGCAAGGTCGACGGCTTTGTCGCGCGGATCGACGCGGCCGATGGATCGGTGCAGACCGTCTCGCAGTGGGGCCGCCTGACCTCCTCGGTCGAGCCGGTGCGACTGACTGCCGTGGCGGGCGGGGCAACCGCGCTGGGCGCGCTGGGGCTTCACCGGGGGCTGCTCAACCAGCCGACCACCGGCGATCTCGTGGACGAAACCGCACTGCGCGTCGGCGACAGCTTCAAGATCAGCGTCGATGGCGAGACCGCCCGCTCCGTCACCATAGAGAATGGCGAGACCATGGTGAGCCTGGCGCAGAAGATCCGCCGGATCACCGGCACCGACGCCAAGATCACCACGCCGTTCACCGATGGCCGCTCCAGCCTGAAGATCGAGGTCATGTCCGGCCACACGCTGGAACTCGTCGCCGGAGCGGACGGGCGCGATGCGCTGGGCAAGCTGGGGCTCGACCCGGTGCGGCTGGTCCCGCCCAGGATCACCGCGAAGAGCGACCCAAAGGTAACGCCGGGCGGCCGCTACAACCTGGGCCTTAGCGACGCGCTGACCCTGCTCGATGCCAAGACGGCGGCAACGGCGCTGTCGAAGATCAAGTCAGCGGTCTCGATGACACAGTCGGCCTATCGCTCGCTCTACTGGGATACTACCAAGGCCTCACTGGTGGACGGAGTGCAGCCCACCGGTGGCGGTTCCGCCTATCAGAAGGCCCAGCTCGCCAATTATCAGGCCGCGCTTTCGCGGTTGACCGGCTCGTGATCGCCGGTTCGTAAAGGAACGCCATGTCCTCTTCCCTCCCCCCCATCTTCGACGGCATGGGCCGCGCGATGAAAGCCATGGCCGAGCACCAGCGCGTGATCTCGGAGAACATCGCCAATAGCGAGACTGCCGGATACAAGGCCCGCACCGTCGAGGCGCCGGACTTCTCCGCATTGGTCGAAAGCCAGGCCGGTGTCGGCGGCGCCCCCCGCGTCGCGCGGCCGCGTGTCGAACTGTCGGGCGGGATGGCCGCCCTCGGCGCCAGGCCGCCTCAGGCCGGCGGGCGCGTTATTCTCGACAGCGAGACCAGCGAAACCAAACCGGACGGCAACAACGTGACGCTGGAAGACCAGCTCCTCTCGCTGGGGCAGGTGCAGTCCGACTATGCGGCAATGACCAACCTCTACCGCAAGCAGATCGGCCTGATGAAGACGGCGATCGGCAAGGGCTGACGGAAAGGCATCTCCGGATACCGCGAATCGCGCCGGAGAAGGCGGCTGCGGGAACTGCCATCGGGTGCGCGGGTTTAAAGGATTGATCCTCGAAAAATGCGGGGGCGCGCATCAGGGCGGGTCGGTGATCCACAATTTTGCACCCAATTCGGAGCCGGAAACGGGCCGGGCGGCGGTCCTGCGGTGGTCATCAAGACCGCTTATTTCCGGGCTTTTGCGTGCTCCAACACCCTTTTTGCGGATTATTGACCGGCTTTTGCGTAATATATCCGTAATTTTAAGGAGATCGAAGCAGGATAGCCGCCACATTGCCAAGTCATCATGATCGTGGGCCAGAGCAGGGAAAAAGACCCGATTCGGATTACCCCCGATTGGATGCATTGACCGCCCAGGACAGGCATGAAAAAGCCTGCCCACCCCATGAACGGACAAGAAACACGATGAGCGAGAAATCGCCAAGGTTACGGCAGCAACCTGCGCAGGAACAAGTAACGAGCACGGCCGTGACTGAAATCGATTGCCATCGCTCACTTGTCTTCCCGAACCGTATTCGCAAGTTCCGCAAGCAACTCAATATCGGCTCGCTGCTGGAATTGTCGGACCGACTTCCGACGATCACCTATATCCGCCTCTCCAAGATCGAGCGCGGAGAAATCTTCGCCCGGGCCGACGAACTGCGCGCCCTCGGCAAGGCGCTGGGCGTCGAGCCCGACGACCTTCTTGTCGATGTGGACGATCCCGACTTCGATATTGCCGCCTGGGCCCAGCCGCTTCACGGTGCCGCTCCTGCCGATGCAGAGGAAGAACTCGGCGCGGTCCTGCTGGCCGCCGCCCTGCGCGCGCGGCGCGGCGGTGATCCGGCGCTGACGATCGCGGTGCTGGAACAGGACTACGGCATCGCCCCGGTCGTGCTTTCGCGCATCGAGAACGCCCTGAAGCCGCTAGGCCGCTGGAACGGGGATGTGCGCGCCGCGCTGCGGCGTCTGTTCGGCGCGGCCGACGACGCCGCGCTTGTCGCCCAAGTGGAAGCGATGCACGCGCGCGGCGACCTTGCCCCGGTCCTGCCGCTGGTTGCCAACCCTGAAATCCGCCTCGCCAAGTCGCGCGCCCGCATTGCCGCCCTGCACGAAGAACTGGCCGTGCCTGCCGGCGCCGCGCCGGTCCCGCAAAAGCCCGCGCCGCTGGCTCAAACCGCCGCCGAGGAACCTGCCGAAAGCGAAACGGGAACTGCGCGAATCCGCCTGCTCCCCGTTTTTGGCACCCCGCTGCCCGAGGGCCTGATCGCCCAGACGCCTACCGGCGCCGTTGTCGAGGCTCCGCGCGGCGCTGGTCCGCGTGCGTACGGCCTGCGCCTTGGCCGCCCCACGCTGGGCGCCGGCCTGCCCGGCCGTGCAACCCTGGTCGTCGACCCCGACCGTTATCCTGCAACCGGCGGCTTGGCAGTAGTCCGTGAGGAGGGCGGCCTGCGGGTGCTCTCGGTAGCCGCCGACCGTCATGGCAGGATGCTGGGCTATAGTGAGAGCCCGGACCTCGAAGTCGCGATCGACGCACTGGAGCCGTCCACCGTGGCCGCCGTGCTCTCCGCCGTTTTCGAGTAGCAGGTCCCGCCGCTGGCTCTGGCCGGAATTGGAACAGGCTTGGAACGGTGCTTGCTCATCCCTTTCCCGATCATCATCAAGGCCGATATTCGGCCCTCGGCAGTGTATGCTTCGCTGCCGGACGGAGCCGCTTTTTTTCAACGACGATTCGGCGGTTTCTCCGGGCCGCTGAACTATATCTATGGCTGAATAATGTTAATCATTGCAAACCGTTAACTTTTGATATTCACCCGAGGTTCGGACGCGAAATACTGCCCTTGGGCAGGGTGCAAGGGTCGCACGATGCAGGAATGGAGTGAGGCCGAGCTTCGGCAGAAGCTCTCGGCTAGACAATATGAGGTTTTGTCACTCGTGGCGCGGCACCTGTCGTCCAAGGAGATCGGTGCGCGCCTGGGGCTCTCGTACAAGACGATCGATAATCACGTCGCCGACCTCCTGATAAAGCTGAATGTTTCGAGCCGCGCCGACGCGGCTCGAATTTTCCTAGACATTTCAAAGCCTAGGGAGCGACTACCTAGTACCTCGCAAGGCCTCGACCTTGCCGCTCATCCCGGTGCACAAGCAGGTCAGCCGGAGAAAATCCCAACATTCGGCGAGGCTCAGGTGCAACCGTCCGTATCGCGGACAGCGCTCTCCTCGCTGTTGAGACTTCCTCCGGTCGGGGGGCCACGTCATGATCTGACGCTGGTGCAGCGCATAACGGCGATGGGTCAGATCGGACTTGTCTCCATTGCGGTGCTCGCAGCCATCGTCACGATCATGATCGGCATTCTCAACCTGCTGGGCAGGTGAACTCCATCACAGAGCAACCTCAGCGTGCCTCACGCAACGGAGAAGTATTATGCGCCTTTCGGATGCTGGCGGCCGTGCCGTCGCCGCGGATATTACCTGCATGTTCAAGAGCGTAGACACCGCACTGTTCGACGTGGCCCGCCTTGCGGCCACGATCATGGAAGCCAATGCCGCTTCGTCGGTTCTGCCAGCCCGCCTTCAGGGCGCGCTGGATTCCACCGCAGCGAGCTTTTCCAAGCTGGTCGAAAGCCGCAAGGACATGGTGCAGATGCACCGCAAGCTTGCCGTCATCAAGGGCGAGTCGCAGCAACGCGAGACGGATTGGGGTTGCCTGGGCGACGACAGGCCCAGCGGCGTGCTGAAAACGGTAGAGATCGCACGCGCCTGATTCGATCCGGTTGGAGAAGGTGACCTTGACGCAGGCCCTCAAAGGTTAAACGCAAGGTCATGCTTCTCAACATCGCCTTTACGCTTCTGATGATCGCCGCTTGCGTGCCCGCGCTCGCCTGGGGCGGGCCGGAAGGACGCAAGATATGCCTGATGTTTCTCGTCGCGGCGCTGTCGACATTCTTCGGCGCCACGACGTTGAAGGAAATGGTGACGCTGCCGGATGCGACGATCATCGTCGACCTCGTCCTGCTCGGCGGGCTGGCGCATGTGGCGGCCCGGACGGACCGGTACTGGCCGCTTTGGATCTGCGCCTTCCACATGCTCAGTGTCCTGTCGTTCCTGGCCTGGCAGTTCGCGCCGAACTCGCCGCTGCTGTTCAAGGCGATATCGGGCGTCTGGAGCATACCGGAACTTATCGTGCTGTGCGTGGGTCCTATCCTGGACCTGCGACAGTCCTCCTCGCAGGAGCTGAACAGTGCTGAAAATAGACGAATTGAGGGATGAATTGCAGACGGCCCTGGGCGACCATGCCCGGATCGAATGCGAGATCGACAACGTCCAGGTCTATCTGGATGCCATCGCCGTCAGGCGCCGGGTCGCGCCGGAGGTAGAGGAATGCGGCTGGCTGATGCTGCTGGATCTCTATCAGAACCACGGACGTGGCAGCATTACCGTTTCGCGTGCCTGCGCGGCCTCCACATACCCGACGACGACAGCCATCGACCACGTCTCCAAGCTCTCCAGAAAGGGGCTGGTGGCCTACGTGAAGGACAGCGCGGATCAACGCCGGGTCTATCTGGTACTGACGCAGCAGGGCATCAACGTCATCAGCGAATGGCTGGCGCTGATGCACCTGGAAGCGCGCAGGCAGGTTGAGGTCACGGCAGGTTCCATCGTTTCAGCGCTTCGCACGCTGCCCCGCCATAACCCGTCCTGATCGAGCCTTTCCTCCCACCATGCGGCGATGGAGCCCGGTCAGGCGTTCGGGGTTGATCCCGGGCCTGCGCCCTAGAATTCGCCGTTGAGCGAAATCGGCGTCGTCAGGTCGGTGCGGGCAAGGTTGCCACTGGCACCGTAGGCATACGTGCGGTTGCCGGTCAGGCGCTTCGCCTCGGCGGAGATCGCGGACATCATGTCGGCGGACAGTTCGATCTGGCGTTCCAGCAGCGCGGCGTTGACCATGGAGGCGGCGCGCAGTTCACCCAGTGCATCGGCGAAACGCTCGCGCGTGGCATCGTCCATCTGCGCCGACCAGCTCGGCTCCTGCCGGCCAAGCCGGGCAAGCCGCTCCTCCAGCGCACCGACGAGGCGGGCCTTGGCGCTTGCCAGTTCGGCCAGGTCCAGCGCTCGCTCATGCGCGTTCAGCCGCGCGGTTTCCTCGCGCATGACCGCAGAGAGCGAGGTCATGATCTCGATCACGTCACTTGCCATCGGCTGCTCCGGCATTCTGGCCTCCCTGCAGGCGGATGATCTGCGCTTCCACGGCCGAGGCTATGCCAAGACCCTTGCCCTGCGCGATCTGGTTGCCGATCTGCTCTGCCAGGATGCCGCGAAACATCTCCTCGCCGTGGCCGCCGGAGAATTCGTCGCCCTGCTCCACCGTTTCCATCATGATCTTGGTGATCTGCCCGGCGAACACGCCCTCGAACTGGCGCGCGACGCCGGCGGGACTGCGGTCCGGGGTGATGACCTGGGGCTTGGGCCTGATCGGAGCGGCGGCTGGGGAAACGACGGGATCGGTCATGTCACTGCACCGCTATTTCGGCCTGTAGCGCGCCGGCTGTACGCAGGGCCTGCAGGATGGTGATGAGATCGCGCGGGCTGACGCCCAGCGAATTGAGCCCGGCGACCAGCGTTTGCAGCGAGGTGCCACTGTTCAGCACCGCCAGCGAGGCGCCGCTGCCGTCGTCGGCCTGGATCGTGGTGCGCGGGACGACGGCGGTCTGCCCGCCCGAAAGCGGTCCGGGCTGCGAGACCATGGGCGTTTCGGTGACGCTGATCGTCAACCCGCCCTGCGCGATGGCGACCGGGCTGACCCGCACGTCGGCGCCCATGACCACGGTGCCCGCAGCCTCGTTGATGACGATCCGCGCGGGCTGGTCGACCTGCACCGGCAGGTTCTCGATGCGGGTGATGAGGTCGATGATCGAGGCGCTGCCATAGGGACGCAGCTCCACCGTGCCGGGGTCCAGCACTTCGGCCGAACCGGGCGCCTCGCGGTTGATGGTCGCCGCGATCTGGCGCGCGGTGGTGAAGTCGGGGTTCTTGAGCGCCAGCTTCAAGCTGTGGGCGGAGCGCAGGTCGTAGGCGACCTCGCGCTCGATTATGGCGCCGCCGGCGATGCGGGCGGTGGTCATCACGCCGCGGCTGAGCTTGGCTGCCGCGCCCTGCGCCTTGAAGCCCGAGACGGCGACAGGTCCCTGCGCCACGGCGTAGATCTCGCCGTCGAGCGCGCGCAGCGAGGAGACGAGCAGAATGCCGCCCTGAAGGCTGGTGGCATCGCCCAAGGCGGAAACCTGCACGTCCATCGTCGAGCCGGAGCGCGCGAAGGGCGGCATCGTGGCCGTCACGGTTACTGCTGCGACGTTCTGGGTGAGCATCTGGGTGCCGCGAATGTTCACGCCCATGCGCTCCAGCATGGCCTGCAGCGTCTCCTCGGTGAAGGGGACGTTGCGGATGCGGTCGCCGGTGCCCTGCAGGCCGACCACCAGGCCGTAGCCGACCAGTTGGTTGGTCCGCACGTTTTCGACGTCGACGATGTCCTTGATGCGCGGCTGCGGCCCGGCGAGCGCGCTCGCAGGCGTGAGCAGCCATGCCGCGAGGGCGGCCAGAAGCATCGGGAGCGAAAGCCTGGGCATCGTGGTCATTATAGGATGAACCGGGCGCAGACCGGGCGCGCGTCATGCGGTTTTCTCGCCGCGCAGAACTTTATGGGCGCTGGGGCCCTGCCCGGCAGGTTTCGGCGCAGTAGCATGGTGACAAATACCGGCCGTGCAAATGGGGCAATTCCACCTCCCTGCTTTCGGACGTTGATCCTGATTATTGCCGAACCTCAAATAGTTAAACACACTGTCCGGGGCGGGGCAGCGGCGGGCCAGCCTTGGGGGTAGAGCATGAAATCCGTGCATATTGGAGCACTGCTGCTGGGAGCGGCGGCCGCCTTGAGCGGGTGCAAGAACGAGGTCGAGGAGGCCGTGAAGAGGAACCTCGTCGCAGGCGCTTCGGCGGAATTCGAATCCGTCGAACAGTGCTCCGGCGACAGCAAAATCTATCACGGGCGGGTGAAGGCCGTGAACGAGCGGGGGCCGTTCACCGGAACCGAAACTTTCTTCTACGGCGGCGGCGAGGTGGCCTTTGCTGGCAGCCCGTCTTTCACCCGCCTGATGAAATGGTGTTACGGCACCGGCGACCTGGCTGCGGACGAAAGCCAGGACCCGGGCCAAGTCGCACCAGTGGAAGCCGTCGCCGCATCTTTGCAGCACAAGGCTATCCACCAGTAGCGCGGGCGGCTGGGGAGCACGCCCGCGCTATTACTGCCCCTTTTCGCGGGCGATACGCATCACATAGCCGATGATCTCGGCCACGGCGGCGTAGTGTTCGATGGGGATCGGGTGGTCGATCTCCACCGCCGCGAACAGCGCGCGGGCGAGGGGGGGGCTTTCGAAGATGGGCACGTTCGCCTCGGCGCCGACTTCGCGAATGCGCAGGGCCACCGCGTCGACGCCCTTGGCCACCACCGTCGGCGCGGCGGTGACGCCGTGCTCGTACTTCAGCGCGACGGCGTAGTGCGTGGGGTTGGTGACGATCACGCTGGCGCCGGACACGGCCGACATCATCCGCCTGCTGGCGCGCTGCATCTGGATCTGGCGGATCTTGGCCTTGATCTTGGGGTCGCCGTCGGCCTGCTTGTGCTCGTCCTTCACTTCCTGCAGCGTCATGCGCATCCGCTTCAGGAAGGCGCGGCGCTGGTAGATGAAATCGAACAGCGCCAGCGCCGCCACCAGCAGGACGACGGCGCGCAGCGCCTCGAACGCCAGCCCCGCCGCCGCCGCGCCGATCGCGCCCGGCGCGCGGCCGACCAGTCCGTCCACCCCTTCGAGACGAGGCGCCAGCACCATCCACACGACAAGGCCGATGGCGCTGATCTTGGCCAGGGTCTTGGCGAATTCCACCAGCGCGCGGGTGCCGAACAGGCGCTGCGCCCCGCTGGCGGGAGAAAGCTTGGACCACTTGGGGGCCACCCGCGACCAGCTCAGCGTGGCGCGGCCCTGCAGGAACACGGTGGCGACGGCAGTGGCCAGCAGCACCGCGAAGATCGGCAGCAGCGACAAGGCCGCATGCCACACCACTCCGGTGGCAAGGTTCTGGGCGCCGTCCGCGTCGAGCGGGTAGTCATCGGCATTGCCCCAGAGGCGCTTCAGCATGGTGCCAAGGCGCTGCATAGCAGAAAGGCCCAGCCAGCCGGTAACCGCCAGCGCGCCCGCCATCATCGTGGCGTGGCGCATCTCCGGCGCCATCGCGGTTTCGCCGCGTTTGCGCGCATCCTCCAGCTTCTTGGCCGTAGGTTCGTGAGTCCGCTGGTCCTTGTCGGCTTCGTCAGCCATCCTAGAGCTTCCACCCGTCCTGCATGAACGTCGCCATCGCGGCGGCAAAGGCGGTCAGCATCGCCCCGATCGACATCGCCAGCACCGACAGGCCCAGGAGCAGGTTGAGCGGCTGGGAGATGAAGAACACCTGGATCGATGGCGCCACGCGCGCCGCCAGCCCCAGCCCGAGGTTGAACAGCATCCCGTAAAGAATCAGCGGCGCGCAAAGGCTCAACCCCAGCGCCAGCGCCTGTCCCATCACCGAGACGGCAAGGTGCGCGAAGTCCGCCGCCGGGGGCATGCCTCCCACCGGGAAGGTCGCGTAGGAGCCGAAGATCGCGGAAATCCACATGTGATGAACGCCGGTTCCCATGCACACCACCACAGCGGCCAGCCCGATCAGGCGCGAGAGCAATGGTGCCTGCCCGCCCATTGCCGGATCGTTGACCAGCGCCGAGGACAGCCCGACCTGCTGTGCGGCGATGGCGCCGGCGATGGCGGCCGCGCTGAACATGATGCGCACCACCATGCCGATGGCAAGGCCCACCATCACCTCGCCCATCACCAGCAGCGGCAGCGAAATGTCGGACTTCACCGCCGGGGCCACGCGGCCCTCCAGCATGCCGTACATGCCGAAGGTGAAGGCCAGCGCCATCACCAGGCGGATCTGCGGAGGCACCGATTCCTCGGAGAAGGCGGGCAGCAACATGAGCACCGCGCCCACCCGGCAGAACAGGATCAGGAAAGTCGCCGTATCGATTGGCAGCCTGAGCAGCGTCGCCAGGTCGAGCGCGTCCATGGTCTCAGCCCGAGACGATGACGTCGGCGATGCGGTCCATGAAGGCGCCCAGCGCATGGCCGATCATCGGCAGGCTGATCAGCATGACCACGCCCAGCACCAGCAGCTTGGGCACGAAGGTCAGCGTCATTTCCTGCACCTGGGTCAGCGCCTGAAGCAGGCCGATGACAACGCCGACGATCAGTGCGGCGATCAGCATGGGACCGGCGATGGTCAGCATCAGCATAAGCGCCGCGCGCGCCAGTTCGATGGCCTGTTCGGGGTTCACGGCTTTGCTGCGCTCGTAAGGACGAGGGACGGAAGCATCGCCCTAGATCTGCATCCGCATGATGTCGGAATAAGCCGAGACGACCCGGTCGCGCACGGCAACCACGGTATCGAGCGCCGTTTCCGCCGCGCCGATGGCAGTGACGACGTCGATCAGGTCGCCCTTGCCGCCTATCTGCTTGACACTTTGTGTCTCCGCCGCGCGCAGGGAGCCCGCCGTTTCGGAGACCATCGATTCGATCATGCCGCCAAAGCTGCTGCCGCCGGTCTGGGTGCCCAGCGTTCCGCCAAGGCCGCCGATGCCGGGCGCAAGGCCTGGCCCGATGCTGGTAAGGCCGCCGCTTGCCCCCGCCGCGGAACCGGCACCGAGGCCGGCTGCGCCCAATCCTGCGGCCCCCTGCGTGCCGCCCGAAAGCGGCGAAGCGGCGCGCATCGCCCGGCCATAGGCCGAGGCTGCGTCGAGTGCTCCGATCGACATTGCCGGTTATCCTTACTTCAGCAGGTCGATGGTGCGCATGGTCATGCCGCGCGCGGATTCGATGGCGTTGAGGTTGGCTTCGTAGGAGCGCTGCGCCGCCTTCATGTCGGCCGCTTCGATCACCGGGTTGACGTTGGGCTGCTCGACATAGCCTTGCCCGTCCGCCGCCGGATTGCCGGGCTGGTAGACGCGCCCGAAGGCGCTCTTGTCCGCCTCGATGGACTTGACCGAGACCTGGGTGGCTCCGCTGGCACGGTCGACTTCGGCGGCGAAAGTGGCGACGCGGCGGCGATAAGGATCGCCTTCCGGCGTCTTTGCCACGGAATCCGAATTGGCAAGGTTCTCGGCGATCACCCGCATGCGCAGCGCCTGCGCCCGCAGCCCCGATGCCGAGACGTCGATCGAATTGCCCAGTTCCGCCACGAACGCGCTCCTGCCCGCAAATGCCCGCCTACCCTTGGCGGGACCCCTGGCATCCTTATAGGCAATTTTTTCCTAGTGGCGGATCGCTCCTATAAATTATTTCCTATAATCCGCCATGAAAGGAGACGCGCTGTGTCCGTCCTCGAAGGCATTCCCATCGACCTGCAGATCGTGCTCGGATCGACGAGCATTCCGATCCGCCAGGTGCTCAAGATGAGCCGCGGCGCGATGATCCCGCTCGACTGCGGGCAGGACGATCCCACGCGCGTCTACGTCAACGACCGCCTCGTTGCCGAGGGCCGCATCCTCGTCAACGGCGAGGCGATGTCGCTGGAGATCACCCATGTCGTCGAGCGGGAACGCTGAGACGTGGATGCATGGCAGCTTTTGCGCACGCTGGGCGCGCTCAGTGTCGTTCTGGGTGCGCTTTGGGGCGGCCTGTGGGCAGTGCGCCGGTTCGATCTGACGGTGGACGGCAAGGGCCTTGGCAGGTGGCTGGAAAAGTTCGGAAATGCAGCACCTGATCGCCGCCTGAAGGTGGTTGAAAGGCTGGCGATCGACCAGCGCCGCTCGGTCGTTCTGCTGCGCCGCGACGACACCGAGTTCAGCCTGATGATCGGCCCGGAAGGCGTGGTGGTGCTGGACACCGCCCGCGCTCCGGCAGCGCCTGCCCTTTCAGCGCCGAAGGAAGAGGAAGCGACTTTCGCCTCCAGGATTCCCGCCCTGCCCGAAGTTTGGTTCGCACAAGGCGACATCCCCGATCCCGCACCGTCCAGGTTCGGCCTGAAGGGCGGCGCCGCCCTGCATCGCTTCGTGCGCAAGCCCGAGATTACCCCCGATGTCTGAAGCCGTTGCCTGCAAATTTCGCTCGGTCTTGAGCGTGAAGCGCTGCGCAGCGCTTGTCGGCGCCGTGCTGCTCATTGCCCTGCCGGAAGCTGCCCTGGCACAGGCCGCGGCGGCGCTTACAGGCGGCGGGGCGGGGGGCGGCGGCATGACGAGCCGCGTGCTCCAGCTCGTCATGATCATGACGGTGCTCAGCCTCGCGCCGGGCATCCTGATGACGATCACGTCGTTCACGCGCATCGTCGTCGCGCTCTCTCTGCTGCGCTCGGGGCTGGGCGTGCAGGGCGTGCCGCCGAACCCGATCGTCATCAGCCTGGCGCTGTTCCTGAGCTTTTTCGTCATGGCTCCGACTTTCGATGCCGCCTGGAAACAGGGCATGGAGCCGTACAACGCAGGCACCATCAACGAGACGCAGGCGCTGGAACGGGCGAGCAGACCGTTCCATTCCTTCATGCTCAAGCAGGTGCGCGAGGACGACGTGAAGCTGTTCGTCCGCCTTTCCGGCAAGACGCCGCATACTCGCGCGGAACTGCCGATGACGACGCTGATGCCGGCCTTCATGATCTCGGAACTGCGCCGCGCCTTCGAGATCGGCTTCCTGTTGCTGCTGCCGTTCCTGGTGATCGACCTTGCCGTGGCCGCCGTGCTGATGGCGATGGGCATGATGATGCTGCCACCGGCGACGATATCGCTGCCGATGAAGATCATCTTCTTCGTGCTGGTGGACGGGTGGGCGCTGGTCGCCGGATCGCTGGTGAAGAGTTTCGGCGGGCCGGGCTAAACCGGGCAGCGGCAGGTCGGCAGGCCGCGGCCTGGCGGCTTGCATCGCGGTGGCCAAAAAGCCCTGTTTCGTTCATCCTGCATCGGCCAACGATGCAGGGAAGGGCGGATGACGGCGATGCAGGACTTCAGGCAGGAGCAGCGGGGTGTTGCATGGGCGATGGCCGGCGCGCTCGTCCTGACGATCTGCATCATGGGCCTTGCCCTGACGATGGATCGTAGCGCGGCCGCGCCGTTCGTTTCCCGTTTGCAGTTCGCCATCCGTATCGATCTTCTGGTGGTCGTCTGGCTGGCGGCGGGGATCGCGAATGTTGCCCGTCTGCGCTTCTTCTCGGAAAGCGACATTGCCGGCAGCGGCGCCGGATCGGGGTCCGACAAGGTTCGGGTCGCCGGAGCGATCCTGCAAAACACGTTCGAGCAGGCCGGCCTTGCCGTCGCCGCTCACCTGATCGTCGCGGCAAGTTTCAATCGCTCCGATGCGCTGGTCGCGGCGCTGGCCTGTCTTTTTGCCGTTGGCCGGCTTCTGTTCTGGCTGGGTTACAGGCATGGCGCCAAGGGCCGGGCCTTCGGGTTTGCGCTTACCTTCTACCCCAGCGTCCTTGCTCTGCTGGCTTCGGCCGCGGTGATTACGTTCGGGTGACCCGGCCCGCGAAGCAGCCGCTGGCGCTTACGCCGGAGAGGCCCGCGTCACCGCGACGGAGCGCACCACACCCTTGCCGTAGACTTCGAGCGCCGCTTCCATCACCACCTTGCGGAAGGCGTCCAGCCCGGGGACCAGCCCGTCCGGCCCGCTGGCAAGCGGGCTGCGGTAGGTGCGCAGGTTGATCGCGTTGAGCAGCAGGGGCAGCTTCGCGCCGACCTCCTCGCTCTTGTCTTTGGGCACTTCCAGCTGGCATTCGAAGGTGACGTAGCCCGATAGGCGCCCGTCCGCGAATACCAGCGGGGCGAGGATTTCGCCCGCAGGCACGAACGTGGTCTCGACTTTCGTCGCGGCCTTGCCGTGAGCGGCGCCGCCGGCGAACTGCGGCAGATAGTGCGAGACGCCCCATGCCCCGGCCCCGCCGACACCAAGGCCCGCGATCACCGCAGCGACGCCGATAGCTATGCGCTTTATCATGGCCTCAGAACTTGAAACTGGCGTCGCGGGGCAGAGCGCCCGCCTGCGCCATGACGACAATGGTGATGCGCCGGTTTTCCGGGCGGTCGGGCGCCTCGGGATAGACCGGCTCGGTGCCCGCCTTGGCGACGACTTCGGAGAAATGGTCCGCAGGCAGCCCGGCCGCCACCATCGCCGACCGCGCGGCCAGGGCGCGCTGGGCCGAAAGAATCCAGTTGGCCTCGCTGTCGCCGCCGCTGCCATCGGTGTGGCCTTGGATGGCGATGCGCGCGTCGATGCCCGCCAGCTTGTGCGCGGCGCGGGCCAGCATGGCCTTGGCGAAGTCGTTGAGCTGCGCGGTGCTGCCCTTGAACATCGAGCGCTGCGGGCTGTCGATCAGATGGATGCGCATCCCTTCGCGGCTGGGCCGCACGTCGATGTTCTGCTTGCCCTGATCGGAATCGAGCGGGGGTTCCAGTTCCACCCGCATCTCTTCCGCCATGACGCGCAGAGCCGCTTCGGGAACGTCCGCCGTGCCCCCGCGCGACACGCCTTCGGCGCCCGCTTCGGCGGCAGGCTGGCCGCGTGCCTCGCTATCGGAGGACTGGTCGTTGCGGCCATGGCCTCCTGCGCCCGGCTGCGCACCGGGGCGGTCGCTTAGTGTGGTCGAAAGGCTGTTCTTCTGGGTCTCGGGCGTGAAGTATTCGGCCAGGCCCTTGAGCTGGACCTCGTCGGGGTTGGCCAGCAGCCACAGGAGCATGAAGAAGGCCATCATCGCGGTCACGAAGTCCGCATAGGCGACCTTCCACGCACCGCCGTGATGGCCGCCGCCGACCACTTTCTTGACCTTGCGGATTACGATCGGGCGTTTGTTGGGGTCTTTTCCAGCCATGGCCTAGCGCGCCGGGTCAGGCCGGAGCGGCATTGAGCTGTTCCTTCACCGCCTCCAGCGCCGCTTCCATCTGCTGGAAGCTGGGCGCGTAAGTCGACGGCGTCATGCGGCGGGCCAGTTCGATGGCCACTTCGGTGGGCTGCTCCTGCGCGTGGCCGATGATCGCGGTCTTGACGATGAGGAAAGGCTTGAAGTCGGCGTCGATGATCTGCTGCAGCTTCTGCGCGATCGGGCCGACCAGGCAGTAGGCCAGCAGAACGCCCAGGAACGTGCCGACCAGCGCGCCGCCGATCATCGCGCCCAGCACTTCGGTGGGCTGGTCGATCGAACTCATGGTCTTGATGACGCCCAGAACGGCGGCGACGATGCCGATGGCGGGCAGGCCGTCGGCCATCATCTGGATCGCGTGCTGGGGGGCCATTTCCTCGTGATGATGGCGCTCCATGTCGCCTTCCATCGCCTCGGCCAGCTGGTGCGGGTCCTCGAAGTTGACGGTCATCATGCGCAGGTAGTCGCAGATGAACTCGACCAGCTCATGGTCCTTCAGCAGGCTGGGGTAGCGCGAGAAGATCGGGCTTTCGGCAGGCGCGTCCAGATGCGGCTCGATGGCGTTGGCGCCGCCTTTGCGGAACGTCGCCAGCAGGGTGTAAAGCAGGGCGAGAAGGTCGCGAAAATCGGCCTCCTTCCAGCGGTTGCCCTTGAATACGCGCACCACGCCGGCCCAGCTCTTCTTAAGCGTCGTCATCGAATTGCCGAGGACGAAGGCGCCCAGCGCCGCGCCGGCGATCGCCATCATCTCATGCGGAAGCGCATGGAAGATAACCGTCATGCTGCCGCCCGACATCAGGAAGCTGCCGAAGACGCACAGCAGGATGACGACAAGGCCGACGATGTTCAGCATGAAAAGGAAGTCCGCAAATAGGGGGCCGCGCGCGCGGTCTATGGCTTAGTTATAGGACGCTGCGCCGGGATGCGGTGCGATGAGCGCATTTTCCGCCACCGATGTTCGAGCCGCGACCGGTTCGCCTTCGATCATCCTATATGAGAAAGGCGCCCGGCCGAGTGCCCCTCTCGGCCATGGTGCATCGAAGCCGGAGCCTGCTCGCGATGTCCGTCAATGCCTATGTCCGCGCCCAGAAAGTCGCCGCCACGCCGCGCAGCACGGAATACCGGCTGATGAGCGAGATCACCAGCGAGATGATCGCCGCGCGCGATGCCGGACTTGCCGGCGTGAAGCTGGCCCCCGCGCTTCACCGCAACCGGCAGGCGTGGACGATCTTTCGCAACTTGTGCCAGTCCCCCGAAAACGGGCTGCCTGACGAACTGCGGGCCGGGATCATTTCGCTTGGCCTGTGGGTGGACAAGTACACCTCGCTGGTCATTACCGGGCGCGAGGCGATCGACGAACTGATCTCCGTCAACCGCGCCGTCATCAGCGGTCTTTCGAACGAAAACGGCGCCCCAGCCTGAGACCGGGCCTGAGATCGGCGCCCACTGACAAGCCTCAGTGCGCGGCGAGCATTGCCTGCCGGTATTCGGCCATAAGCGAAAAGCGCGGGTCCATCACGGCAAGATCGCTCATGGTCTTGGCGGCGCGCTTGGCCACCTGACGAACCCGTTCGCGGGCCAGTCCGGTTTCGTCCTCGCCCAGGTCGAGCGGCGGAGCGGTTTCGAACAGGCGGCCTTCTACGACCTGCCGGTTGTGTTCGAGGCGCTGTTCCAGCTCGGTCAATTCCGCCGGATCGAGCGGCGCCCGGCCCGGACGGCGCACGGGCGGCGCTGCGGCGGCGTTATCGGGACGCTTGGCCTTCACCGGCTTGGGCTGGGCATTATGCGCACGGCGGCGAATGCGTTCGAGGCCGGAATTGCGCAGATGTTCGACGTAGCTTTCGGTCAGCGCATTCATCGCCGCCTTGGCAAGATAGTCTGACGCCCCCGCTTCGGTACGGCCGAGCGCGTCTTCGTCGGCGATGGCGGAAAGGATCGACAGGCCCTCGCCGTCCTCGCCGCCGGTGATCGCGTCGAGCGAGACGGTGGTCGCCTCGACCTTGCGGGCCGACGGGCGCTGGTCGGTCATGACGCGGAAGCGCAGGCTCTGCAGTTCGCCGCGGATCTGCCAGTTCACGAAGGTCGTGAACTGCGCCTTTTCCGGCTCGTAGCTCTGGATCGCGCGGTGGACGGCGATGGCGCAGCACTGCTCGGCATCGTCCCAGTGGCAGGCAAGGCCGTACTGGCGGATGAAATGGCGGATACGCGGCGCGATCAGCTTGAGAATCCGGGCAAAGGCATGGTCGACACAGGCGCGCTGGCGCCGGGTCTGCGCGGTGCCTTCCGGCGGCGTGTTGTCCCTGACCGTCGCGACTGATGCCTCGAGGGCGGCAGTGATCTTAGACATGACGAACCCCAGCGGCGCGCGGGGCCCCTTGCACCACGTCCACAAGACGAGAATCTATTCCTATATTTCGGGAACCAACAATCCTATATCTGAGTTATCCACTAGCGTGCGATAGCGCGCTGATGCGCCGGTGCGGTCGCAGGCATCGGATTTTGCCCCGGCGTTGGCCCGGTTCGCCTTCAATCAAAGGCTTTTTTGCTCATCGCCAAGGCGGATTTCGCGTTCTGGTCCGGCCTGCGAAAAAAGTGGCGCCTTACCTGTCAGCCAAATTTTTCAGGGCGCACATGGCGGCCTACGTAATCGAGCAGCCATGCGCGGTGTGCTGTGACCGCGCTACCCGCCTTGGCGATGCGGCGTTCGGCATCCGCCCCGCCGACTTGCGCATTGAGCAGCCTTCGCGCGCGCTCAGGCTCAAGCCCGCCTGCAAGGAAACGCCGCGCATCGCCGAGGCCCAGGTGGTGACCAAGATAGGCGGCCCGCGCCACCTCGGAAACCTCGCCGCCGATCCGCAGGCCCGATCCGCGCAGTGCCTCGATATTGGCGCTGGCGTAGTCGGCCACGGCTTCGATGGAGGCGCGCGGATCGTACCGCAGCGCCAGCAGCGCCGAGCGGTTTTCGGACTTCACCTGCCCTTTCGCATTGAGCCACCCGTTGGCCTGCGCCGTAGTGTTGAGCCAGGTTCCGCCGCGTTCGGCCTCGCCTTCCCAGCTTGTGCTCAGGAACTGGCCAAGTCCCGCCGCGCTTGATCGGGGGTTGCGCGAATAGGGTTGCCAGGTGCCCCCGGCACCCTTGGCCGCCTCGGCGTCGACAATCGCGGCAAGCGCGGAGGCCGGGATTCCGCTGCGCGCGGCGGCAGCGTCCAGCATCCCGGCATAGCGCGCATTCGGGCCGTCCTGCATCGCGGCTACAGCATCGTCGCCGACGGGGAGGGCAGGGGCCTCGTCTGCTGTCAGGGGCGTTCCCGGCGCGGAAGTGGCTGCCACGGCCGGCGCCGCCGGATCGAGCATCGCCAGGAGCCGGTCCAGCCCGATCGGTTCGGCGGCCGTTCCCGCCGTCACCTGCCCGGGCGCCGACTGGGCGCGCTGGTCGTCCTCGGCCGAGCCAAGGGCGGCACGCCACAGCCGGCCCGAAAGCTCGCCGCGCGCCTCGTTGTAGATGAGGTTAGCCTTCTGCGCCGCCGTCAGGTTGGCAGCGCCGATGCCGGAGGACTTCGGCCCGTCGATCATCGCGGGTTTTCACGCCGGATCGACCGGCGCGCCTTTAGGAAGGCCACCGCGCCCAGATCGTCGCTCGCCGACTGTTCCGCGCTGGCCTCGACCCGGGCGGCGTCGCGGCGGTAATCTTCCGCCGCCGTTTCGATGCTGCGCAACGTGCCGTAAGCATCGATGGCCACTTCGCGTAAGTGCTCGATCCGTTCCTGCACCTGCGCCTGAAGGACGCCGAGTTCGCGCCCTTGGCCGCGCATCCGGCCCTGCCAAGCCTGCGAACATAGCGCGAGTTCGGCCGCGACCTGCGCCTCGCTCCGCAGCGCTGCGCGCAGCCGTTCGCGCTCCTGTTCGAGCACGCTCAGCGTTCCGGATTCGGCGCGGATCGCGGTGCTGACTTCGTCCAGTTCGCGTTGGCGCACGCGCATTGCGGCGTCGTAAGGCGTCTTCATGGCGAACCTTCCAGAATGGCGGCCAACGCCGCAAAGTCCTGCACGGCGAAACTGCGTGCCAGCCGGTCCTGCTGGAGCAGGCCTTCGATACGCGGGGCGATGGCGACGGCGCGGTCTACTTCCGCGCTGGAACCTGCGCGGTAGGCGCCGAGGCGCACCATTTCTTCCATGTCCTTCCACGTCGACAATTCGCGCCGCGCGGCCAGACGCAGGGCATTGTCTTCCACGCTCAGGCAATGGGGCAGCGTGCGCGAGACCGAGCGCAGCACGTCGATCGCGGGATAGCGCCCGCGCTCGGCAATCTGGCGGGTGATGACGACGTGGCCATCGAGAATGCCGCGCACCGCATCGGCGACCGGCTCGTTGTGGTCGTCGCCGTCCACCAGCACCGTGAACAGCCCCGTGATCGTGCCTTGCGGCGCCGATCCTTGCACCGCGGCGCCCGGCCCGGCCCGCTCCAGCAGGCGCGGCAGTTCGGCGAAGACGGTGGGAGTATAGCCCTTGGTCGCTGGCGGTTCGCCGCCGGCCAGGCCGATCTCGCGCTGGGCCATGGCGAAGCGGGTGACCGAATCCATCAGGCACAGCACTTCGCAGCCTTCGTCGCGGAAATGCTCGGCCACTGCGAGCGTCGTCCACGCGGCCTGGCGGCGCAGCAGGGCCGGCTCATCCGAGGTGGCGACGACGACGACGCTGCGGGCAAGGCCCTCCTCGCCAAGGTCGTCCTGGATGAATTCCTGCACTTCGCGGCCGCGTTCGCCGATCAGGCCGATCACCGCGACATCGCATTCGGTCCAGCGCGCCAGCATCGACAGCAGGGTTGACTTGCCCACGCCCGATCCGGCGAACAGGCCCAGGCGCTGCCCCCGGCACAGCGGTGCGAACAGGTCGAGCGCGCGCACCCCGGTTTCGATGCGCGACCCCACTCTGGCGCGGGAGGACGCGGGCGGCGGGGCGGCCTTGATGCGGCGCTGGACGGGGCCTTGCGGCAATGGCCCCTTGCCATCGACCGGCCGGCCAAGCCCATCGACCACCCGGCCCAGCCATCCGGCCGAGGGGCGCAGGCCCGCCTGTCTGGCGGAAAGATCGGCGCGCGAGCCCGAGGCGATGCCGTCCGGTTCGTTGAAGGGCATGCAGTGGGCGATGCCGTGGTCCAGCCCGATCACCTCGGCCTCGACGTTGCCGGCTTGCGAACGCAGCGTCACGCGTGAGCCAATGCGCGCGGCGCCGGCAAGGCCGTCCACCTCGATCAACGCGCCGCGCACCGCGACGACCCGGCCGTAGCGCTGGTCGGGCGTCTGCATGCGCAGGCCCTCGGCGGCGGAGGCAAGGCTGCTCATCGCGCCTGCTTCACCGTTTGCAGTGGCGAAAAGGGGATCATTCCTCGCGCCTTCCCGTCAGGCGGCGGGGGTGGCCGCTTCGGGGGGCTGAGCAGCGGGAACGCGGGCCAGTGCATCGGCCTCATAGGCGATCAGCCAGCGGCATTCCCCCAGCGCCTGATAGAACTGGCCGGTCGCGACCTTCTGCGCGAAGTGAACGCATACCCCCTTCGCTTCCGGCGATTCCAGCGCCGTCATCAGCGCTTCGAGGCGTTGGAGCAGGGTCTGCTGGTGGCGGGCGATGTCGGCGGGGTCGATATAGGCCATCATGCAGGCGAAGTAGAGTTGCTTGGCGGGAGTATCGGCGTCCTGCGGCTTCATCACCTCGCGCCCGCGCAGGATCGTCGCCTCGTTCTCGAGGACGAGATCGGTGCGGCCAACCGCGCGCAGGACCGCGCCGTTCACGATCACCGGCTCTCCGTTGCGAAGCGAAATGCGAAGCGTCATGTCCAGCCAAGCCCTATTTTAGACCCCAGCATTATAGGATGAAAAACGTCCCCGTGCGCGGCAGGTGGGCAAATTTTGCCGCCTCCTTCATTTTCCCGCGCGCAGGGACCGCCAGATGAGATTTCTTTCTACAATGCCTGTGTCCGGTCCCGCGAGGCTGCTGCCCGTCCGCACGCACAGGAGAATATACATGAGCCTCTATTCCGCTCTTTATGCCGGCGTTTCCGGTCTCAGCGCGCAGTCGAGCGCCATGGCCACGGTTGCGGACAACATCACCAACGTGAACACGATCGGCTACAAGGGTGTCTCCGCCCAGTTCGAAACGCTGGTCACGGGCGGCAGCCTGAGCAGCAGCTATTCCGCCGGCGGCGTCACCGCGACGCCCAAGGCGCTGATTTCCAAGCAGGGCCTGCTCCAGGCGTCCAGCAGCCTTACCGACATCGGCATCGACGGCGCGGGCTTCTTTGTCGTGCGCTCCAGCCCCGATGCGGGCGGCACTACTGCCTATACCCGCGCCGGATCGTTCACCACGGACTCCTCGGGCTACTTGCGCAACACCGCCGGTTATTACCTGATGGGCTGGCCGCTCGATGCGACCGGGTCCTACGTCAACAACGGCAGCGAGGCTTCGCTTCAGCCGATCCGGCCCAATGCGCTGACCGGCGCGGCAACCCCGACCACTGCGATCCAGCTGCGCGCGAACCTCGATTCCACCGCGACTCCGGTCGCCGGCTACACGGCGGGCGCCATGAGCGAAGGCACTCTCACCCCGCAGTTCTCGCGCTCGGTGGTGGTTTATGACGCGCAGGGCACCTCGCACTCGCTGACCTTCAACTTCGTCAAGACCGGCGCGAACGCCTGGGCCACCGAAGTAACGGGCGACCCGGCCGAGATCGCCACCATCGGCGATAATGCCGTCCCCGCTTCGGGCCTGCTTGCCAGCGGCACGATCCGCTTCAATGCCGACGGCAGCCTCAACCTGGGCACCGCGCAGTCGCTGCTGGGCAACCTGGACATCACCTGGTCCAACGGCGCCGGCTCCACCCCGATCAGCCTCGACATGGGCAGCAATGCCGGGCTCGACGGGCTGACCCAGTTCGGCAGCACCTCGGCGCTGCTGTCCTCGACCGTCGACGGCGGCATGCTGGGCACGGTCGCCTCGGTGAAGATCTCCGACAAGGGCGTGGTCAGCGCCGTGTTCGACGATGGCACCTCGCGCCCGATCTACCAGCTTCCGCTCGCCACCTTCCAGAATCCGGACGGGCTGACGCGCATCAGCGGCAATGCCTATCTCGTTTCCGAACAGTCGGGCAACGTAGCCATCAACGAGCCGGGCACGGTCGGCGGCGGCACGCTTTCGGCCAGCATGCTCGAAGCCTCGAACGTCGATCTGGCGGCGGAGTTCTCGAACATGATCCTGTTCCAGCGCGCTTACTCGGCCTCGTCCAAGATCATCACGACGGTCGACGACATGCTCCAGGAAGTAAGCAACCTGAAGCGCTGAGCCCGGCGGCGATCAAGGCGGCCTGATCCGTGTCCATCAACTCGATCCTCAGTTCCGCCATGTCGGGCCTCTCGGCCTCGCAGGCCGGGATGCAGACGGTCTCGACCAACATCGCGAACGTCAACACCCCCGGCTATGCGCGGCAGAAGCTGGCGCAGAGCGCGTCGGTGGCGGGCGGCAATGTCAACGGCGTGGTCGTCGGCGAACCGGCGCGGGTGGCGGACAAGTTCCTCGAGAACTCGGTGTACCAGCGCGCGGGAACGGCGGGTCGAACGGACGCGGTGTCGAACTATCTCGACCGCCTGCAGTCTCTGCTCGGCTCGCCCAGCAGCGCTTCCGGGTTGGCGGCGCGGCTGACCGCGATCTCCAGTTCGGTTTCCGCGATCGCCGGGCTGCAAGGCTCGCCCGAGGCGATCGCCCAGTTCACCGGCACCGTTTCCGACACCATCGACACGCTCAGCGGGTTGCAGGGCGATGTGGCCAACCTGCAGGCCGACGTCGAGAGCGAGGTTTCGGACACGGTCGGCCGGGTCAACGTGCTGCTGAGCAAGATCCACGACCTCAACAACGAAGTCTCGCGCCTGCAGGGCCTTGGCCTCACCACATCCGGCCCGGCGGATTCGCGCATGTCGGCGCTGGAGGAACTGAGCGGCCTCGTCGACGTCAGCGTGCGTGAGCAGCCGGACGGGCGCGTCACCATCGACACCGCTTCGGGCCAGGTGCTTCTCGACAAGCGCCTGCGCCAGTTGAACTATGCCTCGGGGGTCGCCGTCTCGCAGGCGAGCTATGCGCCGATCGATATCCGCTTCACGAATGCCGACGGTTCGATGGGCGCGTCCACCGGCGAGAAGATCGATTCCACGGCCGTCGGCGGCAAGCTGGGCGGCTTGCTCGACATGCGCGACCGCGCACTGCCGAATTTCTCCGAGCAGCTGGGCCAGCTGTTCAGCGGCCTTGCCGAAACGCTCAACAAAGTCGCTAACGAGGGCACCACGCTGCCCCCGCCGCAGACCCTGACCGGGCAGGCCAACGGGTTGATCGGCAGCGACCGGCTGGGCTTCACCGGCAAGGCGACGTTCGCGGTGCTGGCGAAGGACGGCACGCTGGTGGCCAGGACCACCGTCGATTTCGACGCGCTGGGTTCGGGCGCCACGGTGGATGACGCGGTGGCCGCGATCAACGCCGGCCTCTCGCCCATGGCGAGTGCCAGCATCGAGGACGGCGTTCTGTCCATCGCCGCCGCGTCGAGCGCTTACGGCGTTGCCGTCGCGCAGGATGCCGATGCCCCCAGCGACCGTGCCGGAGTGGGATTCTCGCAGTTCTTCGGCCTCAACAACCTGGTTCGGTCGGGCGACAGCGCGCTGGCCCCTTCTGGCTTTACCGCCGACGATCCGCACGGGTTCGGCGCGGGCGAAACCGCGCAGATCGTGCTGCGCGACGCGGCTGGCAAAGTCCTTGCCACCCAGACGCTGAGCGGTGACACCGGCTCGACCTGGGGCGACCTTGTCGGCGGGCTGAATTCCGGCGCGCTGGGCGCCTTTGGTTCCTTCGCGCTCGACGAGCGGGGCCGCGTTGCTTTCACCCCCAAGTCCGCCAGCGCCGGGGCGACGATATCGATCCCCTCGGATTCGACGGATCGCAATGGCACCGGCCTGTCGTTCTCGGCGCTCTCGGGCCTGACCGGGGCGGCAAGCGGGCTGCGCACCGCCGAAGTCCCCGCCGCGATCCTGAACGACACCACGCGCCTGCCGCTGGCCCGACTGCAACTGGACGCGGCGATCGGCACGAAAGCGATCGGCGCGGGCGATATCCGGGGCGCCAACGCTTTTGTCGACGCGCTCGCCGCCACCGCCGATTTCGGCAAGGACGGCAGCTCCACGATCTCCAGCTTCGCCAGCCGCCTGCTTGGCAGCGCCGGGTCTGCCGCATCCCTGGCGAAAACCGCCGCAGACGATGCCTCGGCCCGCCTGAGCGACACGGTCAACCGGCGCGATTCCTATTCCGGCGTCAACATCGACGAGGAACTGGCGCAAATGGTCGTGCTGCAGAACAGCTATTCCGCCGCCGCGCGGGTGATGACCACCGCCTCGCAGATGTACGACACCCTGCTGAACATGCTCTGAGGACACGACGATGACCCGCGTAGCCACCGTTCCGCTGCAACAGACCCTTTCCAGTGCGATCCAGCGCTCGCAGCAAAGCCTTGCCACCAGCCAGTTGCAACTGGCGACCGAGAAGAAGGTGAACGACTACGCCGGGCTTGGCCTGGATGCGGTGCGCACGCTTTCCGCGCGCTCGATGCTGGCCACGCAGGAAACCTACAAGACCAACATCAGCCGCGTCTCGACCACGCTTTCGCTATATCAGGCGAACCTCGAGCAGATCGACGGTTCGATGGCGGACTTGCGCGAAGAACTGTTCAGCGCAGTGGGCACCGGCAATTCCCCCGGCCTTCAGGAAATGATCGAGGATGCCTTTTCCGGCCTGCGCGCCTCGCTCAACGCCAAGGAAGGCGGCGTGCCCCTGTTCGCCGGTTCACAGACCTCGGACACCCCGTTCATCCCGAAAACCCTCCAGGACACCGTCGGGCTCGACGCTGCGGACACATTCGGCAACGACGGCGTGCGCCAGTCGACGCGGGCGGGCGAAGGTGTGGACGTAGCATACGGCATCGGCGCCAGCGACGTGACAGGCAAGCTCATCCCGGCCTTCCGCGCTTTGGCGGAAGCCGGCCCCTTCGGCGAAACCCTGACCGACGACCAGAAGGCTGCCATCACCGCCGCGCTCGACCTGCTGGACACCGGCATCACCGGCGTGCGCTCGGTCAATGCCTCCAACGGCCGCAAGCAGGCGCAGGTCGAAACGCTCGCCACCCGCGCGGAAGACCGGGTTGACCTGCTGACCAGCGTGATCGGCTCGGTCGAAGATGCCGACCTGGGGCAAGTCGCCATCGACATCACCCAGCGCCAGACGATCCTTCAGGCGAGCTACTCGGTTTTCTCGCAGCTCAGTTCGATGTCGCTGGTGAACTTCCTCGATTGATCCGGGTTCGGCTGAGGAAATAGGAGGCAGGGGAGCATGGGCGCGAGCCCATATGCCCTCAACCCTTTGGTCCCTTGGCCGGCACCTGTTCCAGCAAGTCCGCAAATTCGCCCGCCGGGCTGGCCGAGGGGATCGCCGCCATCGCCTGCGCCAGTTTTCCTGGATCGGCGGCGCCCGGTGCGCCGGTCAGCATCTCGAATACCGGGGCTGAGGGCAGGCCCTTGAACGCCGCGCCGTAGCGCTTGTGCAGTCCGGCAAGTGCGTCCTCACGGCCCAGCATCGCCAGCGAGATTGCATGGCGCAGCACTTTCGCCTGCGCCACCGCGTCCAGCCCGCGCCCATTCGGCAGCGCCCCGGCGGACATTTCGGCGTAGCGCGGCCAATTGCGCTTCTGCCACAGGATCTCGGCCTGCATCGCACCGGCGTTCGGCAGGTCCTGCAACACCGCGAGCGCTTCGTCGACGCGGCCAACCTGCGTCAGCGCAGCGGCTTCCACCTTCGAACGCTCGGCCAGCATCGCATCGGGCAGGTTGGGATCGTTGGTATCGCGCAGCGTCTTGAGCGCACGTTCCGGCCGTCCGGCGAGGATGTAGAGGCTGGCCACCCGCGCCGAAAGCGGCCCGCGCGCAAGGTCGCCTACGCGCACGGTCAGCTGGTAGGAAAGCAGGTCCGCAGCCCGTTCGAACAGGCCTGCCTGCTGCAGGCGTTCGGCGAGTCGGCTGGCCATAAGGTCGCCCTCGGCGCCGGACGGGGCCAGGTCGCGGTAGTCCCAGTAAAGGCCCGCCGCGCGGTCCAGCGGCATTTTTCGCGCTGGGTCCAGTGCTTCGGAGAGCTTGGCGCGCAGGGACGGCAGGAACTCCGGCGCCTGCTTTGCGGGATCATGGTAACGGATCAGCGCAGAACCGGCGGAAAGCGCGGCGGGCAGGTCGCCGCGTGCATCGGCAAGACTGTAGCTGAGGCGCAGTGCGCGCGCCTCGATCGCATCGCCGCGCCAGGTGTAGCGGATGGTGTCGAGTTTCTTGAGCGCCGCTTCTGGGCTGATGGCCTTGCGGGCGACTTCGCCTTCCAGCTCGCTGAGCTGTGCATCGATGCGCTGCTCCGGCGTGCCTGAACGGGCAACGCGGGCGAAGCGCAGCCGGGCATCGTCGACTTTTCCAAGCGCCAGTTGTGCCCGGGCGCGCAGGAGATTGGCGGCGGGATCGCGGTCTGGCAGCCAGGACAGCCAGTGCAGCGCCTTGTCGGGGGCGCCGCCTTCAACCCCGGCCCGAGCGGCGGCAAGGACGAAAGGCGCGGCGCGCGGTTTGGCCAGCGCGGCGCCGGCGCAGGCAAGCTGCTGCAGTGCCTGTTCGGCAAGGCCTGCCTGTGCCAGCGCGCGCAGGCGCCACAGGCAGGCTTCGGGAGCCGCGCGAAGGCCCGGCATGTCGAGCGCGCTCACCGCATCCTCGGCGCGGCCGAGCTGGGTAAGCGCCGCTCCGCGCGCAAGGCGGTAGGCATCGACCATGCTCAGGTCAGGGTCGTCCTGACGCATCACTTCCAGCACGCCGAGGGCGTCGGGCCCGCGCTCATCCGCGATCAGGCTGCGGGCAAAGTCCCAGCGCACGCCCTGCCGCTCGGCCGCGGGAACAGCGGCGAGGCGCTTCCACGCTTCCCGCTCGGCCATGGGTGCCCATGCCGAAGGACCGGCAAGCGGGGGGCGCTGTGCCAGTTCGGCCGCGAAACCGGGCAGGCGCGGCGCGTAAGTTGGGGCAGGTTCCGGGGCAGGTTCGGTAACCGCAGACAGCATCACTGCACCGGGCAGCAGAGCGGCGCAGGCGAGCAGACGCGCGCGGCTCACAGCTGCGCCTCCGCAGCGAAGCCCGACAGCACGAACAGGGCGCCGCCGATGGCGCAGCCGATAAGGAACAGCACCACGCTGCCGACGATCCACAGCAGGCTGCCTCCTTGGCGCGCCGGCGCGGCGGCTATGGCGGAGGTCGCCTGATCCCCGTCGTCCTGCGCCTGATCGCTGCGGCGGCGCGCGGGCACGGCCTGTACGGCACTGGAATTAACGACCCGCACTTTCGCCGGACGCCGATCGCTGCTCATTGGTACGGAATTCCTTAACGTTCATCCTATTATAGACGGGCGGCGCGCCTTGCGGACAGCGCGAAGCCTATCTGCGGAGTCCTCGATGTCCTCTTGCGTCCCCTATCGCCGCGTTGCAGCGGTGCTGCTGCTGGCGGCGGCGGTGCCGGTTCACGGCGCCAACACCGAGCCGCGCAAGGCCGCCGAAGTGCCTCCGGCCGATGCGAGCTTCGTCACGATGCAATCGATCGACGCGCCGATCGTGGACGCGGGGCGGGTAGACGGCGTGCTGCACGTCACCATCACGGTACAGGCCAAGTCCGAGGATGAGGCCGCCGCCCTTACCAAGCGCATGCCAGAACTGCGCGCCGCCGCGCTACCCGCGACGATCGAATTCGCCCGCCTGCGCGCCTCGCGCTTCGCCCCGGTAGACGTGGAGCGCCTCGCCGCGACGATCACCCTGCCGGTCAAGCGGGTAGACGCTACCGTCGACAAGGTTCTGATCGTGAAGGTCTCCGCGACGGAAGCGTGAGGACGCGGGCAGGTTGGAGCGGACATTAGCCGGGCGGTATTGAACCCCAAGCCCCGCCTTGGCTCTACTTCGCCGCCTGCTTCGAGCCGCCTGCGCCCTTGATTACCTTGCGCCCGGCAAGCGCCATAGACAGTTCCACCGCGCCTGCCGGGGACATGTTGGCCATGATCTGCGCAGTGGCGCGTTCGCGCATGCGGGTGGCCACTTCCTTCTGCACTTCGATGTCGAGCTTTTCGAAGATCGGCCCGGCGCGGTTCGGCTTCATCGTCTGGTAGATGCGCGCGAGGTTGTCATAAGGCACCGACGGGGCGCCGGCTCCGCCTGCCGCATCCGCAGCGGCGGGCTTGGCAGCCGCTTCGGCCTGCTGCTGCTTCACTTGGCCCGCAAGGCGCGCCTCGCCTGCGCGGACGGCCTGTTCGCGCATTTCCAGCTTGCGGCGGTTTGCCGCCGCGGTGCGATCCCGCTGTGCCGCCGCATCCTGAAGCGAGGCGCCCAGGCGGCTGGTTTCAGGCCCGGCCGCGCCGGCGATGTCGGGGGAGGCCGCCAGCGCGATCGCATTGGCAACCGCTGCCACCGCCGCGACGCCCAGCATTAGCCGCGTCGGCCGGGTCAGGGCTTTGAGACCGATCATGCCACGGCGCTGCCACGCGGAACGTGTGCGGACAGGATGTCGAACACCCTGCTGCTCAATTCCGTGGTCCGGGCGGAGGCGAGTGCATCCGCGCTTGCCCGACTGGCCTGCCCGGCGGCGCCTTCAGCGGCCTCGATCTGGGCGGCCCGAGGGCTGCGCGACCTTGCGGCCACTTCTGCTGCCTGTGCTTCGCTTGCCGCGTCCGATATGCGCTCCGCCACCGAATTGCCGATATCGACCATCATCGCCAGTTCTTCACGCAGAGCCTCGGCCGCAGCGGCGCCTTCCGCGCGCGCGGCAACGTCGTTGGCCAGGACGCAGCGCAGGTCGTCCAGCACCAGGCGGGCCTGCTGGGTCGCACGGTCCAGCCGGAACACCGCTTCGCCCAGATTGTTGTCACGCAAGGTGCGGATGCGGCGGTCCATGCGCACGCTTTGCACCAGCACGCACAGGCACAGCACCACGAGGACAAGGTTGATCGCGGCGGCGGCAGTCAGTCCTGCGGTCATTTCGGATATCCCTTGGAGATGTCGGTGGCCATGCGAATGGCGATGTTGCTGGAACGCTGGCCGATATGCGCGCGGCCCAGAGGTACGCCGCCGCAGTGGACCTGCAGGGCGTCTTCCGGGCTATGGCTGAGCGCGATGGTCTGTCCCACCGCAAGGCTGCGCACTTCGCGCAGGGACATCATCTTTTCGCCCAGCACGACGTCGACGGTGACCTCGGTATTGTAAAGCTCGCTGGCCATGTGCGCCGACCAGATGTGATCGCGGCCCAGCTTCTCGCCCATGAAGCGCTGAAGCAACTTGTCGCGCACCGGCTCGATCGTCGCATAAGGCAGCAGGATCGAGAACACACCGCCCCCGCCTTCCATGCTGACGCTGTAGCTGGCGACGGCGGCGGCATTGCTGGGCTCGGCGATGGCGGCGAAACGCGGGCTCGATTCCATGCGCTCAAGCCCCATCGTGACGGCGGCGATCTCTTCGAAGGCGGAGGCCAGGTCGTCGAGCGCCATCTGCACCACGCGGCTGACGAGGCTCATCTCGATGGTGGTGAAGCTGCGCGCCTCGGAAGGCTGCGTGCGGGCGCCGCCGCGCCCGCCCAGCAGCGCATCGACGATGGCATAGATCAGCCCGGCATCGACGGTGACGACGCCGTAGCTTTCCCAGGGCTTTACCTGGAACACGCCGAACAGTGATGGCAGCGGCATGTTGCCCATGAAATCGCCGAAGCGCACCGAAGTGATCGCCTCGAGGTTCACGTCGATCGCATCGGAGGTGAGGTTGCGCATAGAGGTGGCGAAATTGCGCACCATCCTCTCGCAGACCACTTCCAGCATCGGCAGCCGTTCGTGGCTGATGACGTTGGATTCCAGCACGGCCTTCAGGCCCCGGCGGGGCACGGTATCACCGTCCACGGCGGCAAGGCGGATGGTTTCCGGGCGAGGTGCGCAAGAAGCCGGATCGTCGTGCTCGCCGGTCATTGCTGGATCAGGTCCTGGATCAGCACGTCGCGCACCATGCCCGCGCCCAGCGCCTGGGTGGAGCGGCGCAGCATTTCTTCCTTGATGCGGAACACCGCAGCCGCGCCATTGAGATCGTCGGGGCGCAGTTCTCGCAGGAAGGGCTGCAGCGCATCGAGGATCACCGGCAGGCGTGCCTTGACGGCGTCGGTCTTGCCGTCGGCGGCGACGATTATGAAGCGCAGCTTGATAAACTTGGCCTGGGCGCCGCCGCCGCGCAGGTTCACCATCATCGGCGGAACCTCGATATAGGCGGCCGAAGGATCGGCGTCCGCTGTGCCGCCGTGCCCGGAAGTTTCAGCCGGCGCTTCCGCTTCAGTCTCCGGCTTTGCATGTTCGGCGCTGCCTTGCATGTACCACCAGACGCCGCCCGCGCCGGCCAGCATCCCGACCACCACGACGGCAATCGCGATCAGACGGTTGCGCTTCTTCTTTGCTGCTCCGGCCGCGCCGTCAACTGCCCCTTCGGACACCTCGACCGGCGCAACGTCGATCACCTCGCTGGACACGTAATCACCCCTGACACCCGGCCATTAAATCTTGCCCGCACATCCGCGCGCACGATTTCATTCCTATATATAGGATTGTTTCCCGGTCGGGGCCCCTTCCCGGCGGGTTATACCGAACTTTTTCGTGAAGGTGCCGCCATGGACGTCTCCTCCTTCGTTCTGCTGAGCCATGAGCAGGCCCTGCGCCGCCAGTTGGACGTGGCTGCGAACAACATGGCGAACGTTTCGACCACGGGGTACAAGCGCGAACAGGCGCTGTTCCACGAATATGTCGAGAACGCGCAGGACGCCCCCGTCCAGGATGCACGCAAGACCTCGTTCGTGCTCGACTACGGCGCTGTCCACGACGTTTCGCAAGGCGCCTTCCAGGCCACCGGCAACGCGCTGGACGTGATGATCGACGGCCCGGGCTACCTCAACGTCCAATTGCCTGACGGTTCCACCGCCTATACCCGCGCCGGCTTCATCAAGGTGCTCGACACCGGGGAACTGGCGACTTCGGGCGGACAGCGCCTGCTTGACGAGAACGGCCGGCCCATCACCGTTCCCACCGACCAGGTCGGCAGCCTGACGATCGCGCCGGACGGCTCGGTCATGGCGGGCGAGGAAGCCGTGGGCCGCCTTGCCGTCACTAGCTTCGCGGACGAGAACATGCTGGAGGCGCGCGGCGACGGGGTGCTGACCGGCAGCGGCGGCCAGATGATGACCGCCGCCCAGACCAAACTGCGCAGCGGCGGCGTCGAAGGCTCCAACGTCGAGGCGATTTCGGAAACCACCCACATGGTCGAGATCCTGCGCTCCTACCAGACCAGCCAGCGCCTCTCGTCCGACCTCGCCGACATGCGCCGCAACGCCATCGGCCGCCTCAGCAAGCTCACCTGATTCGTCTGGCCCGGCGCCAGCACCCCAACCTTACGAAGGAGTCCCCCATGCGTTCGCTCTCCATCGCCTCGACCGGGATGCTTGCCCAGCAGACCAACGTCGACGTCATTTCGAACAACATCGCCAACATGAACACCACCGGCTTCAAGCGCCAGCGTGCTGAGTTCGAGGACCTGCTCTACCAGCAGGTTTCGCGCCCCGGCGCGGCGACCAGCCCGGACGGCACCAAAGTGCCCACCGGCATCCAGATCGGCGCGGGCGTGAAGACCGGCGGCGTTTACCGCATCACCGAACAGGGCGCGCTGACCAGTACCGGCAATGCCTATGACATGGCGATCGACGGCCCCGGCTACTTCCAGGTTTCGCTCCCCTCGGGCGATATCGGGTATACCCGCGCCGGCTCGTTCCAGCTCTCCGACCAGGGCGAACTCGTCACCACCGACGGCTACCGCGTGCAGCCGGACATCACCATCCCGCAGGGTGCGCTCAGCGTCACTGTTTCAAAGACCGGCGAAGTGCAGGTGAAGCTGGCGGGCCAGGCCGAAATGCAGACCGTGGGCCAGCTCGAACTCGCCACCTTCATCAACGAGGCGGGCCTTGAGGCCATCGGCTCCAACCTGTTCCTGGAAAGCGGCGCTTCGGGCCAGCCCAACGTCTCCACCCCTGGGCAGCCCGCATTCGGCACCTTGAGCCAGGGCTTCATCGAGGCTTCCAACGTCAACCCGGTGTCGGAAATCACCTCGCTTATCACCGCCCAGCGCGCGTATGAGATGAACAGCCGCGTCCTCAAGACCGCGGACGAAATGCTGCAGACCTCGACCCAGACGGTCTGACGCCGATGCTTGCTGCCCTGCTCCTTGCCGTCGCCGCCGCGACGACGCCCGCACCCGGGACCGAGTTCGCGCCGGTTCTGGCGCGTACGGTGGAGCGGGGCGAAGTCCTCTCGAAAGCCGATTTCGAAACCGCGCGGGTCCTGCCCGCCATTGCCCGCAACGCGCTCAGTCCGGCCGAGGCCGCAGGGCAGGAAACCACCCGCCGCCTGAATGCGGGCGCTCCCGTCCGCGCCGCCGACGTCACCTCCGCGCGGGTCGTGCACCGGGGCGAGACGGTGACGATCTCCCTCGTTTCGGGGGGGCTGCGGATCACCTCGCCCGGCCGCGCCCTCAGCGACGCGGGCCGGGGCGATACGGTTCGCGTGATGAGCCTTGCCACGAACCGCACGCTCGAGGGGGTGGCCTTGGCCGGCGGCGAAGTGCGCGTACAGGCGCCTTAAGGAAATGCTACCCATGAAGTCCCGTTTCGCCGCACTTACCTGCCTTCTGGCATCGGCTTCGTTGCTGGCGGGCTGCGGCTCGGTCGGCCGCCTCAAGAACGTGGGCAAGGCGCCGAAGCTGACAGAGGCGGGCGAGCCTGTCGCCCCGCGCCTTGAACCCTCGCTCGGCAACCATTCCGTGGCAGGCCGCACGGCCGACGGCGGCGATCCGCAGGCGGAAGAGGCCGCGCGCGGGGCCTCGCTGTTCCGCACCGGCGGCGGCGCCTTCTTCCGTGACCAGCGTGCCTCGCGCGTGGGGGATATCGTCACGATCCGCATCAACATCGCCGATAATGCGCAAGTTGCCAACACAACCACCCGAACCCGCAACGGCAGCGAAAGCAGCGGCATCGCCGCGCTGCTCGGGCTGGAAAGCCAGATCAGCAAGGTGCTGCCCGGCAATCCCGATCCCGGCAATCTTGCCAGCACCAATTCGAAATCGAGCGCGGTGGGCGCGGGCAACACCTCGCGTTCGGAACAGATCAACATGACCGTCGCCGCCACGGTAACCGGCGTCTTGCCCAACGGCAACCTGGCGATCCGCGGCAAGCAGGAAGTACGCGTCAACTTCGAGCTGCGCGAACTGGTCGTCTCCGGCGTGATCCGCCCCGAGGACATCGCCCGCGACAACTCCATCCGCCACAGCCAGATCGCCGAAGCGCGCATCAGCTACGGCGGACGCGGCCAGCTTACGGACGCCCAGCAGGCCCGCTGGGGCCAGCAGATCTACGATGCCCTGTTCCCGTTCTGAGTCCTTTCGGTGTCGCACCCGAAGCTAATTTTTCAAGGATAAAACCGCCGCACCAAGAGTCCTCCTAGAATAATCATGCACCCGTCTTTTTCGGGATCGCACGGACGACAGCGTTTCTGTCGCCGGACCGCAGAATCGGTCTGTAACCCAGAAGGAAACTTGAAATGGCGTTTTCGGTAAACACCAATGCTGGTGCCATGGCTGCTCTTCAGAGCCTGAACAGCACCAACCGTTCGATGGAAACCACCCAGAGCCGTATCACCACGGGTCTGAACGTGGCGTCCACGAAGGACGACTCGGCGAAGTACACCGTCGCCCAGACGCTCCGCGGCGACCTCGGCAAGTTGAATGCTGTCACCAGCTCGCTCAACAACGCCAAGAGCGTCACGGACGTTGCCGTCGCCGGCAGCGAGCAGATCTCCGACCTCCTCAACCAGATGAAGTCGAAGACTCTCGAAGCCTCGGACGCAGGTCTCGACGTTGAAAGCCGCACCGCAATTTCGAAGGATCTGGTCTCGCTCAAGAAGCAGATCAACACGATCATCGATGGTTCGGACTTCAACGGCGTCAACCTGCTGAAGGACGGCGGGACCACGGATGGCGCAGTGAGCGCCCTGCAGTCGATCTCGAGCGACGATACGCTCTCGATCGCCAACCAGGGTTACACGACGAAGGCGACCACTGCTTTCGGCGCTTCGACCGACGATGCCACGATCACCGCGCTCGCAGGTGCGGATTCGGCTGTTGCTGCCACGGCAGCTTCGGACCTGTCCGACACCCTCGACACGTTCTTCGACGAAGTGAAGACCAGCCTGAGCGAGCTCGGCGCTGGTTCGCGCCAGATCGACGGCCAGCTTGCCTTCAACAGCAACCTGACCGACGTTGTCACGACCGGTATCGGCAGCCTCGTCGACGCTGACCTCGCCAAGGAATCCGCGAGCCTTCAGGCCCTTCAGGTCCAGCAGCAGCTGGGCGTGCAGGCCCTATCGATCGCCAACCAGGCACCGCAGACGCTCCTGTCGCTCTTCCGCTAAGCGGAACGAACGACAGGCCTTTCCGGCTTGCCGGAGGGGAATTTCGGATGGGCCGGGACGACTTGTTCGTCCCGGCCTTTCTTTATGGTGGGCAGCCAAATGGCCCTTGCCAGCAGCAATCCACGCGCGCCGCTATCGGGCATCACGCAGGCGATCCGCATAGGTCTGCAAACGCAAGAAGCCCCAAGGATAATCGGCGATTATCCGGGAGCAAAAAGGCTGATGCAGTCACACGGGAAAATACCGCTGAAGCTAGGGACCTTGCCCGATCCGTGGAAGACCTTTGCCGTCTCGCGTAGCTTGTCGCCCAGCTTCTGACGCAGCGTGCGTACGATCTCGATCGGCAGGTTCATCATATCGATAAAGTAGGCGTTGCTCGTCTGCTGGCGCTGTGGGCCAGCGCCCTTGGCATTCCCGGTTTTCACCGTGCGCCGCACCCAGTTGACGATCTTGCGTTCGCGCAGAGCCTCCAGCTGCCGCACGACGGTACGACGCGACATATCAGAACGTCTCGATATTTCGTCCAGAGACGGGTCGCACCGGCCTGTTTTGCCGTCCATGAGAGCGAGAAGGGCGCCCAGCACGGCTTGTGCGGTCATTGAAATGGGCAGCTGCTTGCCCTTCTCGCGGATGTGGCTGGAGTACTTCCTTACCGTGGTGGCAAACACGTCGCGGAATTGGAGATAGTTTTCGTTCTTGGGGGAGGCGTTCCAATAGATCGTTGAGACGCGGGCGCGCACGTCGTCTACGTCATAGCTCTTCCGCCACGGGCCCCGCGCTTCGCTGTCGCCGTTGCCGGCGCGGCTTGGTCGCTGCAGCAGTTCGCCGATTCTTGACGCGCTCATGCCCGGTCTCCCGGGTTTTGGAGCGCCAAGGCCGATGCGCGGGCAGCAGCAAGTGCGCGTTGACTGCGTCCTGCATGAGCAGGTTTGCCCATGCCTGCGCCAACTGGCGCCGACGTGGCAAATACATCGCGCGGTTGTAGATCGGCTCGACGCCCGGCTGCACATGCGCAAGCATCAGGTCGATGATCGCGCGGTCGCGTTCCTGATCCTCGCCGGCCGCGCGTTCGTTCATGATCGTTGAGAAGGTGGAGCGCCAGCCATGCGGGACGTGCACGCCCTCGTAACCTCCCTCCCGGTAGACCTTGCTCAGCGTGCTGTCGCTGATCGGCTTCGTCCAGGCACCGGGGCCGGGGAAGAGCCATTTCTTGCCGTTGTGCGCTGCCTTCGGGTGGCAGGCTGGGCTCTCTGAAATGGCTGCTTTGACAACCTCCACGGCCTGCCGCGAAAGGGGAATGACGAACTCCCAAGCGACGTCGCGCTTCTGCTTGCGAGTTAACTTCATCTTGGCCGCCGGGATGCGCCAAATTGGCTTCGGCCCGTCCAAGTCCTCGAACTCCTGCTTCTCCGCAAGACGAACGACGCCCGGCCGCGCTGCCGTCAACGCCGTGAGGCGTGCCGCGAGCAGCGTTGACCAGTACGTGCCCGGGAGTGCTTCGATGTCCGATAGCAGTTTGCGCGCCGGCTCGATCTTGACGATCGCCGGGCGCAGCTTGGGATCGGTCGGTATGAGCGCCTTCTTGATCATGTTCGCCGGGTCGATTTCGGCCAGCCCCGACGCAATTGCCCACACGAACACGTCCGAGACGTGGTTCCGCACTCTGTGCGCCGTATCGTGTGCCTCGCGCTTCTCGATCTTCCTGATCATGTCCAGCACCATGGGGGACGTGATGCTGCGGATCGGCTTTGATCCGAATGATGGGAAGACGTCGTATTCCAGCCTGCTCAGCACTGCTGCGGCGTAACGCGGGTCCAAGGTCTTTGCCTTCACCGCGTACCAGGCGCGGGCTACCTTCTCGAAGCTGTCCAGGGCATCCGCAATAGCCTGCGCCTTGCGGGCCTGCTTCGCCGCCGATGGGTCGATTCCGTCCCGGAGCTGTTGCTGTGCCTTGTCCCGCGCGCTGCGGGCTTGTGTGATCGTGACCTCGGGATAGGGCCCGATCGCGAGCAACTTCTCGCGTCCCGCAAAGCGGTACTTCAGACGCCACAGTTTGGAGCCGGTTTTCCGCACGAGGAGGTAGAGCCCCCGCTCGTCCGAAATCTTCCGATCCGTCTCGCCTGGCAGCGCCTTCCGGCAGGCCGCGTCCGTTAGCACAGAGCGATACCCCCAGTACCCCGAAGAGTACCCCCAAGGTGTCTGCGCTTGGCTGATATGGGGTGAGACGGCATGAGACCAAAGTGCCAGAACAACCGGCGCTTGCGCAAGGGCGTTGCGCTTGGATGCTACTGCCTGAGATTGCTCTCTGGATGCCCCGCGAGGATTCGAACCTCGATAGGCGGTATCAGAAACCGCAGTCTTACCATTAGACGACAGGGCACCGGAGAGGCGCTCCCCTTAGATGCGGCTTTGATTCGCGTCAAGTGCCTTGGTGAAGGTTCTGACAGCCGGGCCCCTTGTGCCTTTGCTCGCAGGGCGTTAGCATCGCGGTCAGGTGTCCGCCGATCCGGCGGAATGATATATGATCGAGAATTGAAATCATGGCGGAGCAAGATCCGCCGGCAGCGAAAGTCGATGTGTCGGGCCGTCCGGGACGGCGGCGAAAAGGTCGTAAGGGCAAGGCTGGTTTGCCTGGTAGCCCGCAGACCGCCGGCACAGCCAAGGGCAAGGCGCGTCCGTCAGGGAGTGCGCGAGGGCCCGAGGCCGGCAAAGCGCCGCGCGCAGAAAACAAGTCCAGGACTCCGGCCGCAGCCAAGTCTCCGGCCGTGGCCAAGGTGGCCGCAGCCCCTGCCAAGGCGATCGATCACCCTGCCGGTACAACCGCGCCCGTTGCATCGACCGCGCCGGTTCAAATGCCTGCCGCAGCATCGTCCGGGGCGCCTTATCCGCGTCAGGCCTATGCGGCGATCGATCTTGGCACGAACAACTGCCGCTTGCTCATCGCCCGTCCCTCGGGAGAAAATTTCACCGTGATCGACGCCTTCAGCCGCGTGGTGCGGCTGGGCGAGGGGCTGGCGCAATCGGGCCGGCTTTCCGACGCGGCGATGGAGCGCACGCTTTCGGCGCTGCGAATCTGCGCGGACAAGCTGATGCGCCGCAACGTTTTTCTTGCGCGCTCGGTGGCGACGGAAGCCTGCCGGCGTGCCGTCAACGGCACCGAATTCATCGAGCGGGTGCGAGAAGAGACCGGCATAGCGCTCGACATCATCAGCGCCCGCGAGGAAGCGCGGCTGGCGGTGCTTGGCTGCCATGTCCTGCTTGAGGAAGGCCTGGGCCCGGCGATGATCTTCGACATCGGCGGCGGCTCCACCGAACTGGTCCTGATCGAGAGCACCGGCACCGTGCCGCGCATCCTCGATTGGCAGAGCGTGCCTTGGGGCGTCGTCTCGCTGACCGAGAGCTGCGCGTCCGAAGGCGCCACCCGCGAGGAACGGCTGGCCCGCTATCGCCACATGCACAGCCTTGTCGCAGAGAGTTTCGCGGCATTTTCCAAGCGCGTTGCCCCGGCGCGGGAGAGCGCGGGGCAGGACGGCCCGCTGCGCCTGCTGGGCACCAGCGGCACCGTCACCACGCTTGCCAGCCTGCACCTGGAACTGCCGCAATACGATCGCCGCATGGTCGACGGGCTGATCGTGCCTGCCGAATCGATGCGCGACATCAGCACGCGGCTATCCGCCATGTCGCTGGAGGAGCGCCGCGAGGTGGCCTGCATCGGGCGGGAGCGTGCGGATCTGGTGGTGGCAGGCTGCGCCATTTTGGAGGCGATTCTCGATCTGTGGCCGGCCGCACGCCTTGGCGTTGCCGACCGGGGCATCCGCGAGGGCATCCTGCGCAGCCTGATCGCTTCCCACAGTCCTTCTCACGGTCATGTTCGCGCGCCCGGCGTGCGCGACGCCGTACATAACGCAATAGGTGCAAGATGAGCCGTTCAGGAAAAGACCCCGGCGAGCGCCTGCGCACCGCCAAGAAGCGCACCACCAGTTCGGCGCGCTGGCTGACGCGCCAGATCAACGACCCTTACGTCAAGAAGGCCAAGGCCGACGGCTATCGCAGCCGCGCCGCTTACAAGCTGATCGAACTGGACGAAAAATTCGACCTGTTCAAAGGCGTGACCCGCGCGGTCGACCTTGGCATCGCGCCGGGCGGCTGGAGCCAGGTGCTGCGCCTGAAGGCCCCCAAGGCCAAGGTCGTGGGCATCGATTTGCTGCCCACCGACCCGATCGAGGGCGTGACCATCTTCGAAATGGACTTCATGGCCGACGAGGCCCCCGCCGCGCTGGAAGGCGCGCTGGACGGACCGCCGGACCTGGTGCTGTCGGACATGGCGGCGAACACCGTTGGCCACAAGCAGACAGACCACCTGCGCACCATGGGCTTGGTCGAAACGGCGGTGGACTTTGCGATCCAGTCGATGGCGCCGGGCGGTACGTTCGTCGCCAAGGTGCTGGCGGGCGGCACGGATACCGAACTGCTGTCGCTGCTGAAGCGCCATTTCACCAGTGTGAAGCACGCCAAGCCGCCTGCGAGCCGCAAGGACTCGTCCGAGTGGTACGTGATCGCCAAGGGCTTCAAGGGCCAGGGCTGACCGTCAGTCAGACCAAAGCTGGCACGGCTGCAGCGTTTCAGCTGCGTCTGCCGAAGCACAATATCCCCTGAAAGACGAAAACGGCCCGCTAGCGACTCGGCGGCGCTAGCGGACCGTTTTCAACCGGCAGAGCCGGATGGCAGTTGTTACTGCGCGGCAGCCTCGCTCGCTTCGGGAGCGGCTGCTCCTTCGGCGGCGGGGGCAGCAGCGGCATCCGCAGCGGGCGCTGCACCGGCCGCCGGCAGCGGCAGGTTGGAACCCTGCGTGTTCAGATAGGCGATGATGTTAGCCCGGTCTTCCGGCTTCGAAAGGCCGGCGAAGGTCATCTTGGTCCCCGGCGCATAGGCCTTGGGGCTCTTGAGCCAATCGTTCAGCGCATCGAACGACCAGTTGCCGCCCTTGCTCTTTAGGGCGTCGGAGAACGCGAAACCGCCCACGCCCTTGCCGATCGCCTCGCCGACGACGCCGTGGAGGTTGGGGCCGATGCCGTTGGCGCCGCCCGAATTGATGGTGTGGCACGAGGTGCACTTGGCGAAAGTCGCCTGGCCCTTCGCCACGTCGGCGCTGGCCAGAAGCGTTGCGATCGGCACGTCGGCGCCGCCTTCGCCCTTCTCTGCTACGCCTTCGACCGGATAGCCCGCCGTCTCGGGGGCGTGATGCTTGTCAGCCTGAAAGTACATTCCGCTGGCAATGCTCAGCCCCAGGCCGACGATGCCCGAGAATAAAGTCCAGCCGGCGATAGTATTGAAACGATCGTCCATTCGTGCATGCCCCTGCGGCTTATTTAAGCTCATCCTGTGGCTCGGGGTCCTAATGGGCGCCTTGATCCAGCGCAAGAGCCATTGCGGATATCGCGATTGCCGCCTAATCGCGCGCTAGTCATGAACGCCTATCCCCAGCCCGCGATCGCCCTTGTCGGCGAAATGGAAGCCGCCGCCCTCGCCAGCCCCGAAAAGGCCGTCGCCTTGCAGGGCGCGCCCGGCTGCAACGGCCACCGCGCCGCCCTTGAATATGACGGGGATTGCCTGCCGCTGCCGTGCTTCTCGTTCGAGGATGCGCTGGATGCGGTGAAGGAAGGCCGGGCCGCCCGCGCGATCATCCCGATCGAGAATTCCCAGCATGGCCGCGTTGCCGACATCCACTTCCTGCTGCCCGAAAGCGGGCTGTCGATCGTGGGTGAGCATTTCATGTCGATCCATCACGCGCTGATGGCGCTGCCCGGCGCCAAGGGGCCGTTTTCGGCCGCCTACAGCCATCCGCAGGCGCTGGGCCAGTCGCGCCACTATCTTCGCGAACGTGGCATCGTGCCGATGGCCTATGCCGACACCGCCGGCGCCGCCGCGCTGGTGCGCGAGGCCGGCGACCCCGATTCCTGCGCCATCGCCCCGAAGCTGGCGGCCCAGCTCTACGGCCTCGACGTGATCGAGGAGAATGTCGAGGACGCGGCCGACAACACCACCCGCTTCGTGGTGCTGGCGCGCGAACCGCTGGACCCCTTCGAACTGAAGGACCAGCCGGCGATGACCACTTTCATCTTCGAGGTGAAGAACATCCCCGCCGCGCTCTACAAGGCGCTGGGCGGATTCGCGACGAACGGCGTCAACATGACCAAGCTGGAAAGCTATCAGGCCCAGGCCAGCTTCGCGGCGACGACCTTCTACGCCGATATCGAAGGCGCCCCCGGCGAGGCGCGCGTCGACATGGCGCTGCAGGAACTGGCGTTCCACTGCAAGTACGTGCGCCCGCTGGGCACCTATCGCCGGGCACGGGCACGCGGCTGAAGGGTCGGTCGCCCGCAGGCTGCATCGGCGCGGCCGGTGCGACGGGCGATTAACACGCAGTAGCAAGCGCTTGCGCAGCTCTGGCGCCCGTGCAATCCTGCGCTTGTGACGGTTGGCGGAGGTCAAGGCGCGGGTTCGGCCGCAGGGTCCTCTGCGGCTGGATTGGCCAATGGCGGGGCCGATGACTGGAAGGCCGTGCGCGATACCGCCGACATCCAGTATGCCCCGCTGCCCGAACCGCGCATGCCCGATACGCAGACGAGTCCGGAATGGCTCAAAGCGCTAGGCCGGTTTCTCGAAAAGATTTTCAGCCCCATCGGTGAACTGCTCGGCATGTCATGGCCGGTGTTCCAGTATGTCCTGATCGCGCTCGGCGTGCTGCTGGCGCTGTTCCTGCTCTGGCGCATCGCCATCGAACCGCTGTTGGACAAGTGGCGCATGCGCCAGCCCGCGCCCGAGGAAGTGCACTGGACGCCGGACCGGGCAGAAGCGGTGGCCCTGCTGGAAGATGCCGATCGGCTGGCCGCTCAGGGCAAGTTCGGCGAAGCAGCGCATTTGCTGCTGCGGCGCAGCGTCCGCCAGATTTCCGATGCCCGGCCCGATTGGCTGAACGCCGCCTCCACCGCGCGCGAAATCGCCGTGCTGCCGATGCTGCCCGATGCCGGGCGCAGCGCTTTCGCGGTGATCGCCGAGCGGGTGGAGCGCGCGGTATTCGCGCTGCGCGACCTCGACGCGGGGGACTGGAACGCGGCCCGCAGCGCTTATGCCCGGTTCGCGCAGATTGAACTGCGCGCATGAGCACGGGCAGGGCCGCCTCCCCCACAGCTGGCACCGCAGCCGGCATCGCGGTCGGCGCCAATCCGTTTTCGCGCTGGGCAGTGCTGGCCATCGTCCTGCTCGGCGGAGCGCTGTTCGTGGCGCTGCTGTGGATGATCGCGACCGGCACCGGCATGGGGTCCGCCAATGATGGGCAGGCCCATGCAGAGGGCAGGGGCCTCAACGGCTACGCTGCCTTTGCCGATTACATCGAACGGCGCGGTTACGCGGTGAGCCGGGTGCGCAACGAAGGCGCGCTGGACAAGCCGGGCCTGCTGGTGCTGACCCCGCCTGCCCTTGCAGACGGCAAAAAGATCGAAAAGATCGTCGCCAACCGCCGCTATATGGGCCCCACGCTCATCATCGCGCCCAAGTGGATGGCGACCCAGCCCACGCGCGAACAGAAAAACGACGCGAAGACCGGCTGGGTGCGCCTGTCCGGCACGATGCCGCCCGAATGGCAGGGTTTCCTCGATACGCTGTCTGTAAAGGTCACTGCGCTGCCCGAGAGGGCTGCCGCGTGGCAGGGCGCGGGTCTTTCGGGTGCGCTGCCGGACGGGCGATTTGTGCTGTCCGGTCAGGGGGAAGGTCTTGTGCGCATCGTCGGCAGCCGCGACGGGAAGCTGACGCTTGCGGGCTTCATGAGCGACGGCGGATACTACGCCGAACTGGAAGCCATGGCGCAAGGTCCGATCACGTACCCTGACGAGGAAGACGAGGAACGTTACCCCGTAATCATCGTTTTCGAACCCGACTTGCTCGACAATTACGGCATGGCCCGGATCGAGAATGCGCGCCTGGCCGAGGCACTGGTCCGCGCAAGCGGCGTGAAGCAGGGCGCCTCGGTCAGCTTCGACATGACACTGCCCGGTTACGGCCGCTCGCAGAACCTGCTGACGTTGGCCTTCACCCCGCCGTTCCTGGCGGCGACGCTGTGCCTGCTGCTGGCGGCGCTGGTGGTCGGCTGGCGGGGGTTCATGCGCTTTGGCCCGCCGCTTGTGCAAGGCCGGGCGATCGCGTTCGGCAAGCGCGCTTTGGTCTCGAACGCCGCCGGCTTTGTGCGCCGCACCCGCCGCTGGCACCTGCTCGGCGGGCCCTATGCCGATCATTCGCGCGAGCGGCTGGTGCAGGCCCTGGCCCTGCCGCGCACACTCGACCCTGAGCGCGCCGACGCCGCGATCGACCGCGCCCTTGCCGCCCGACGCCACGAGGGTGAACCTTTTTCCGTTATCGCCGGCCGCCTGAAGGCAGCGCGGCGTCCGCATGACCTTCTGAAAGCCGCGCGCGACCTTCATGCGCTCGAAAGGATGCTGATCCGATGACCGACACGCCCCTTTCCGATTTGGGCCTTTCCCATCCGGGCGTTTCCGAACCGGCACCGCAAGGCAACGCCGGTATCGCAGCCGTTGCCGCCCTGGCCCAGGCCATTCGCGTCGAAGTCGCCAAGGGCGTGATCGGGCAGGCCGACACCGTGGAACATCTGCTGATCGCGCTGATGGCGCGCGGCCATGTGCTGCTGGAAGGCCCCCCGGGCACCGCCAAGACTTTCCTTGCCCAATGCTTCGCGGCAACGCTGGGCCTTGATTTCGGACGTATCCAGTTCACCCCGGACCTGATGCCGGGCGACATTCTCGGCTCCAACCTGTTCAACTTCCAGACCAGCCAGTTCACCCTCACCCACGGGCCGATCTTCTGCGACATGCTGCTGGCGGACGAGATCAACCGCACTCCGCCCAAGACTCAGGCGGCGCTGCTGGAAGCCATGCAGGAACGCCGCGTCACGCTGGACGGCACCGCCCACGCGCTTCCCCCCCACTTCACCGTGGTGGCCACGCAGAACCCGATCGAGAGCCAGGGCGTCTATCCGCTGCCCGAAGCGCAGCTCGACCGCTTCCTGTTCAAGCTCCTGGTGGATTATCCCAGCGCCGACGAGGAACGCCGCATCGTTGCGCGTTACGGTGAGAACCGGGGCGCGCCCACGCCCGCCGAAGTCGGCATCACCGCGATCATCACCCCCGCCCAGCTGGAAGGCGCGACCCGCGCGGTCGCCTCGGTGAAGCTGGCGGACAGCGTGATCGACTACATCGTGCGGCTGGTGCGGGCCACGCGGGAAAGCGCGGACCTGTCTTCCGGCGCCTCGCCGCGTTCGGCGGTGCTGCTGGCCGGCGCCGCGCGGGCACGCGCCGCGCTCGACGGGCGCGACTATGTGGTGCCTGATGATGTGAAGGCTTTGGCAACGGCGGTTCTGCGTCACCGCCTGCTCCTCAGCCCCGCTGCCGAGATCGAGGGCAAGCAGGTTGAGGCACTGGTGCGCCAGCTGGTCGAACAGACCGAAGCGCCGCGCTGACGGTGAGCAGCCGTCCTCCCCGATTTTCAGGCGCGCCGATCGTGCCGACAGCCCGCGCGGCAGTGCTGCTGGCGCTTGCGGCACCGGTAGCGCTGCTGATCGCGGCGGCGCAGCCCGCCCTGTGGGTGATCGCGCCGGTGGCATGCCTGGTAATTCTGGTGCTGGTGATCGCCGACGGGCTGCTGGCCGGGCGGGTGGAGGACCTGCGGGTTGCCGTCCCCGCCGACATCGAAGTGGGCAACGAAGAGGCGATCGGGGCGCAGTTGCTGTTTCGCGGCGGCCGCCCCTCACGCGCGGAAATGGCGTTGGAATGCGACCCGCGCCTGACCGCCGGGGGGCGACTGGTCTTTCCACTTGCCGGGGGCGATGAGGGCTGGAGCGGCAGCGGTGCGTTCGCTGCATCGCGCCGCGGCACGGGCAAAGTGGTGCGCGCGTGGCTGCGCTGGACCGGGCCGCTGGGCCTTGGCGCGCGGCAGATGACCGGCGATCTCGACGAAGCGGTGCGGATATGGCCGAACATCGCCGCCGTCCGCTCCCCCGCTTTGCAGACTTTCCTCAAGGACGCCCAGTACGGCCTGCTCGCCCGGCGCATCCGGGGCGAAGGCACCCAGTTCGAATCGCTGGCCGAATATCAGCCCGGCATGGACCGCCGCCGCATCGACTGGAAAAGCTCGGCCCGCCACGTCCATCTCTACGCCAAGGAATACGAGACCGAGCGCAACAACCAGGTCGTCTTCGCCTTCGACTGCGGGCAGGCGATGTGCGAGCCGATCGCGGGCATGCCCCGGCTTGACCGCGCGGTTTCCGCCGCGCTGGCGACCGCATTCGTCGCGCTCAAGGGCGGGGACCGCGTCTCGCTGTTCGGCTTCGCCTCGCGCCCCGAAGTCTCGACCCCGTTCATCGCGGCCAGCGCCGAATTTCACCGCCTGCAGCGCGCCGCCGCCGGGCTGGAATACCGCTCGGAGGAGCCCAATTTCACCCTGGCGCTGGCAACTCTGGCCAGCCGCCTGAAGCGCCGCTCGCTGATCGTGGTGTTCTCCGACTTTGCCGACCCGACCAGCGCGCAGCTGATGATCGAAAGCGTGGGCCGCCTCGTTTCGCGCCATGTCGTCCTGTTCGTTACCATGGCCGACGAGGAGTTGGAGGGCCTTTCCGCCGCCCAGCCGGACGATCTGGAAATCCTGTCGATGGCGGTTTCTGCCGACCAGCTGCTGCGCCAGCGTGCGCTGGTCATACGGCGGCTGCGCCAGATCGGCGTCGACGTGCTGGAAGCGCCCTGGCAGAACGTGGGCACGCGCCTGCTCGACGCCTATCTTGCCATCAAGCGCGCCGGAGCGATCGGATGAACGCCATTTCCGCCTCGGCCTCCCCCGATATGCCGGTCAACGCGATCGAGATCGCCGCACTGCGCTCCGATCGTTTCCGTATCGAGCGCGAGGCCGACTGGCAGCGACTGGAAGCCATCGTCGTCCGCATGGAGAAAGGTCGCCTGCGCCGTATCTCCGACGAGGACCTGCTGGCATTGCCCGGCCTTTACCGCACCGTCGCCTCCAGCCTTTCCATCGCGCGCGAGACTTCGCTGGATGCCGCCACGCTGGCCTATCTCGAAGCGCTGGTGCAGCGGGCCTGGTTCGTCGTCTACGGCCCGCGTTCGTCGCTGGCCGAATGGCTGGGCGGCTTCCTCGGTGGCGGCTGGAGCGCGGCGGTAAGGGCGATCTGGCTCGACATCGTCGTGGCGCTGGCGGTGATGGTGGCGGGCGTAGCGGTCGGCTGGCTGCTCGTCTCGCACGATCCCGAGTGGTATTTTTCGCTGATCTCGCGCGACATGGCCGGCGCCCGGGTGCCGGGCGCGACGGCGCAGGCCCTGAGGGGCACCTTGTTCGGCGAACAGGAGCGGGACGGGCTGAGCGTGTTCGCCGCCCAGCTTTTCAGCAACAATGCGCAGGTTTCTATCCTTGCCTTTGCGCTTGGCTTCGCCTTCGGCATCCCGACGCTGCTGCTGCTGATCCACAATCTCGCGTTGCTTGGCGCGATGGCATGGCTGTATCACGGTGCGGGCCTGCTGACCGATTTTGCGGGCTGGATCTGCGTGCACGGCACCACCGAACTGTTCGCGATCCTGCTGGCGGGCGCAGCGGGGCTGCACATCGGCCGCGCACTGGCCTTTCCCGGCGATCGCCCGATCCTTGAGGCCACCGCCGAGGCGGGGCGCCGTGCGGCCGTGGTGATGACCGGCGTGGTGCTGATGCTGGTGGTCGCCGCGCTGCTCGAAGGCTTCGCGCGCCAGTTGGTCGACAATACCTTCGGCCGCTTCGCCATCGGCGGCTTCATGCTGATGCTGTGGTGCGCCTATTTCTTCGCCTTCCGGGGCAATGCGCGCGCCGGGGCACGCCGATGAAGGCCGCCGCCTCCATCCGCCGGCCGCGCTCCCGGAAGGAGCGCATCCTCGTCACCCCCGAAGGTATTTCGCTGCCGGTGACGGTGGCAGGGCGCGGGGCGCGGCTGGGCGCCCTGATCCTCGACCTGATCTTCATCGCCGTGCTGATGGTCTGCTCAACCCTGGCGCTGGCGCAGATCGCCGGCGGCGTCGGCCAGTTCATGCGTGAGGCCGAGGGCAAGGGCGCCTCGGCGCAGGCGCTGCAGTTCCTGATGATCGTGTGGATCGTCATCATGTTCCTATTCCGCAACGCCTACTTTCTCTATTTCGAGCTGGGCCCGCGCGGAGCGACGCCGGGCAAGCGGCTTACCGGCATACGCATCGCCGCGCGTGACGGCGGCCGCCTTACCGCCGAGATGGTGATCGCCCGCAACCTGCTACGCGATATCGAACTGTTCCTGCCCATCCCGCTGATCATGATGGCCGGCGCGGACAGCGGCATGGCGTGGCTGGCGGCGGCGGGCTGGTTCGGCATCTTCATGCTGTTCCCCCTGTTCAACCGCGACCGCCTGCGCGCCGGAGACGTGATCGCGGGTAGCTGGGTGCTGGAACGCCCGCGCCAGAAGCTGGAAGCGGCGATGACGGCGGTGCAGGCCCCGGCGGGCGAGGAAGAAACCGCGCCCACGCAAAAGTACCGTTTCGAGGAAGCGGAACTGGCCGTCTACGGCGAATTCGAACTGCAGTCCTTGGAACGCGTGCTGCGCGAGGATCGCGGCGAATCGATCGAAACCGTCTACCAGACCATCGCCGCCAAGATCGGTCGCAGCGACGGCTGGGGTGACGAGCGGCGCTTCCTGTCCGAATACTACACCCAGCTCAGGGCAAGGCTGGAAGCGGGGATGCGCATGGGCCGCCGCAAGGCCGACAAGTATTCGGGGCAGTAGAAGCATGATCGCGGATCTGCGCATCATCCCTGACGACCTGAGCGGCGAAAGCGTACTCGCACTGCTCCAGCTGCACCTCGACGAAATGCGCCAGTGGTCTCCGCCCGAAAGTGTCCACGCCATGCCCGCCGCGCGGCTGCGCCAGCCGGACGTCGCGTTCTTCTCGGCCTGGGACGGTGAGATGCTGGCCGGATGCGGCGCCATCAAGCACCTTGGCGACGGCCACGGAGAACTCAAATCCATGCGCGCTGCTCCGGCCTATCGCGGCCGGGGCGTGGGCAAGGCGATCCTGGGGCGGCTCCTGGCCGAGGCGCGGGAGCGCGGCTATGCCCGCGTCAGCCTCGAAACCGGACGGCCAGCGGCGTTTCAGCCTGCCCAGAACCTCTACCGCGCCCACGGCTTTGCGGAGTGCCCACCTTTCGGCGATTACGTCGCGGACGATTTCTCGATGTGCATGACCTTGCAGCTATAGCCTGCGCGCATCTGCGGACATGGCGATTGACGCTGTGGGCGGGGCGGCGATAACTGCCCGGATGGACATTCGTTTTGCGCAAGGCTCCGATGCCGCTTCGCTGGCCCGCCTCGGCACCGACAGTTTCGTTGCCAAGTTCGGGCACCTCTATCGGCCCGAGGATCTCGCGAATTTCCTCGGCGAATCGCATAGCGAGGAGAAAGTCGCGAAGGAAATCGCCGACCCCGCCCTGCGCGTCGTGCTGGCCGAGGATGACGGGCAACTGCTCGGCTTCTGCAAGCTGGTGATGCACTGCGGCTGGCCCGAACATGCGCGCGGCGCCAAAGTGATCGAACTCAAGCAGCTTTACACCGCGCCTGAAGCAACCGGGCAGGGCATCGGCGCGCGGTTGATGGATTGGGCGCTGGCGGAAGCCGCCGCTTTCGGTGCCGACGAAATCCAGCTCTCGGTCTATTCCGACAATCCCGGCGCGCAGAAGTTCTACGCGCGTTATGGCTTCGGCAAAGTCGCAGACATCCACTTCATGGTCGGCGAAAAGCGGGACGAGGAATTGCTGTTCTCCGCGCTTCTCGCCGGGTAGGGCGGACGCCTACACCCACTTCAGCCGGCGCAGCAGCAGGACTTCGACGACAAGCAGCCCCGCGCACAGACCGCAGATGATCCAGAACCCGTGCGAGCCGGTCTCCGCCAGCGGAATGTCGCCGACGTTGATGCCCAGCAGCCCGGTGATGAAGGTCAGAGGCAGGAATATTCCCGCCACCACAGCCAGCACGTATTGCGTGCGCTGGCTGTTGGCGGCCGCGCGGGCGCGGATGTCATCCTGCAGGACGATCGCGGATTCCTTGCTGATGTCCAGATCGTCGAGATAGCGACGCAGACGGGCGATGGATTCGGCGATCTCGCGCCGGTCGTGTTCCTCGAACCAGCCCGGCGCGCCGTGGGCGATCGCCAGCAGCGCCTCGTGCTGCGGCGACATGTGCCGTTTCAAGGCCAGACAATTGCGCCGGATCATCGCGATCTTGTCGAGCGTCTCGACGGCATCGCTTTCGATCGTCTCGTCCTCAAGCTCGTCGATCACTGCGTTCATGTCGACGATGGCGTGGCTCATGCGCTCGATCAGGTGTTCGGTCAGCGCGGTAACAAGTGACCCGGCATCGACCGGCCCCAGCCCTGCATCAAGGTCGCCCCGCACCAGCCGGGGCGTTTGCAGCGGATCGCGCCGCAGGGTGATGACGCGCGCTCCATCGCTCCACAATTGCATCGAGAGCATATCTTCGGGGTCGGCGCCGGGGTTGAAGTTGATGCCGCGCAGCGTGGCGACAAGGGCCTGGCCTTCGCGAAAGGCGCGCGGACGGGTGGCATCACTGGTCAGCAATTCGGCCGTCGGCTCGGAAATGGTCAGGTCGTCCATCAGCCATTCCTCAAGGCCGGGATGGGTGCGCAGCAGGTGGACCCACAGGACTTCGCCGTTTCTGGCGGGCTGCCAGTCCCGCGCCGCTTCCCAGCCGATTTCGCGCGCGCCGCCTTCTCCATCCAGTACCCGGCCGAACAGGAGGGGCAGTTCGCGGTGATCGTCGTCGTTCAGCATCTCGTTCGTCATCGCGTCTCAATGCCTCAATTCGCATGACGGCAAAAGCCGCACCGGATTCGGCTTCAATACGTCATCCGCAGCGCCTATAGGGTAGCCATGTCTTCCATTCGTCCCTGGCGCGATATCGAGCGCCGCAAGAGCCGCCAGATCATGGTCGGAGCCGTGCCCGTTGGCGGCGATGCGCCGATCACGGTGCAGACCATGACCAACACCCTCACGTCCGATGCCGGCGCCACGATCGACCAGATCCGGCGCTGCGAGGATGCCGGGGCGGACCTTATCCGTGTTTCGTGTCCCGACGTGGAAAGCACCGCTGCCTTCCGCGAAATCGCCCGCGCGGCGCGGGTCCCGCTGATCGCGGACATCCATTTCCACTACAAGCGCGCGCTGGAAGCGGCGGACGCAGGCGCTGCCTGCCTGCGCATCAACCCCGGCAACATCGGTTCGGCCGAGCGCGTGGCCGAAGTGGTGCGCGCCGCCAAGGCCAATGGCTGCGCGATCCGCATCGGCGTCAACGGCGGCAGCCTGGAACGCCACCTCCTCGAAAAATACGGCGAGCCGTGCCCCGATGCGCTGGTCGAATCGGCGATGGATCACATCAAGCTGCTGCAGGACCACGACTTCCACGAATTCAAGGTGGCAGTGAAGGCTTCCGACGTGTTCCTCGCGGTTGCCGCCTACCAAGGGCTGGCGGACGCCGTGGACTGCCCGCTGCACCTCGGCATCACCGAAGCTGGCGGGTTGATCGGCGGCACGGTCAAGTCCTCGATCGGCATGGGCATGCTGCTGTGGTCGGGCATCGGCGACACTCTGCGCGTCTCGCTTTCGGCCGAGCCGGAAGAAGAAGTGCGTGTCGGCTTCGAGATGCTCAAAGCACTGGGCCTGCGCACCCGCGGCGTGCGCGTTGTTTCCTGCCCGTCCTGCGCCCGTCAGGGCTTCGACGTGATCCGCACCGTAGAGGCGCTGGAAGACCGCCTGCAGCACATCAAGACCCCGCTCTCGCTCTCGGTCCTCGGCTGCGTCGTCAACGGCCCGGGTGAAGCGCGCGAGACCGACATCGGCCTGACCGGCGGCGGGAACGGCAAGCACATGGTCTATCTCTCGGGCGTGTCGGACCACACCATCCAGAGCGAGACGATGCTCGATCACATCGTGTCGCTGGTGGAAGCCAAGGCGGCCGAGATCGAAGCCGCCGAAGCAGAAGCGGCCGCCGTCGCGGCGGAGTGATCCGGGTTTAGCGCTCCCGGCTCTTCTGGCGTAGCAAACAGGGGATTACCGGACCTCTCTTCGTCCCGCTCAGGCTGAGCCTGTCGAAGCCCCCACGCAGGACGCCAAGCCGATCCTCTTCCCCAAGCAATAGCCCAAAAGCAAAAAGCCCCGCCGGATCGCTCCGGCGGGGCTTTTCGTTTGCCTGTCAGGCGGGGGCTAAAGGCTTATGCCTGGTCGCCGTCCGCCGCTTCGGGGTTCAGGTAGTCACCGGCATCCGCGTCGGTGCCGTGGGTTTCGCCCTCGACTGCCGCGAGCGGGCTGTCGCCGAGGTCGTCGGCGGCATTGCGGGCCAGTTCAGCCTTGTGCTCTTCCTCGGCCGTGCTGGCGAGGATCATGGCTTCCTGCACGCGGCGGGTCGCCGCACGCAGGGCCACGTCGCGGCTGGTGGCCGCCACGCGCACGCGGTTCATGCCTGCACCGGTACCGGCCGGGATCAGACGGCCGACGATGACGTTTTCCTTCAGGCCGATCAGCGAGTCGGTCTTGCCCTCAACCGCCGCCTGCGTGAGCACGCGGGTGGTTTCCTGGAACGAGGCCGCCGAGATGAACGAACGGGTCTGCAGCGAGGCCTTGGTGATGCCCAAGAGCACCGGCTTGCCCTCTGCCGGCTTCTGGCCGGGAGCGAGCTTGGCGTTGTACTCGGCCATTTCTTCGTAGTCGACCTGCTCGGCCGCCAGCAACGTGGTGTCGCCGCCGTCAGTGATCTCGACCTTCTGCAGCATCTGGCGAACGATCACCTCGATGTGCTTGTCGTTGATCTTCACGCCCTGGAGACGGTAGACTTCCTGGATTTCCGCGACGAGGTATTCCGCCAGCGCTTCCACGCCGAGGACTTCCAGAATGTCGTGGGGATCGGGCGAGCCCGAAACCAGGTTGTCGCCCTTCTTGACCCAGTCACCTTCCTGAACGTCCACGACCTTGGACTTCGGGATCAGGTATTCTACCGGCTCACCCTCCTCGGGGATGATCGCGATCTTGCGCTTGGCCTTGTAGTCGCGAACGAACTCGACGCGGCCCGAGACCTTGGCGATGACCGCGTTGTCTTTCGGCTTGCGGGCCTCGAACAGTTCGGCAACGCGCGGCAGACCACCCGTAATGTCGCGGGTCTTGGCGGCTTCGCGCGAAGCACGGGCAACGATGTCGCCGGCTTCGATCGTCTGGCCATCCTCGACCGAGAGCGTGGTGCCCGGCGCCAGCATGTAGCGCGCGGTTTCGCCCGATGCGTCATCGAGAAGGGTGATGCGCGGACGCAGGTCCTCCTTCTTCTTGGCGCGGCTGGACGAACGGTCCTCGGTGACGACGCGGCTGGTCATGCCGGTCGCATCGTCGACGTGCTCGGTCAGCGTGCGGGTATCGATCAGGTCCTGATACTTCACCACACCCGAGGTTTCGGTGATGATCGGGAGCGTGAACGGATCCCACTCTGCCAGGCGTTCGCCCTGCTCGACCTTGGCGCCGTTCTTGTGGAGCAGCACCGTACCGTAAGGCACGCGGTGGATTGCGCGTTCACGGCCCTCGGTGTCGAACAGGATGATCTCGCCGTTGCGGGCCAGCGACAGGAGACGGTCGCGCTTGTCGACGATCGTCGGGATGTCGCGGTATTCGACATGGCCCGCGCTGATCGCTTCGAGGTGCGAGGTTTCGTTGAGCTGCGCCGCACCGCCGATGTGGAAGGTACGCATGGTCAGCTGCGTGCCCGGCTCACCGATCGACTGCGCGGCGATAACGCCGACAGCTTCACCGATGTTCACCGGAGTACCGCGGGCAAGGTCACGCCCGTAGCAGGTGCCGCAGACGCCCTGGGTGGCTTCGCAGATCAGCGGCGAGCGGATGCGTGCGTTCTGCAGGCCGGTAGCCTCGATCGCGGCAACCGCGGGCTCGTCGAGGAGCTGGCCCTTGGTCGCGATGACGTTGCCTTCCTTGTCGACGATGTCCTCGGCCAGGGTACGGCCCAGGATACGTTCGGCAAGCGAGGCGATAACCGAACCGCCCTGAACGATCGAACGCATTTCCAGCGCGCGCTCGGTGCCGCAGTCGTCGACGACGACGACGCAATCCTGCGACACGTCGACGAGACGGCGGGTCAGGTAACCCGAGTTCGCCGTCTTGAGTGCGGTATCGGCCAGGCCCTTACGAGCACCGTGGGTCGAGTTGAAGTACTCAAGGACGGTCAGACCTTCCTTGAAGTTCGAGATGATCGGGGTTTCGATGATCTCGCCCGACGGCTTGGCCATGAGGCCGCGCATACCGGCAAGCTGCTTCATCTGCGCTGGCGAACCACGCGCACCGGAGTGGCTCATCATGTAGATCGAGTTGATCTGGGCCATGCGACCCGTCTCGGGATCGATCGGCTGGGCCTTGATCTCGTCCATCATGGCGTTCGCCACCTGGTCGCCGCAACGGCTCCAGGCGTCGATGACCTTGTTGTACTTTTCCTGCTGGGTGATCAGACCGTCCTGGTACTGCTGCTCGTAGTCCGCGACCAGTTCCTTGGTCTCGGCAACGAGGGCGACCTTGCTGTCCGGGATGATCATGTCGTCCTTGCCGAACGAGATGCCGGCCTTGAACGCGTGGCGGAAGCCCAGCGACATGATCGCGTCGGCGAACAGCACCGTGTCCTTCTGGCCGGTGTGACGGTAGACCTGATCGATGACGTCACCGATTTCCTTCTTGGTGAGAAGGCGGTTGACGACGTCGAAGGGCACCTTGTGCGACTTGGGCAGGCACTCTGCCAGCAGCATGCGGCCCGGCGTCGTGTGGAAGCGCGCCATGTACTGCTGACCATTCTCGTCGGTCTGCGGCACGCGCGCCTCGATCTTCGAGTGCAGCGTGACGGCAGCGACGTGAAGCGCCTGGTGCACTTCGGCCATGTCGGCAAACTTCATGCCTTCGCCCGGCTCGCCGTCGCGGTCGAGCGACAGGTAATACAGGCCGAGAACCATGTCCTGCGAAGGAACGATGATCGGCTTGCCGTTGGCAGGCGAGAGGATGTTGTTGGTCGACATCATCAGCACGCGCGCTTCGAGCTGGGCTTCCAGCGAAAGCGGCACGTGGACGGCCATCTGGTCACCGTCGAAGTCGGCGTTGAAGGCCGAGCAGACGAGCGGGTGCAGCTGGATCGCCTTGCCCTCGATCAGCACGGGCTCGAAAGCCTGGATGCCGAGACGGTGGAGCGTGGGCGCGCGGTTGAGCATGACCGGGTGCTCGCGGATCACCTCGTCCAGGATGTCCCAGACTTCCTTGCGCTCCTTCTCGACCCACTTCTTGGCCTGCTTCAGGGTCATGGAAAGACCCTTGGCGTCCAGACGGGCGTAGATGAACGGCTTGAACAGTTCGAGCGCCATCTTCTTGGGCAGGCCGCACTGGTGCAGCTTGAGTTCCGGTCCGGTC